>NZ_JAHLEM010000268.1 GCF_018883605.1 Streptomyces niphimycinicus | reverse complement strand
ACGAGGACGAACAGCGGCATCCACGATTCGATCGCCCCGGCCGGCTCCATCCCCAGCAGCTCCGCGCCCCAGCCGTGCTGGAAGACGGCGGTCATGGTGCCGTACGCGGCGCCCACCGACAGCAGGTTGAGCACGATCGAGACGAGGGCGATCGGCAACGACCGGAAGCAGAGCAGCATCAGAACGAAGGTCACGGCGGCGATGAAGAGGAAGACCGGTGCGATATCGGTCTTGAGCTGGTGGTTGAAGTCGCGGCTCCCGGCGAGTTCACCGCTCACATACACCTGGTCGGAGACCGGCCCGAGGATCTTCGGGACCAGATCCTCCCGGAGGGTGTCCAGGGCACGCCGGGAAGTGGCGTCCTGACCGTCCCCGGCCAGCGGCACCTCGATCCGGGCCACCCCCTTCGTGCGGTGTGCCTCGACGTCGACCGTCCTGCCGAACCGTCCGGAGGCGGCGAGTTGCTTCTTGAAGTCCGCGACGGCCGTCTCGAAGCGGGGCGAGGCGATGTCGTCGGAGCGCAGCACCACCTCGGCCGGGGCCGGGCCGCCGGGGAAGGCGCCGGTGATCTCCTGATAGGCCACGGTGATCGGGGCGTCGGAGCCGAACTGCTTGTCCATGCCGAGCTGTTCGGTCTTCATGCCGAGGGCGGGCGCGGACAGCGCCAGCAGCAGCGCGCCCGCTACGACGGCGAACAGCTTCGGCTTGGCCAGGACGGGCCGCATCAGCTTGACGGTGACGCCACCGCTGGTGTGCAGGCCCTTCTTCCGGCGGCGGTTCAGCAGCGGCACCCGCCCGGCGTCGATCCGGTCGCCCAGCCAGGACAGCATCGCGGGCAATACGGTCACCGAGCCGAGCATCGCCATCAGGACCACCAGGATGGTGGCGACCGCGAAGCCGTGGAACAGCAGCAGCCCGGACAGGAACATCCCGGACATCGCCAGCATGACCGTGACCCCGGAGATCAGCACCGCCCGGCCGCTGGTGGCGGCCGCGATCCGCAGCGCGGTCCCGGCGTCCCGGCCCGCGGCCCGCTCATCGCGCTCCCGCCGCAGATAGAACAGCGAGTAGTCGACGCCGACGGCCAGGCCCACCAGGAACATCACCGAGGTGGTGGAGTCGAACATGGGCAGCTTGTGGCTGACGAGGGCGAGCAGTCCGAAGGTGCCGACACAGGCGGTCACCGCGAGCAGCACCGGCAGCAGCGCGGCCACCAGCGCCCCGAAGACCACCAGCAGAATGCCCAGCGCCAGCGGCACGGCGGTCAGTTCCGCCTTCTTGAAGTCGTTGGTGAGCATGTCGTCGAGCCGGTGCTGGGCGGTGGCGTCGCCGAACTCGTAGACCGCGATGCCCCGATGGGCCGACGCGGTCTTCCGCACCGCCTCGAAGACCGGCTCCACCCGCTTCCCGGCGGTGTCCGGGTCGCCCTTCAGCTCAAAGCTGATCAGGGCCTCCCGTCCGCTCTCCGAGCGCACCGGCGGCTGGATGCGCACCGCCTCACCCGTCCGCTCCAGTCGCGCCGTGAGGTCGCGGGCCGCGTCCCGCCAGCCGTCCGGGCGGTCGCCGCGCAGCATCACCATCTCCCCGGCCGGGGTCTGGAGGCCCGCGTCCTCCAGGATCTTCTCCGCACGTGCGGAATCGCCCGTACCGTTCTCGGAGTTGGTCATCTGCCGGGACCCCGACATTCCGCCGACCACGGCGACGACCACGACGAACAGCAGCCATCCGACGATCGCGGTCTTGCGGTGGCGAGTGCTCCACCCACCCAGCCGCACGGCCAGGCCCTTCCTCGTTGCGCTCATGGCGTCTCTCCCCGTGCGGTACGGACGGAACAGGTCATGCCACGACGCTAGAAAACCGCAGGTCCGCGCCCCAGCCGGGCAGCCACCCAGTCGCCGAGCCATAGGGCGAGGCAGGGAGGTGGTGCCAGGTACACCCCGGGACGGAGTCCTGCCCCCGTGTCCGGGCCGCGGGGCGCTGACACACTGAGGTGGCCCGACGACATGGGCACGAGGATCCGACCGGCGAGGGGGACTCAGGATGAACGGACGCGGAGCGCTGATGGCCTGCGCACGGGGGTTCGCCGTCTCCTGGCTCGCGCTGGTGTCGATCGCCCTGTCCGTGCTGACGATCGTGTCGATCGCCTTCATCACGCTGGGCCTGGGCGTCCTCACCACCCCTCCCCTGATCAAGGCGGTGCGCGCACACGCCAACCGGCGCCGGCTCCTGGCCGCCACCTGGTCCGGCGTCACCATCCGGGCGCCGTACCGCCCGCTGCCCGCCGACCGGCGCTCCGGGGTCACCGGGCAGGTGGAGCTGTGCACCTTCCTGCTGAAGGACCCGGCCACCTGGCGCGATCTGCTGTGGCTTCAGGTCGACATGACGGCCGGATACGCCGTCTCGCTGCTGGCCTTCGCCTTCGTGCCGTACGGGATCGAGGGGTTCGTGCTGGCCGCCGGGGTGTGGCAGCCGATCGTGAACGCGGGCGGCACCTACTGGTACGCGTTCCTCCCCATCGACTCCCAGGGAACGGCCCTCCTCGCCGTACCGCTCGGCATCGGCTTCATGGCGCTCGGGGCCACCGTCTCCCCCCTCCTGCTGCGCGGCCACTTCCTGCTGGCGCGCGCCCTCCTGGACCCGACCCCGCAGATGGCGCTCGAGCAGCGGGTCCGGCGGCTCACCGAGACCCGGCATGACGCCGTGGACACCTCCGCCGCCGAACTGCGCCGCATCGAGCGCGATCTGCACGACGGCGCCCAGGCCCGGCTCGTCGCCATGGGCATGAGCCTGGGCACCGTGGAGGCCCTGATCGAGAAGGACCCGGCCAAGGCCAAGGAACTGCTCGCCGCGGCCCGTACGAACTCCGCCGAGGCCCTGGCCGAGCTGCGCGACCTGGTCCGCGGCATCCATCCGCCCGTCCTGGCCGAGCGCGGCCTGGGGGACGCGGTGCGCGCACTGGCGCTGCGGATGGCGGTGCCCGTGGAGGTGGACGTGGAGCTGGCGGGCCGGGCCGATGAACCGGTCGAGTCGGCCGCCTACTTCGCGGTCAGCGAGGTGCTGACCAACGCGGCGAAGCACGCGGGCGCCTCGCGGATGTGGCTGGATGTGCACCACGCGGAGGGCATGCTGCGCATCACCGTGACCGACGACGGCCGCGGCGGCGCCCGGATCACCCCGGAGGGCGGGCTGAGCGGGGTCGAGCGGCGGCTGGGCACCTTCGACGGGGTCCTCGCGGTCAGCAGCCCGAGCGGCGGGCCGACCATGGTGACGATGGAGATCCCCTGCGCACTCTCGGCACCCAGGGCGGCTGGCTGACTGGCTGACGCACGGCGGCCCGGGCGGCTGCTCGGGGCGCCCGCCGTACCTCGTCCGGCGAGGCCGGTGGGCACCCCTGGCGCGGTAGATTCGGATCGATTCGGCCGTGTCCCCCGCCCGGGGCCCGAGGAAGTCATGGAGCCGCCGTGCGTGTTGTGGTCGCCGAGGATCTGTTCCTGTTGCGGGACGGACTGGTCCGCATGCTGGAGGCGTACGACTTCGAGGTCGTGGCGGCCGTGGAGAGCGGGCCCGAGCTGAGCAAGGCGCTGGCGGAGCTGGAGCCGGATGTCGCGGTGGTGGATGTGCGGCTGCCGCCGTCGTTCAGCGATGAGGGGCTCCAGTGCGCGCTACAGGCCCGGCGGGCGCGGCCCGGGTTGCCGGTGCTGGTGCTGTCCCAGCATGTGGAGCAGTTGTACGCGCGGGAGCTGCTCGCGGACGGCAGCGGCGGCATCGGGTATCTGCTCAAGGACCGGGTCTTCGACGCCGATCAGTTCATCGACGCGGTGCGGCGGGTCGCCGCGGGGGGTACGGCGATGGATCCGCAGGTGATCTCGCAGTTGCTGGACCGGCGCGCCCAGGACAAGCCGCTGGGGCGGCTGACGCCGCGGGAGCTGGAGGTGATGGAGCTGATGGCGGAGGGGCGGTCGAATACGGCGATCGCGGCGCAGCTCTTCGTCACCGAGCGGGCGGTGGCCAAGCACACCTCCAATATCTTCGGAAAGCTCGGGCTGCCGCCGTCGGACGACAACAACCGCCGGGTGCTGGCGGTGCTGGCCTACCTGGACCGGGGCTGATGGTCCAGGGCCCCGGGAACCGGCACCTTCCCGTGCGCCCCATTGCTCCCACCCCATAACGCTGGTTAAGTGCCTTCTTCATACGACGCATTGGCCGTTGTCCGATGGGGGGCGCATGAGCGACCTGAGCAGACGCACGCTGATCGGAACCGCCGGAGCACTCGGGGCCGGGGCCACGCTGGGGAGCCGGTTACCGGCGATGGCCGACGAACCTCACGACGCACAGGACACCGCCGTGACCGCATTCGACACCGCTCCCGCACGGGCCGCCCTGCGGCGGCTGCTTCCGGCCCACGCCGGGCAGTTCCGGCTGGTGGCGCTGACCAAGCGGGGCGATGCGGAGCGGTTCGAGGTCGACGGGACCGCGGGGCGGGTGACCGTCTCCGGCACCAGCCCGGCGGTGCTGCTCACCGGGGTGCACTGGTATCTCAAGTACACCTGCCACGCCCAGCTCACCTGGTCCGGCGATCAGCTCAACCTGCCGGAGAAGCTGCCCGCGCCCGCCCGGCGCCTCACCCACTCCACCGCGCTGCCGCACCGCTTCGCGTTCAACGACACCCACGACGGCTACACCGCGCCGTTCGCCGACTGGGACCGCTGGGAGCACCTGATCGACGTCGCGGCCCTGCACGGCTGCAACGAACTGCTGGTCACCGCCGGTCAGGAGGCCGTCTACCACCGGCTGCTCCAGGAGTTCGGCTACACCGAGACCGAGGCGCGCACCTGGCTTCCCGCCCCCTCCCACCAGCCGTGGTGGCTGCTTCAGAACATGAGCGAATACGGCGGCCCGGTCTCCACCGCGCTCCTGGACAAGCGCACCGAGCTGGGGCGGCGGATCGCCGACCGGCTGCGGGAGCTGGGCATGCGGCCGGTGTTCCCCGGCTACTTCGGCACCGTCCCCGACGGCTTCGCGGACCGCAATCCGGAGGCCCGTACGGTGCCGCAGGGCGACTGGAACGGGCTCAGGCGGCCCGACTGGCTCGATCCGCGCACCGAGTCCTTCCGGAAGGTGGCCGCCGCCTTCTACCACCATCAGCGCGAACTGTTCGGCGAGGCCGAGCTGTTCAAGATGGATCTGCTGCACGAGGGCGGCGACCCCGGCGACGTCCCGGTGCCCGACGCCGCCCGCGCGGTGGAGACCGCGCTGCGGACCGCCCGCCCCGGCGCCATCTGGGTGATCCTCGGCTGGCAGGAGAACCCCCGCCGCGATCTGCTGGACGCCGTCGACCACGACCGGATGCTCGTGGTGGACGGTCTTTCGGATCTGGACACCGTCACCGACCGGGAGAAGGACTGGGGCGCGGTGCCGTACGCGTTCGGCACCATCCCCAACTTCGGCGGCCGCACCACGATCGGCGCCAAGACCCATATGTGGACGAAGCGGTTCACCGTATGGCGCGACAAGCCGGGCAGCAAACTGGTCGGCACCGCCTATATGCCGGAGGCGGCCGAGCGGGATCCGGCCGCGTTCGAGCTGTTCAGCGAGCTGGCGTGGCGGGAGGAGGCGGTGGACCGGGCCGAGTGGTTCCGCTCCTACGCCGATGTGCGCTACGGCGGACGGGACGGCAAGGCCCGGGAGGCGTTCGCCGCGCTGCGCGACACCGCGTACGAGATCAGCAGCGAGGACGGCCGCCCGCATGACTCGGTCTTCGCCGCCCGCCCCTCCCTGACCGCCCGTTCGGGCACCATCTACTCAACCCACACCCCCGCCTTCGACCCGGCCGGTTTCGACGTGGCCTTCGCGGCGCTGCTGGGCGTACGCGCCGGGCTGCGCGACAGCGACGCCTACCGCCATGACCTCACCGACATCGCCCGGCAGGCGCTCGCCAACCGCTCCTGGCAGCTCATCCCCCAACTCCAGGACGCCTACGGCCGTAAGGACCGCACGGCCTTCCGGACGCTGGCCCGGCTGTGGCTCAAGCTGATGCGGCTCAGCGACGACATGACCGGCGCCCACCGGCGGTTCCTGCTGGGCCCGTGGCTCGAGGACGCCAAGCGGATGGCGTCGGGCGAGGAGGAGTCGGCCCAACTGGAGCGGGCCGCGCGCACCCTCATCACCACCTGGGCGGACCGCGCCACGGCGGACGGCGGCAACCTGGCCAACTACGCCAACCGCGACTGGAGCGGCCTCATCGCCGACTTCCACCTCCCCCAGTGGCAGTCCTATCTGGACGAGCTGGAGGACGCGCTGGCCGAGAACCGCGCCCCGCGCTCCTTCGACTGGTTCGCCGTCGAGGAGCCGTGGACGCGCGAGCGCAAGAGCTACCCCGTGCGGCCGACGGCGGACGCCCATCGCACCGCCCAGCGAGTGTACGAGGCGCTGGCCAAGGCCCCCTACCAGGGCACGCTGACCGTCACCGCCGATCCCGCCGCCCTGCCGCCCGGCGGCACCGCGTCCCTCACCGCCGCCCTGCGCAACGTCAACGGGCTGCGCCCCACCGGCCGCGTCGACTTCGACCTCACCGTGACCGGCCTGGACCCGGCCCCGGACGGGCCGACCCGGCTGCCCGGCGTCCCCGCGGGCGGCACGGGCGAGGTCCGCTGGCGCGCGACCGCGCCCGACGAACCGCTGGAGCACCCGCTCGAGCCGCTGCCGTACGAGCTGGGCGTCACCTACGGGCCACGGGGTGAGGACCGGGTGCGGGCCGTGCGCACCGGGACGCTGTGGGTCGCCGGACCGCTGGCGGACGGCCTGCGGACGGTCACCAACAGCGGTGCGGCCTTCGGACAGCTCGACGAGCGGTTCGCGATCGACGGCGCGGGCCAGGACCTGTGGAGGGGCACCGCCGAATTCGGCTCCGTCTACCGCGATGGCGTCCTTACGGTGGGCACGGCCATCACCGTGAAGGTGACCGCCCAGGCGGCCACCGGGCCCTGGGCGCGGGCCGGGATCATCGTCCGCGACGACCTCGCCACGGCGGGCTCCCCCGGCTTTGTGAACCTCGCCGTCACCCCGGCCAACGGGGTCGTCCTGTCCTACGACTCGGGCGGCGACGGCACGCTGGACACCTACCAGCGGATCACCGGCGTCAAGGCCCCCGTCCTGCTCCGGCTGACCCGCACCGCGGCCACCTCCTACACCGGCGAGCTGTCCACCGACGACGGCGCGACCTGGCGGAAGGTGGCCACGGTCACGGCGCCGGGCGGGGCGGCCGCGCAGGACGCCGGGATCTTCATGACGGCGGCGAACGGGGGCTCGGGGGCGCGGGGGACGGTCGAGTTCAGCGGCTGGAAGACGAGTACGCCGTAGCGGGTTGGTGCCAGTGGCGGGCCTTTCCCCTCCCCGCCCCTTCCCGTCACCAGGGGCTCCGCCCCTGGACCCCGAGGGTCTGGGGCGAAGCCCCGGTGGGGTCTGGGGCGAAGCCCCGGTGGGGGCTGGGGCGAAGCCCCGGTGGGGGCTGGGGCGAAGCCCCGGTGGGGGCTGGGGCGAAGCCCCAGTTTCGGGAAGGGGCGGGGAGGGGAACAGATCGCCGCAGGCGCCAAGTCCCGCCGGACACCCGTAGGTGACCTACCCGGCCCGCCACTCGTTCACGAACCGTGGACCAGCACCAGGCGACAGTCGCCCCCGACGACGAAACCACCGGCCTGATCGACGTCGAGCAGGCCGAGGCCGCCATCGTCGAGCACTATCCGCGGCTGGTGCGGCTCGCGTATCTCATCCTGCCGCCGGGCATCGGGCGCACCCGCCGGGTGCTCGCGGCGCATGCCCTCGCCCAGCGCGCGCTGCCGCGCAACCGCGGCTACGGCACGGGCCCGGACCCGCACCCCGATGTCGAACTGCCCTGGCAGCGCGGTACGAAGGGCCCGGGGGCCGACACCGGCTACGCCTATGTGCGGCTGCGGGTGCTGCGCCTGGCGCTGCGCGCCGCCCGGCCGCG
>NZ_JAHLEM010000267.1 GCF_018883605.1 Streptomyces niphimycinicus | reverse complement strand
CGGTCGCGGCGGCGGTGGGCGCGCTGCTGACCGTCGCCGGCTGCGGCGGCGGGGACGGTAAGGCGGACGCCAAGGCGGAGACCGGGGGAAACGCCGCCCGGCCGAGCGCGAGCGCCGCGCCCAGGGCCGCGCGGGTGGAGCAGCTCGCCTCGGCCGCCGGGTGCGAGCCGGAGTTCACCACCAAGGTGGACGACTACCGGCAGGCCGTCTGCGAGAGCGCCAAGGGCAAGTTCGTCTTCCTCGACTTCGTCACCGCCAAGGGCCAGCGCGACTGGCTGGAGACCGCGCAGATGTACGGCGGGGTCTATCTGGTCGGCAACCGCTGGGTGCTGTCGTCCTCGCCCAGGAAGAACATGGAGAGGCTCCGGGACGAGTTCGGCGGCACCATCGAGGAGGGCACGTCCTACGGGGGCGCCTCCCGCGCGCCCCGGTGAGGATCGTTCCCCTCCCCGCCCCTTCCCTCAACTGGGGCTCCGCCCCAGACCCCGCTCCTCAAACTCCCCCAGCTACCGCTGGGAGGTGCCCCCTGGAGGGGCTGGAAGGCAGGGACGGAACCCCAGTCCGAGGTCTGGGGGACGAAGCCCCCGCCCCGAGCTCGAGGCGGAGCGCCGGCCGGGGTCTGGGGGCGCAACCCCGGCCCGGGGTCTGGGGCGGAGCCCCAGTTTCGGGAAGGGGCGGGGAGGGGAGCGGCCCGCCGCAGGCGCGATCCCCCGGGCACCCCCTACACGTCGGCGAGCGCCCGCAGCGTGGCCGCCTCCCGCGGCAGCAGCCGCTCGTCGTCCTCCGGTACGAACTCCAGCAGGACATCCTGCGGCGGACCGCCGGAGACCGCGGCGCGGTGCGTGTGCAGCCGCTCGAAGGCGCTGCGCCACAGCGGGGCGCGGGCGGTCAGCGGCAGCCGGGTGGTCCCGGGCCACCAGGAGAAGGCGTGCACCGCGGCGATCCGGTCCCCCAGCGCGTCCAGCCCCTTCAGCGCCTCGGCGTCGGGCATGTCGACCGGCGGCTGCCAGTAGGTGGCGACCTCCGCGCGGTCCACCTCGTCCAGCAGCCGGAGGGTGTGGTCCGCGCCGTCGGTCAGGGTGTTGCGGTGGAATTCGTAGGCGAGTTCCACCCCCGCGTCCGCGGCGAGCGCGGCGGCGCGCCGGGTGTGCTCGACGACCGCGCGGCGCCCCTCGGGCGGGGTCTGCCGGGTGCCGGTGGCGCCCGCCCAGATCCGGATGCGCGGGGCACCGAGCGCCACGGCGGAGCGCAGCACCGCGTCGAACTCCTCCGGGTCGCTCCGCCCGGCGCGGTAGTAGGAGCCGTACGAGGCGACGGCGAGCCCGGCGGCCACGGTGGCGTCGCGGACCCGCCGGGCGGTGTCCTCGTCGCCGGGCGGCACATGGACATCACCTCCCCATTCGACGCACTCCAGGCCCGCCCCGGCCACGGCGGCGATCACCCGGTCCGGGTCGAGCCGGCGCAGCGTCACCGAGCAGATGCCGAGCCGCGTCATGCGCCCGCCTCCGTGACGGTGGGCGCGCCGCCCGCGCCGAAGTCCACCACGACGCCTTCGCCGTCCGGCAGCCGTACGGTGACCGCGAGCCCGTTCACCTCGGCGGTGGCGAGATCGGCGAGCGGGGCCGGGTCGCGTTCGCCGGTGAGCGAGGCCAGTGCGACGAAGAGGGTGCCGGCGGGGTCCTCGCCGACGGTGCCGGTGAGTTCGGGGACCAGGGCCCATGGCCCGTACGCGGTGCCCTGCGGCGCCCGGACCGCGGTGGCGGTCGCCCAGCCGTGCAGTCCGAGGAGCTGACCGGTCACCTCTTCCCCGTCCAGCCGTATCTCGGCGCCCTGTTCGGTCTCCGCAGGGGAGCCCGGGGGCAGTGCGACGGCCCAGCCGGTGTGGTGGATCCGGGTCCCGGCGGGGACGCCGACCGCGCGGTGGACGCGCACTTCGAGCCGGCCGCGGACCAGGGTCAGGCTGTCGACGCGCATCGAGGGCACCTTGGGGCCGGCGTCGGGGAAGGCGGGGGTGTGGGAGGAGGCGAGCCAGTCGGGGCCCGCGGCCAGCGGGTGGATGCGCAGCCGGGCGCTGCGCGCTCCGCGCACCTCGATGGCGATGTGGTTGTCGGGGGTGTTGTCCGCGCTGGTGGGCCCGGTGCGGGTGGAGTAGGCGAGCCGGGCGTAGAGCGGGTCGGCGGGTCCGTGCTCGGCCTCCCAGGGGCGGAGCTTGTAGCTGCCGTGGTTGTGCAGCCGCACCAGCCCGTCCCGGCCCGTGGTCTGGACGAGGAACCCGGCGGCGGGCAGCGCCACCGCCCGGTCCGGGCCCTCGGCGGGCGCGGCCTCCTCGGTGGCGGTCCACACCGGATGGTCGGGCGGGAGCAGCAGGCCGAGGAACCCCTTGGCGGCCCAGTAGGGCGAGCCGGGCCCGGAGTAGCGCTGGAGGGTCGCGGCGTGCGGCCCGTACCAGCCCAGGCTCAGCACCCCGTCCTCGGTCAGCGCCCCGCGGTCCAGGAAGTGGCGCAGCGCTCCGCTGAGGACGCGGCGGGTGGCCCCGGGGGCGAGGGGGGTGTGGCCGGTGAGGGCGCCGAGGGCCACCGAGGCGACGGCGGCGAAGCGGTAGGTGAGGGAGCGGCCGTGGTGGATGGGGGCGCCGTCGGCGTCGAAGAGCAGCGAGAAGCCGTCGAGGAAGGTGCGCAGCCGGGGGCCGAGCCGGTCCAGCAGCGTTTGGTCGGCGGCCAGATGGGCGTGGAGCAGCGGGTACATGTGCAGCGCCCAGCCGTTGTAGTGGTCGAACGACCGCCCGTCGCCGTCGGAGTACCAGCCCTGGCCCTCGTACCAGCCCTCCAGGAGGCCGAGCCCCCGCTCGATGGCGCGCGCCGTCTCCGCGTCACCGCGTCCCACTGACTGAAGGAAACCGGCGACGGTGAGGGGGAAGAGATACCAGTTGTTGGGGGCGGGCTGGTGGCGCAGCGCACCGCGCAGCCACTCCTCGGTGCGGTCCTGGGCGTCGGACGGCAGGGCCTCCCAGGTCCACGGCGCGGTCAGCCGCAGGCCCAGGGCCACGGACGCGGACTCCACCATGGGCTGGCCGTGGGCGCCGTGATGGCCGATCACCGGCCAGGACTCGGCGTCCTCGCGCCCGGGGGTGAGGGTGCCGCGGGCGATGCCCGCGGTGTAGCGCTCCAGGAAGCCGTGCTGGCCCTCGCCCGCGGCCCCGGCGGTGCGGAAGGCGGCGAGGAGGAAGGTGCGGGCGAACCCTTCGAGCCCGTCGGAGCGCACCCCGGACCTCGACGGGGGGCCGGGCAGGTCGATCAGGCCGTGGCCGGGGGTGGCGTAGCGGAGGGCGGCGTGCAGCATGCCGTCCGCCGCGGCCTCCCAGTGGGCGCGGGTGTAGCCGGTGTGGGGGCTGAGGGTGCGGTCGTCGGCGGGGAGGAGGAAGGGGAGCTCGGGCATGGCGGGGTGGGCCTCCTGGGGGCGCGGGGCGTGAGAGGGCGCGTCCTCTCACGCCGAGCGGTCGAGGATCTCCGGTCGTACGGGGTGGGCGAAGTCGCGGCCGGTGACATAGTTCTCGATCTCGCCGATGGCCAGGTCGGCCAGCCGGCGCAGCTCACCGCTCTTGGATCCGGCGATATGCGGGGTGATCAGCGCGTTGTCGCAGTCGTACAGCGGTGAGGCGGCGGGCAGCACCTCCGGCACGGTGACATCGAGGACGGCGCGGATCCGCCCGGCCACCAGCTCCTCGGTGAGCGCCTCCTGGTCCACCACCGCCCCGCGCGCGGTGTTGATGAGCGTGGCGCCGTCCGGCATGGCGGCCAGCAGCTCCCGGCTGACCAGCCCCTCGGTGGCGGGCAGCAGGGGGGTGTGGACGCTGATGACATCGCTGCCGGCGAAGAGTTCCCGCAGGCCGACCTGGACCGCGCCGAGTTCCCGCGCCTCCTGAGCGGTGACATACGGGTCGTACAGCCGCAGGTCGAGGTCGTACGGGCGCAGCAGTTCGAGCACCCGGCGGCCGATGACGGAGGCGCTGAGGATGCCCACCGTGCGGCGGTAGTTGCCGGCGTCCGGATAGCGCTCGTTCCAGTCGATCGTGCGCCGCTCGGCGCGGTAGTCCCGGGCGATGTCCAGGATCCGCTTGTTGGACAGCAGGATCATGGCGACGGTGTATTCGGCGACGGGTACGGCGTTGGCCGCGGCCGCCGAGGAGACCGCGATACCGCGCTCCCAGCAGGCGTCGGTGATGTGGTGGCGCACGGTGCCCGCGGTGTGGACGACGGCGCGCAGCCGGGGCGCGGCGTCGAGTGCGCGGCGGTCCAGGGGCGGGCAGCCCCAGCCGGTGACCAGCAGTTCGGCGTCGGCGAGGGCGCGGCCCGCGGCCGGGGTGGTGAAGTCGTCGAGGACGAGGCCGGGGTCGAGGTCGAGGAGTTCGGTGAGCCGGTCCATACTCCCGGATCCGAGCACCTGCCGGGCGGAGCGCTCGGCCATGGCCAGGGCGGCCCGGGGGCGGTGGCGGGCGGCGAGGTGCGGGTCGGTCACTTGACGCTCCCTGCGGTCAGTCCGGACTTCCAGTAGCGCTGAAGCATCACGAACGCCACGATCAGCGGCACGACGGCGAGCAGTGAGCCGATGACCACGAGGGGGTAGTACTCGGGCGAGACGGTGGCGGCGCTGTTCCAGGTGTAGAGGCCGAGGCTGAGCGGATACAGGTGCTGGTCGGAGAGCATCACCATCGGAAGGAAGAAGTTGTTCCAGATGGCCGTGAGCTGAAAGAGGAAGACGGTCACGAACCCGGGCCCGAGCATCCGCAGGCTGACCCGCACATAGGTCTGGAGTTCGCCCGCGCCGTCGACCCGGGACGCCTCCAGCACCTCGTTGGGCACATAGCCGCTGCTGAGCAGGCGGGCGAGATAGACGCCGAAGGGGTTGAAGAGCACCGGGATGAACACCGACCAGAAGGTGTTGACCATGCCGATGTTGGAGGCCACCAGATAGAGCGGCAGGGCCAGCACGGTCGGCGGCACCATGACGCCGGTGAGCACGAGGCCGAACAGCTTCTCCTTGTGCCGGAACTCGTATTTGTCGAAGGCGTAGCCCGCGGCGACGCTGATGAGCGAGCCGACCAGGGCGCCGACGACCGCGTACAGCAGGCTGTTGACGTACCACTCGCCGTAGAGTCCGCCGTCCATGGAGAACAGGTCGGAGAGGTTGCGGCCGAAGGAGAAGTCGCCGAAGGAGAGGATGTCGCTGCCGAAGAGGGCGTCGGCGTTCTTGGTGGACGCCAGCACCAGCCACAGCGCGGGCAGCATGGTGTAGAGGGCGGCGATCAGGACCACCGCGTTGGCGATGCCACGGCTGGTCAGCTTGGAGCGCCCGAAGGGCTTGCCGAGCGGTCTGGCCGGCGGTCCCTGGGGGGTGTTCACGGGGGTGGTGGGTGTGGTCGTGGTCATCACGCTCTCCGTTCCCGGCGGCCCGACCAGCGCGTCACGATGTACGACAGGACACAGGTGACGATCAGAAGAATGATGGAGGCCGCGGAGGCGAGTCCGTAGTTGTTGCGGCGGAAGGCCGCGTCGTAGATGTACATGTTGGGGGTGAAGCGGGAGTTGACCATCGGGGTGGCCTGGTTCATCAGCATGGGTTCGGTGAACAACTGGAGCGCGCCGATCAGGGAGAACATGCACACCATGACGACGGAGCCCCTGATGATGGGCACCTTGACCTGGAGCGCGGTGCGGATGCCCCCGGCGCCGTCGATGGTCGCCGCCTCGATCACCTCACGCGGCAGCGCCTGGAGCGCGGCATAGAAGATGATCATGTTGTAGCCGAGTCCGCTCCACAGGGCGATATTGACGATCGACGGAAGCACGGTGTGCAGACCGAGGAAGTCGATGGTGATATCGGCCTGGGCGAAGAGTTTGATCACGGGGCTCAGCCCCGGGGTGTAGAGGTACAGCCAGATGACGGCCGCGATGATGCCGGGCACGGCGTGCGGCAGATAGACCAGCATCTGCGCGGTCCGCCGCAGCCGGACGAGGCCCGAGTCGAGCAGCAGGCCGAGCGCGAGCGCGCTGATGACCACGAGCGGGACGAAGATCACGCAGTACAGGGCGATGGTGCCGAACCCGGAGAGGAAGCTGGGGTCCTCCAGCACCGAGAGATAGCTGCGCAGTCCGGTGAAGACGGTGCGCCCGCCGCCGAAGCCGAGCCCCTCGTGGTCCTCGGAGAAGAGGCTGAGGTAGATGGCGTAGCCGACGGGGACCAGGAACACGCCGACGAGCAGCGCCGTGAAGGGGGTCAGCAGAACGGCGGCGGCGACCCTCTGCTGGCGTCGCTGGGTTCTGCGGGGCGGGCCGGCGGCGGCCGCCGATGGCGGCGCCGCCCCTTTCGAGGACATGACAGTGCTCATGGATTACCTCGGCTCAGGCGGGATGAGGTGCGGCTCGGGGTGAGACGGGAGATGAGGGGGTTCAGCGGGTGGTGACCGACAGGCCGAGGCTCTTCAGATCGGGCATCGTCCGACTCTGGGCATCGCGCAGGGCTTTGAGGATGTCGCCGCTGCCGGCCCCCGCCTTCGCCAGCCCGTCGTCACCGGAGCTGGTGGTCGAGGTCATCCGCGGGCCCCACTTCCAGGTGGGCGCGATCCGCTCGGCCTCCTTCTGGAAGAGACCGAAGATGTCCTGGCCGGAGTAGTAGCTGGTGTCCATCTCCTTACGGGCGACCGGCACCAGGCCGGGCACGGACGGGAAGGCGCTGCTGACGCCGCTGGCGAGCTTGGCCTTCAGGGCGCCGGGGCTGGTCACCATCCAGGAGATGAACTCCATGGCCTCCCTGGGGTGCCGGCTGTCCTTGGTGACCATGAAGGTCGAGCCACCCTGGGTGCTCACCTTGGGTTTCGCCGGATCCCACTGCGGCATCGGCGCGATGGCCCATTTGCCCTTGCCGTCGGGGGTGGACGCCATCATCGAGCCCGCGGCCCAGGCGCCCGCCAGATAGCCGGCCGTCTCCCCGCTGCGCAGATGGGCCCGCCACTGCTGGCTGGACCCGGGCTCCACCCGCACCAGGTCGTCGTCCATCATCCGCTGCCAGTAGCCGGCGACCTTACGGGTGGGGGCGTCGTCCATGGAGATCTGCCAGGTGTCCCCGACGGTGTCGTACCACTTCGCCCCGGCCTGCCAGGCGTACCCCGCCATATAGAGGGTGCCGCCGGTGGTGAAGAGGCTGGCGATCCGGGACCGGGGCTGGGCCTGCTTGAGCTTGCGGGCCGAACTCTCGAACTGCGCCCAGGTCTTGGGGACCGGGATGTGGTTCTTGGTGAAGATGTCCTTGCGGTACAGGAAGACCATCGGCTCGATGTCCACCGGTACGGCGTAGGTGCGCCCGTCGAAGGTGGTGAGGTCCAGCGCCTGCGGCAGGATCTTCTTGCGGACCGAGTCGGGCAGCAGCTTGGTGATGTCCCGGGGCACGCCGTCGATGGTGAAGCCGGGCAACTGGGGGTATTCGATGGTGGCCACGTCGGGGGAGTTGCCCGCGCGCGCGGCGTTGCTGAGCTTGGTCCAGCCGCCCTGCTCCCCGGAGGGGACCTGCTGGAATTCGACTTTGATGTCGTCGTGGGTGCGGTTGAACTCGTCGACGACTTCCTGACTGCCGCGCAGCGCCGACCAGAAGGTCAGCCGTACGGGACCGTGGCCGACGGTGTCGGATCCGCTACTTGTCGAGCAACCCGCGCAGCCCGCCAGAACGAGGGCGAGCAGCGTGAGCAGTGCGGTGGTGCCCGCCGTCGCCCGGCGTCCGGTTGCCGAGCGACCTGGGCGTCTACGACCAGGCATGGGCCCTCCCCTGATTCAGCGGTGGAGTCAGGGGAATCTTGAGCGCTTGACTGAAAAGCCGTCAATACATCGAACAGAAGAAACCAAAGCGGTCAAACAATCAGAGAAGCGGGGCGGTGGAATCCCGGACCACCAGCTCCGGCAGCAGCTCCAGATGGCGGGCGGCCCCGACCCACCGCCCGGCCCGCGTCCGCTCCAACTGGCGGGTCAGCAGCTCCAGCGCGGCCTGGCCGACCTCGCCCTTGGGCGGGGCCACGGCCGTCAGCGCGATCTGCCCCATATCGGCCACCACATCGTTGTACGCGACCACCGAGCAGTCGCGCGGCACCTCGACACCCGCCTCACGCAGCCGCTGGACCAGCACCAGCGCGTCCATGTCGCCGTGGATCAGCGCGGCGGTGGCCCCGGCCCGGCGCACCGCGTCGGCCAGGTCGGCCTCCCCCGCGTCGCGCGGGCGCGGATCGGGCCCGGCGGTGCGCGAGCTGAGCATCACCGGGCACCCCTCACGGATGCCACGGGCCGCGGTCTGCGCCGCGAACTCCGAGCGGATCACCCGTGCGGTGGGGCTGTCGTCGCGCGCCGCCAGCACGATCCGCCGATGCCCCAGCGAGGTCAGATGCTCGAGCGCCAGATGCACTCCGTACGCGTGGTCCGAGCGCACACTGTCCAGGCCGTAGACGGCGCTGCCCCGGTGGGGCCGGCGCTCCACCAGCACCACGGGGAGCTCCAGGGCGCCGAGCCAGGCGTGGTCCGCCCGCTCCTCCGCCTCGGTGCGCCAGCGCGGTGAGAGCAGCAGGCCCCGGGCGCCCGCGTCCAGCGCCTGGCTGACCGCGCGCTCGGTGCCGCGCTCGTCCGCGGCGATATGCAGTGCGAGCCGCAGTCCGGCCTTCTCGGCGGCCTCGCGCGCCGCCTGGACGGCCTCGGTCAGATAGGTGTTGCGCTCGGGGACCACCATGCCGATGGTGTCGCCGGTGGCGGTGGACTCCTGGGCCATCGGCCGCAGTGAGCGCGCCACCCCGTGGCCGCGGCGCACCTCCCCGCGCTGGGCCAGCTCCTCCACGTCCCGCCGTACGGTGACGACGGACACCGCCAGCTCATCCGCGAGATCGGTGATCCGCGCGCTGCCCCGGGCCTCCACCAGCGCCGCGATCCGCGCCTGCCGCTTCTGCGCCGGCTCCCGCATGTTCCCCACCCCTGACGCGATCGGCTTTCGTCTGTACTCGAAACACCGCCATAGTAGCGATCATTCGATCAGAAAGCAGTCGGCGGGTATCCGGAGGTGGTCAGCACTCGGTGACGCCACGCTCCCGCAGGGCCGTCCGCAGGGCCCGTGTCGCGTAGTACGTCCGCGATTTGATGGTTCCGGGCGGCACTCCGAGCGCCCGGGCCGCCTGGCTGACACTGCGGTCCAGATAGTGCAGATGCAGCAGCACCTCCCTTTGCGGGGGCGCCAGGTCCGCCAGCGCGTCCCACACCAGCCGGGCGGTGAGCGCTTGATCGACCGTGTCCGGCGCGGCCGGCAGCGCCATCTCCGCCTCACCGGCCATCTCCACCGGCCGCTCCGCCTGATCCTGGTGGCCATCGGTCACCAGGTCGCTGACCACGGTGAACAACCGGTTACGGACGGTGTCGTCCATGGGGCCGACATCCATGGGGCGCTGCCAGGCGTGGATCGCCACCTCCTGCACGATGTCCTGCGCCCGGTGCCAGTCCCCGCCCAGCATCCGGGCCGCCAGCCGGTGCAGTGCCGAACCGTGCCGCCGGTACAGCGTCCTTAAGTAGATGTCGGCGTCGGTCGTGACGGCCGCCGTGCGGATGTTCATCGTCTCGTTCCCCCCGAGGCTGATGTGTCAATGGCGCGAGCGTAAAAGAAGGGCGACGCCGATTGAGTGACGAAAGTCTGACGTCGCGTGGCGGCCGGAAGAACGCGGTGCCCGAAACGGGCTCGACTAAGATCCCTAGTTGTGCGATTTACGGTGGTAGGCCCGGTCAGGGCGTGGCGTGACGAGGTCGAACTGGACCTGGGTCCGCCCAAACAGCGAGCCCTGCTCGCACTGCTGCTGGTGCGGGCGGGACAGCCCGTGTCGCTCGGCGAAATCGTCGATGTGCTCTGGGCGCAGGATCCGCCGAGCACCGCGGTGAATGTGGTGCACCGCCATGTGGGATCGGTGCGCCGACTGCTGGAACCCGGGCTGCCGACACGGGCCGAGGGCAGCCGGCTGGTGCGCAGCTCGGGCGGCTACCGGCTGAACGCCGACGCGGACGCGCTGGATCTGCTGCGCTTCCGGAAGCTGAGCGAATCGGCGCGGCGCACCGCCGCCGAGGGCCGGCCGGAGCGGGCGGCCGAACTCTTCTCACAGGCGCTCGCCCTGTGGCAGGGGCCGACCGCCACCGGAGTCCCCTCCGACATCCAGTCCCATCCGGTCTTCTCCGGTGTCGACCGGGAACTTCTGGCCATCGCCAAGGAGGCCGCCACCACGGCGCTGGCCTGCGAGGTTCCGGAGCAACTGCCCACGGTGCTCCAGCAGTTCGCCGCCCACCACGCCCTGGACGAGACCCTCCAGGCCCAGTTGATCCGGGTGCTCGCCGCCACCGGACGGCGGGCCGAGGCGCTGGAGGTCTTCTCGACCGCGCGCGACCGGCTGGCCGATCAGCTCGGCGTCCCGCCCGGCCGCGAACTGCGCGCCGCCCACCGCGAGGTGGTGCCCCGGTCGACCCCGGCCCCCGCCGAGCCGGTCCAGCCGGCCCCTCCGGCCGCGGCGCCCGCCCCGGTGATCCGCCCGGCGCAGCTCCCGCCCGACCTGCCCGCGTTCAGCGGACGCCATGCCGAACTCGCCGGTGTCCATACTCTGCTGCCCGAGGGCGCCGACGCCGGATCACCGGGGCCGTTGATCATCAGCGCGATCGACGGGATGGCCGGGATCGGCAAGACCACGCTGGCCGTGCACTGGGCCCATCGGATCGCCCACCGCTTTCCGGACGGGCAGCTCTACGCCAATCTGCGCGGCTTCGATCCGACCGGTTCGATGATGTCGCCGAACGAGGCGCTGCGGGCGTTCCTCCACGCGCTGGGGATTCCGCCGAACCGGGTGCCCACGGGTCTGGACGCCAAGACCGCGCTGTACCGCAGTCTGCTGGCGGGGCGGCGGATGCTGATCCTGCTGGACAACGTGGTGGACTCCCAGCACGTCCGGCCGCTGCTGCCCGGCGCCCCCGGCTGTCTGACCATCGTCACCAGCCGCAATCAGCTCCACGGTCTGATAGCGAGCGAGGGGGCCCGCCCCCTTACTCTGGGGCCGCTGTCCCCGGCCGAGTCCCATGAGGCGCTGGTCCGGCGGCTGGGCACGGACCGGGTCGCCGCGGAGCCGCAGGCGGTGGCCACCATCATCCGGCTGTGCGGGCGGCTGCCGCTCGCGCTGGCGGTGATGGCCGCCCGGGCCGCGACCCGTCCGTCCTTTCCCCTTTCTTCTGTCGCCGCGGAGTTGCGCGAGAGCCAGGGGAACCTCGACGCGTTCGCGGGCGCCGATCCGAGCACCGACGCGCGCAGCGTCTTCTCGTGGTCCTACCGGGCCCTGGACCGGGAGGCCGCCCGGCTGTTCCGGCTGCTCGCCCTGCATCCGGGGCCCGAGGTCTCGGCCGCCGCGGCCGCGAGCCTGGCCGGGCTCCCGCTCCGGGTCACCCGTGCCCTGCTGACCGCGCTCACCCGCGCCCATCTGCTGGTGGAGCAGGCCCCGGGCCGCTACACCTTCCACGATCTGCTGCGGGCCTACGCCATGGAGCTGGTCCAGGACCACGACACGGACGAGATCCGCCACGACGCCCGGCACCGGATGTTCGACCACTATCTGCACACCGCGCGCACCGCCGCCACGCTGCTCGCCCCGCACCGCACCGAACCGCTGCCGCTGTCCCCGGCCCGGCCCGACGCCGCGCCCGAGCATCTGGGCGGCCAGGACCGCGCCGAGGCATGGCTCTCGGCCGAGCGGGTCGTGCTGCTGTCGGTCGTCGAGCACGCCCGCGACCACGGATTCCCGTCCCACGCCTGGCGGTTGGCGGTCACACTGGAGCTCTTCCTGGACCGGCGCGGCCACTGGCAGGAGCAGACCGCCATCCAGCGCACCGCGCTGGGGGCGGCCCGGGCCCTGTCCGACCGGCTCGGCCGGGCGCACAGCCACCGCACCCTGGGGTTCGCCGAGGGACGGCTGGGCCGGTACGAGGAGGGGTACGGCCATCTGGAGCGGGCGCTGGAGCTGTTCACGGAGCTGGGCGAGGCGGGCGGACAGGCCCGCACCCTGCGCTCCCTGGCCTTTCTGTCCAACACCCAGGGCCGCTACCAGGAGGCGCTGGACCACTACCGGCCCGCGCTCGGCCACTACCGTGCCGCGGCACACCTCAGCGGCCAGGCCAGTGTGCTCAACGAGATCGGCTGGACCCATATCCTCCGCGGTGAGTACGAGCACGCGCTGTCCCACTGCCGCCAGGCCGTCGAACTGCACCGGCGGATCGGCGACTCGGCCGGCGAGGCCGCCGCGCTGGACAGCCTGGGGTACGCGTATCACCACATCGGACGGTATGAGCCCGCCCTCACCTCGTACGGCCGGGCGCTCGCCATCTACCGCGAGATCAGCGACCGGTATCTGGAGGCCGACACCCTGCACCACCAGGGGGACACCCGGCTGGCCCAGGGCGACCTGGCCACCGCGCTCATCGACTGGCGCGGGGCCCTGGAGATTCTCCAGGAGCTGAACCACCCCGATGCCCGGGTCCTCGACGGCAAACTGGGGCAGTACCGGCAGTCACCGCATCCGGCCTCGGCTCTCAGCGGATGACGGGGCCTGGTGGGCGTGGTCTTCCGCGCTGTCGTATCCACGGCGGGGCGCCTCCGGGTCGTCGGGACGGTGCGCGGCGGGCCGCTCGGGAGCGGCCGGGCACCGGGTTCTCCCTGCCGTACGTACGGGCCCGGTGAGTTGCTCAACCGGGCGGGAAAAAATTTCTCAACACCCCCCGGTTCGCGGCCGCGCAGGGTAGCAGCCGGAAGTGATCTCTGTCCCGGCTTTATTCACTGGTGATGAGGTCTCCACGACCGAGCCACACGAGGTACTAGCGTCCGGTGTCACTCCGAACCAAGGAGGGCGCTGTGCCACCAGCAAACCTCACCAGACCCATCGCCTCCAGCCGAACCATCGGCACCGGGCTCATCATTGGGGCGCTCGCCGTCACCCTGGCGGCGATCCTCATCCCGGTGTCGCTGTTCGGCGAGAGCAGCGCGGCCCTGCCGCGCAACGGCGTCACGGACGACGGCGGTGGGACGGTCAGCACCCAGTACGGGCCGCTCACGGCCACTGACCGGGACTTTGTCCGCAAAGTCAGGCTCGCCGGAACGTGGGAGCTCCCCGCCGGCCGGCTCGCCCAGCAGCGGGACGTCCGGGACGCGGTGAAGACCGCCGGTGAGCATCTCATCGAGGGACACACCGAGCTCGACCGCCGTTCCGAGGAGGTCGGCCGGGCACTCGGGATCACGCTGCCCAACCAGCCCAACGCGCAGCAACAGGGCTGGCTGAACGAGATGACCAGCGCCGGCAGCAGCGCCCAGTTCGAGCGGGTGTTCGCAAACCGGTTGCGCGCCGCTCACGGCAAGGTGTTCAACCTTGTGGCGCAGGTGCGAGCCGAGAGCCGCAACTCCATGGTCAGATCTCTGGCCACCAGGGCCAATGCCATCGTTCTCGACCACATCACGGTCCTCGAGGACACCGGGCTTGTCGACTTCGACACCCTCTAACGACTAAGTGAAGTGATCTTATGAGGCAACAGACCCACAAACGCGGGCGGTTCACCAATAAAACCGTCGCCATCGTCGCCGCCCTGGCGCTCGGCGGTGGCGGGGCCGCGATCATCGCCGCCAACGCGTCCGCCCACGGCGACAAGGGCGACTCCGGCCAGAACCACACCGTGGCCGCGAAGGCGGGGACGATCCAGTGCCCCGATGTGGGGCAGAAGCTGAGTGATGTGCCGGAGAGGGCCAGGCCCAAGGTCGACAAGAACCTGGCCGAGCTGGACAACCAGGTGGCCAAGGCATACCAGCAGATGAACCAGGAGCAGGGTTCGAGCGACGCGGTGCTCTCCAGGCTCAACGACGAGCGCTCGCGGACGATGGACAACATCGGCTCGGCCATGGGCGGCGACAACTCCCAGCTCCAGGGGATGACCGACTGCAAGTGGCAGGAGGTCGCCACCCAGGGCGGTCAGCAGCAGGGCGACCAGCAAGGCGGCGACCAACAGGGCGACCAGCAAGGCGGCCAGCAGCAGGGCGGCGACCAACAGGGCAACCAGCAGGGCGGCGACCAGCAAGGCGGCGGCGACCAGGGCGGCGAGGGCGCCAACGATGTGCCCGGCAATGCGGGCGGCCAGGCGGGCAACGGCCCCGCGCAGGACGACTTCGTCGACATCACCAAGGTGCAGCCGAACGTCCAGCAGCCGCCGCAGGCCCAGCAGAACGGCTCCACCGGCACCTTCGCCACGGAGTGCGGCGTCGGCGACCCCAAGCTGCGCAACAGCGACAACGTGATCGTCGCGCCCGGTGTCGGCAACGGCGCCCACCACACCCACGACTACGTGGGCAACGACAGCAACGACGCCTTCGCCAACAACCAGACCTTCGAGCAGGGCGGCACCTCCTGCAAGAACCAGGACGACAAGTCGACGTACTACTGGCCCGTGGTCCGCGCCCAGGACGGCAAGGACGAGGCGGACGCCAATGAGCTCGGCGGCGGCCAGGAGGGCAACGTCGGCACGATCCTGACCCCCACCAGCTCCAAGATCGAGTTCAAGGGCAATGCCCAGAGCAAGGTCACGGCGATGCCGAAGTTCCTGCGGATCATCACCGGTGACGCCAAGGCGTTCACCAACGGCGACAAGAACGCCAACGCCTCCTGGAGCTGCACCGGCTTCGAGGACCGGCAGTTGACCGACAAGTACCCGCTCTGCCCCGAGGGCAGCTCCGTCACCCGGACCTTCGACTTCCAGAGCTGCTGGGACGGCCAGAACATCGACAGCGCCAACCACCGTGACCACGTGGCGTTCGCGGGCGAGGACGGCTCCTGCCCGGGTGGCTTCCAGGCCATCCCCCAGCTCGTGAACACGATCACCTACGATGTGCCGGCCAACACCCCGTTCGCCGTGGACGGCTTCCCCGAGCAGTTGCACAAGCCCATCACCGACCACGACGACTTCATCAATGTGATGTCGGAGGACCTGATGAACGAGGCGGTGGACTGCATCAACAGCGGCAAGCAGTGCGGCTGATGGAACACGGTCACCAGGCGCGCGTCGGCCGTTCGGCCGGCGCGCGCCGCGCTGCCACCGCGCACTTACACCAGGCCGCGGACGACGACGCGGCGGGCGACCCTCCGGCGGCGGGACATCCGGACACCGAGGGGCTCCAGGGCCGGGAACATACCGACCGTCCGGTCCGCCCCGTCCCGGACCAGGAGCTCACCCGGCAACTGGCCGAGGGCTACCGGTCGGGCAGCAGCAGCCCGGCGGCGGGCGACCTGCTCTACCGCCGCCACCACGCGGCGACCCTGCGCTACGCCCTGACCTGCTGCCGTGACCCGCATGACGCCGAGGACCTGGCCTCCGAGGCGTTCTTCCGCACCTTCCAGGCCGTACGCGCCGGGGGCGGACCGCGGGGGCCCTGGCGGCCGTATCTGCTCACGGTGGTGCGCCATACCGCGACGGAGTGGAGCGCCGGGGAGCGCCGGGTGCTGCTGACCGCCGACTTCGAGTCCTGGCGGCAGCACGCGTCCACGGCCGATCCCCAGCAGCATCTGGTGGCCCGGGAGGACCGCCGGTTGCTCATCCGCAGCTTCCGGGGACTTCCCGAGCGCTGGCAGACCGTGCTGTGGCTGACCCTCGTCGAGGAGGAGCCCCCGCACCGGGTGGCCGTGGCCCTGGGCATCTCCCCCAGCGGGGTGACCTCGCTGGCCTTCCGGGCCCGGGAGGGGCTGCGCGAGTCGTATCTGCGGGCCCATCTGGAGTCGGCGCGCGACGACCGGTGCCGGCACTACAGCGGTCTGATCGGCGCCTCGGTGCGCCGGGGCGGGGTGCGCGGCCGGGCGCTCGCGCGCCATCTGGCCGGATGCGCCTTCTGCTCCCACGCATACGGCGAACTGCTCGGCCTGAGCGCGGCGATGCGTACCGCCCCGCGTACGGCGGCGCCCGCCGGGGCGCGAGGCTGAGCGCTCCGCGGGAAGTGCCGCGAGGTGCGGTCGTTCATCCGCGGCCGTGTCGTGGCTGGCCACGCGGCGGAGCCGCATATCGGCACGGCCGCGGCGGAGCCGCACATTCGGCACAGCCCCGCGCCCCTTCGGGGCGCACCCGAACCGCACCGGACTTCATCGAGGCCGCATGGGGCCTTCCTGCGGCGATCCGCGTCGTCCGAGCGGCGGGCGCCGGACCGGCCCACGACAGCGAGAACCGCCGACCGCGGGAGCGCGGCCGGCGGTTCGCCTTCTGCGGGTCAGAGTCCGTTGACGCGCGCCTCCCTGGCGATGCCCAGCGGCCGGACGCCGGGGGGCGCACCGGCACGGGTGCGGCGGCCGACCCGGGACGCGTGCCGCCGTATCCGGTCCATCTGCGCCATCAGCCTGCGGCCGCGCAGCGCCATCTCCAGCTCGAAGCGTATTCGGGGGTCCCGCAGGCCCGGCCCGAAGAGCTTCTCGATCTGGCGCAGCCGGTAGCGCACGGTCTGCGGATGCACCTTGAGGGCCTTGGCCGCCTCGGGTGCGCCACCGCCCTCCAGCCAGGCCAGCAACGTCATCTGGAGCCGCTCGCTCTGCCGGGGGGTCAGCCCGACCAGCGGCTTGAGCCACCGGGCGGCCAGCGCCCGGACCAGCGACTCGTCCTGGAGGAGCAGCAGCATCGACAGATGGTCGTCGACGAAGAGCACCCGGGCCTCGGGGCCGGGCCGACCGGGCGCCAGGGCCAGCAGGCGGCGCGCCCAACGCACCGACGAGGACGCGTCGTTGAGCGGCACCGCATGGCCCACGGCGGCGGTGCGGCCGCGCAGCGCGGTCTCCAGCGCCGCCCGGGTGCCGGGCTCGGCGGGCGCCTCGCGCTCCGGCTCCCGGTCGCCTTCCTGAGGGGCGGCGGTGGCGGTGGTGTCCGCTGTGGGATGGCCCGGGTCCGCGTCCGGGTCGGGGATCAGCAGGCACAGCTCGTCGCCGACCGCGCCGATGAGGGTGTCTCCCAGCACGGCGGCCAGTTGCGGCGCCTCGCCCGGAGTGGGCAGGGCGATGGCCTGCACCGTCTCGGGGAGTGGCCACCGGGCGGCCCGGGAGAGCTCCATCAGGGTGCGCTCGGAGACCGCCACTTCACCGATGAGGGCCTCGAACAGATCGCGCCGGGCCCGCTCGGGCGGCACCTCGGCCAGGGCCTCCTCGGAGGCGGGGGCGGCGGGCTGCTCGCCCGCGCCGTCCTCGCCCGCCCTGCGGTGGCCGAGTGCCGTCAGGAGGGCCTGCTCGACTCCTCCTCGGACCTTGTCTCGCTCAGAGTCCTCCAGAAGTTCGGCGAATCCCGGAATTCTGTGCCGAAGGTTCTCAACCACCTCGTCGGCCACGGACGGGAGTTCATTGCGCAGCACGCGGGTCCACTCGCCACGGGGGCGGGACCAGATGCGGTTCACGAGTTCGCCCATCATTACCTCGTTCTTGCCGGGGGGAGACCTGGCCGTTGGGGGGTCGGCCAGGTCCGTGGAGGTTGCCTCCGTGACCGGTTCGTCCAGTACCGGTCAGGGAGTCGAGGGTCCTCCGCTACGTCATAGAGGACCCGGCCCCCTCCCGGTCCCGGTACTTTGACGGTTCTTTGCCATTGAAACGACAGTGGAGCAGCCGGGAGCGGCGTGAGCGGGGTCCGTCCACGAGAAGTTGTCACGTTACGACAAATCTTATGGAGATCACGTGTACTTCCGAGAAGCTGGCGCCCCCAAGACGACTTTGACGTATCTCGTCACCCGCGCGAATCCGCGCGATCGGGAGGCTCCAATGTCCATGTCCCAAACGCCGCTGCCCTCGTCGCAGGGGCGTCACGGGGGACGCCGGGCTCGAGGCGGACGACGGGCCGCTCGCCGGACTCAGCAGCGTGACCCATCCGGGATGGGATGGCCACGCCACATCCGGATCTACGCCATCCTCGGCTCCATCGCGGCGTCCCTGTACGTCGCGTGGGACGCCGGCGCGTTCTCCAAGACCTTCGCGTTTCTCGACTTCGGCGCGGGTGTGCTCGCGCTGGTCTGTCTGACGTCGGCGGTGCTGTGGGGGCTCGCCGCGACCGACCAGCTCATCCTGCACACCAGGCAGCGGCTGATGGCCCAGGCCGTCCACCGGGCGGCCGCGGTCGCCGGGCTGCTCTTCCTGGCCGTTCACATCTGGGTCAAGATCGCGGAGAGCCACACCAACGCCGCGTCCATCGTGTTGCCGTTCGCTGACGCAAATCAGCCGGTGCTGATCGGGCTCGGCACCATCGCCGGCTATCTCTTCGTGATCGCCGCGGTGACCGGTGCGGTGCGCAGCTCGTTCGCCTCGGCCGGCAACTCCCGCTGGCGGTACCGCTGGTGGCGGGCGCTGCATGTGGGCGCCTACCCGGCGTGGTGCGCCGCGCTGATCCACGGTCTGAAGGCGGGACGCGCCGCCAAGACGTGGGCCACCTACGGCTATATCGCCGCCCTGGCCGGTGTGGCCATCGCGCTGTGGCTGCGGCTGGTCGCCCGGCGCCGCCAGGACATCGACCGGGCGGACGGCATCGAGGTCAGGAACCCGCCCGCCCGCAGCATGCAGGAGGGCCGGACCCGGCGGGCCGGTCCCACCGTGCCGCGCCCCCGTTCGGCCGAGCCCGGCTCGCGTGACAGTCAGCCGCTCGGTGCCTCTCGCGGGTGGGACCGGTGATCACGACCAAACCCAGGCTCGCCTGTGTCGACCCGCCCCGGCTGCTGGCCGGGCTCGACGAGGTGTACCGGCTCGACCGGGTCGGCCATCTGACCGTTCATGGCACCATGCCCGCCCTCCGGGCGGATGAACTCGTGGCGCTCGCGGAGAACATCGATCTGCGCGGGCGCGGCGGCGCCGGTTTCCCCTTCGCCAAAAAGGTCCAGGCCGTCGTGGAGTCGGCCGGCCGGCGCGAGGGCCGCTGCGCCGTGGTGGTCAATGGCAGCGAGGGTGAGCCCAGTTGCCTCAAGGACACCGCGCTGCTGCTGCACACCCCGCATCTGGTGATCGACGGCGCCGTGCTGGCCGCCGAGGCGCTCGGTGCCGAGGAGGTCGCCATCGCGGTGCACCGTAGGGATGTCGAGGAGTCCCTGGCCGCCGCGATCGCCGAACGCGGCCCCAGCGGGGTCCCGGTGTCGGTGAACCGCACCCCGGACCGGTTCGTCGCCGGTGAGGGCGGCGCGGTCATCAACGGCATCAGCGGCGCCCCGGCCATCCCCAACGGCCGCAAGATCCGCACCAGCGACAGCGGGCTCAGCGGACTGCCCACTCTGCTGTCCAACACCGAGACCTTCGCCCAGCTCGCGGTGGCGGCGCGGATGGGCGCCCTGCCGTACCGCTCGGTGGGACTGCCCACCGAACCGGGCACCACCCTGCTGACGGTCGGCGGGAAGTATGTGCTGGAGACGCCCACCGGGGTGCCGCTGACCTACGTCCTGGAGCTGTGCGGTCTCACCGCCGGCCAGGCGGTGCTGGTGGGTGGCTACCACGGCAAGTGGCTGGACCCCCGGAGCATCAACGCCGCCACGATCTCCCGGGAGTCCATGAAGAAGTACGGCGCCCGGCTGGGCGCCGGGGCGGTGCTGCCCATCCCGGAGAACACCTGCCCGCTCGGCGAGACCGCGCGGGTGGCGCGCTGGCTGGCGGCCGAGACGGCCGGTCAGTGCGGGCCCTGTTTCATCGGGCTGCCGGCGCTGGCGGACGCCATCGGCCAGGTGGAGCGCGGCGGCGGCCAGTCCGCGATCGACAATGTGCGGGCCTACGTCAATTCGGTGCGGGGGCGCGGAGCGTGCAGCCATCCCGACGGCACCGCCGGTTTCGTGACCACCGCGCTGGACGCGTTTCCCGAGGAGTTCGAGGCGCATGCGCTCGGCGCCGGCTGCGGACGGCCCACGATGGGCGTCCTGCCGCTGCCGGAGGACGCGCTGCCGCGGGCCCTGCCGCCCGCCCCGCTGAACCCCTCGGCGCGCGATGAGCGCCCCCAGCGGGGGCCGACGGAAAAGCTGCTGGTCGACTGGTCGCTGTGCCAGGGCCATGGGCTGTGCGCGGACATCCTGCCGCCCGAGGTGCTGACGCTCGGCATCGACGGCTATCCGGCCTCGGCCAAGATGGATGTGCCCCGGCCGCTTCGGGCCCAGGCGGTCCGCGCGGTCCGCCGCTGCCCCGCCCTGGCGCTGCGGATCGAGGAGTAGGCCGCAGGGTGAGCCATCGCACCACCCCACACCACGACGGCCGTGCGCAACGGCCGTCGACCGCTGTGCGCTCAGCGATCCGGCGTTTTTTGCGTCGGATGACAAATTCGGAAGCCGCTGAGCACCGGTCCGCATGGGCTCCGTATGGACCTGACGTCGGCGCAATCATCGCCGGACCGATCGAGATTGCAGAGGGATGGTCATGGAGAAGCGTCACATCGCGTTCGCCGGGGTGTCGGTAGCGATGGTTCTGCTGACGGCGGCTTGCGGCAGCAGCAAGGACAACTCCGCGGGCAGCGCCAATGTGCAGCCGGCGGGCGGCAGTCAGACCGTGGGCGCGGGGGCCTCCGCGTCGGCGGGCGCGGGTGCGGTGGCCGGCGCGACCGGCGGGTACCAGGCGGGCGGCGACACCGGTGCCGCCGCGGGCGGTGAGGCCGAGCGGACCGGTCCGGCGAAGCAGTTGGCGGTCAAGGAGGACGCCAAGCTCGGCAAGTTCATCACCGACAGCAAGGGCTGGACCCTCTACCGGTTCGACGAGGACACCCCCAAGCCCGCCAAGTCCAACTGCAACGACGACTGCGCCACCAAGTGGCCCGCGGTGCCCGCGGACGACGCCGCGGCCACCACCGGTATCGAGGCCGACAAGCTGGGCTCGGTCACCCGCTCCGACGGCAGCAAGCAGCTCACGCTGGCGGGCTGGCCGGTCTACCGCTTCGCGGGCGACGCCAAGCCGGGTGACACCAAGGGCCAGGGCGTGGGCGGCACCTGGAACGCGCTGGCGCCCGACGGAAAGCCGGCCGGCAAGACCGCGGCCGCGGACGACAGCCTCCAGCTCATGGTCAACAACAACGCCGGGCTGGGCAAGATCATCGTGGACGGCAAGGGCATGACCGTCTACCGGTTCGACAAGGACAGCGCCTGGCCGATGAAGACCGGCTGCCTCGGCGCCTGCCTGGACACCTGGAAGCCCGTCAAGGCCGTGGACACCACGAAGGTCGCCGGGCTCGACGCCGCGAAGGTCACCTCCTTCAAGCGCCCCGACGGCACCAAGCAGGCGGCGTTCGACTGCTGGCTGCTGTACACCTTCACCGGGGACAAGAAGCCCGGCGACATCAACGGCCAGGGCGTCAAGGGCACCTGGTTCGCGGTCACCGACAAGGGCAAGAAGGCGGGCCAGTAGGACCGGCTCCATCACTTACGGTCCACCGCGGCGGGTGGCCCGAGGCCGTCCGGCCCGGGCCGCCCCGCCGGATTTTCTACGGGAGGTTGATGTGTCACTCGCACTCCGGGCCACCGCGGTCGGCGCGGCCCTGCTGTTCCTGGCCGGCTGCGGTGGAGGCGATCAGGCACACGGCGCCAAGCACGAGCAGAAGAAGGTGTCCCCCGCCACCAAGGAGTTCGCCAAGCCCGGCAAGCCCGCGCCGCTGACGAAGATCGCCGACGCCATCGGCTGCAAGGCCACGGTCATCACCGAGGCGGACGAGCTGCGCCAGGGCGCCTGCGGATCCGGTGGGAAGCGGTTCACGATGGTCACCTTCGCCACCGACAAGGGCCAGCACGACTGGCTGACGACGTCGAAGGACTACGGGGGGATGTACCTGGTCGGCAAGCGCTGGTCGGTCACCGGCCTGTCCATGAACTCGCTGGAGCCCCTGCGCGAGAAGCTCGGCGGATCCCTCGAACAGGGGATGTCCCACGGCGCCTCCCATGGCGGGATGAAGCAGGGGGACGGGATGGACGGCATGGAGGGCATGGACGGCCCGGCGAGCCATCCGGGCCACGACGGGAAGAAGTGACGCCCGGAACCCGCCGACCAGGCGGTGAGCGCGGGTCAGCCCCTCAGGCCGCCCGGGAGTCCGCCCACTTGACCAGCTCCGGGTCGGCCAGGGTGGAGACCCACACATCCACCGGCGGGGGCTCGTCCACCGGCTTCCGCGGCCCGACACCGAGCACCCTCAGCCCGGCGCGCGAGGCGGACAGAAATCCACAGTGGGAGTCCTCCACCGCGAGGGCGTCCTCGGGGGCCGCACCGCACAGCCGGGCGGCCTCCAGATAGACGTCGGGATACGGCTTGGGCCGCACCTGTCCCTCGGGGACCAGCACATGGCCGAAGTACCGCAGCAGCCCGGCCTTGGCGAGCCCGTCCTCGACGACGTCGCGCGGGCAGTTGCTGGCCACGGCCAGCGGGGCGAACGCCGCCGCCTTCGCCACCAGTTGGGGCGCGCCCGGCATGGTGACCGGGTCCTCGGCCACCAGTCGGCGGAAGGCATCCAGGAGTTGCTCGGTCATCTCGTCGGCGAGTTCGGGGCGGCCGGCGAATTCGGCCAGCATACGGCCGCATTCGGTGTAGTGGAGCCCCTTCGTGCTTTGCGCGAACTCCTCGTCGGGGGCGGTTCCGTGGTTTCTGAGGACCACTTCGCGCGCCTCCACCCAGTGTCGTTCGGAATCCATCAGGGTGCCGTCGCAGTCGAAGACGATGGCGGCTGGGGTCCATCCGAGAAACTTTTCGGCTGTCATCTGTCTGCCGTTCCATGGGAGGTGGAGGAATCGGCGCAGGGAGTGCCCGTACGTGCGGGGAGCCGCTCAGTGGAAATGTCCTGGCGGCTCGGAAGTGGCGCCGTGCGCCGACCGCTGCTGTCGTACAGGCCGTGAGATTCGCCTGCCCGAAACATAACGATCACTACGTTAGTTATCTGACCCGGAGTAAGCAAGGGGTCACTCAGTGTCGGCGATTTGTTCGTCGTTCAGGCCGTTCGTCGCCCATGAGTTCGTCGCACAGCATGTTCGTCGCACAGGGTGTTCGTCGCTCAGAGGTACTGGAGCACCCCGACCGCCGTGCAGATATCGGCCTGGCGCAGCCGGAAGACGCACGTCCGGCCATGGGCGGTGCACTCGACCACGGCCGGCGGAAACGACTCGGTGAAGCGGATCGCCTTCATGCGGCAGGCGACCGGCCGGGTCAGCGTCCCGCCGGTGGCCAGCGCCGCCGCCTGACGGGCGCCCTCCAGCAGTACCAGGCCCGGCACATGGTCGCTCCAGTGGTCGAAGAAGAACGGATGGCGGGGGTCGGCGGGGTCGAGGTAGACCACTCCCCCGTCCTGTACCACCAGCACGTCCCGGGCCGCCGGAACGGCCAGTTGCGCAGGTGAGGGCCGCACCGCGGCGCGCAGCCTGCGGCGCGCGGTGTGGCCGTGGAAGGCGGACCGGGTCTCCGCGTAGGCCGTGCCGTCGAGGAAGCGCGCGGTGCCCTGGGCCCAGGCGAAGAGCTTGCCGCCCGCGGACAGCACGACATCCAGCCGCATCCCGGAGACGAAGCGTCCGCAGGGGGTGGTGCGGATGTCGGTGACGGCGGCCCGGCAGGTGATGTCGGAGGCGCCGTACGGCGCCCGGGGCTCGGTCTCGGGGTCCAGCCGGTAGGAGATGTCCCGGATCAGGAAGTGCGCCCCCGCGGGCACCGCGTAGTACCGCGTGGGGATGTAGATCCCCAGCTCGCGCAGGGTTTCCGCGATCATCAGCGGATGGTGACGGCCGTCTCCGCCATGCGGGAAGGTGGGATGGGACCGCGGCCACTGGGCGGCGGCCTCGAACCGGTCGTCACCGTGCGTACGCACGTCGGTGAGCAGCACCTCGGCCACCGAGACCCGGTGCACCGCCTCCCGTGCCACGGTGCGGGACCAGCTCAGCGGCCGCCCGGTGGGACCGGGCGGCTCCGAAAGGCCATGAGCCTCACGAACGATCACCTTAAAATACTAATAATGATTGACCTGTCTCGCCTCATCACCATCACCGGCCGAAAGTCCGCTAAGTTCTCCCCGTCACATCCGACGGGCTGCTGAAGGACGGCGAACACGTGCAAGAACGGGCCGAGCAAACACGCCGATCCCTTCTGGAGGCCGCCGCGTTCCTTTTCGACGAACGCGGATACGCCGGCACGAGCATCAGCGACATCACCTCCCGGTCCGGTCACACCAGCGGCGCCATCTATTTCCATTACACGAGCAAGGAAAGGCTCGCCCTCGCCGTGGTGGAGGAGCACTTCGCCACCTGGCCCCCGCTGATCGAGCGCTACACCGCCCTCGACGCGCCGCCCCTGGAGCAACTCGTGCGGCTCAGCTTCGCGGTGGCCCGCGCCTTCCGCGATGACCTCCTGGTCCGGGCCGGGGCCCGGCTGTGGACCGAGCGCACCCTGATCGAGGCGCCCATGCCACCGCCCTTCGTGGGGTGGATGGACGCCGTGGGGCAGATGATGGAGAAGGCCCGCGCCGAGGGCGATCTGGCCCCGCAGGTCGATCCGCTGGCCGCCGCCCGGACCGTCGTCTTCGCCTTCTTCGGGCTGCACACCGTCTCCGAGGCCCTCGACGGGCGGCGGCTGGTCGAGGACCATCTGGCCGATCTGTGGACCCTGCTGCTGCCCTCGCTCCAGGCCCGGCCCGTGGACACCGCGAGGCTGCTGGCGCTCGCCCGCCCGGAGACCCCGCCCCCGTCAGAGTGAGGCGCCCGCGCACATCACCAGCGTCTGCCCGGTGACCGCGCCGCTCTCCGGGCCCAGCAGGAACGACGTCAGCCCCGCCACCTCCTCGGGACGGACGAGCCGGCCCAGCGGTGGCCGCACCGGCGGGGTGCCGCTGCGGCCGGGGTCGCGCAGCATGGGGGTGTCGGTCGGCCCCGGCGCCACCACGTTCACCGTGACCGCCCGGGGCGCCAGCTCGGCCGCCCAGGACCGGGCCAGGGCGGGCAGCGCCGCCTTGGTGGCGGCGTACTGGCTCTTGCCCGGGACGCCCGTCATCGTCCGGCTGCCCACCAGCACCACCCGGCCGCCGTCCGCCACCCGGTCCACCAGCGTGTCCACCAGCACGCCCGCCGACTGCACATGGATCCGCCACATGAGCGACCCGTCCTCGGGCCTCAGCTCCCCCAGCCGCGCCGAGCGCTGAACGCCCGCCGCGTGCACGATCGCGTCCACCCCGGACACCGCGGCGAGCACCTCGGGAAGCTCCTCCGGCCGGGACAGATCGGCCGGGATCCAGTGCAGCCCCGCGACCGGGCGCGCGGGCGACGTACGGCTGATCCCGGTGATCCGCCACCCCTCGGTCAGCAGCCGGGTGGCGATCGCGGCGCCGATACCGGAGCTGACACCGGTGACCACGGCGTGCCGGGGCTCAGACATCGGCCGCCCAGTCAGGCGTGACCCGGACGTACTTGATGGCCCGGCGGTGGTACGTATACGCGATGTGCAGTGTGCCGTCGGCGCCCTGCCGGATGGTGGGGTAGGACAGTTCGCGGTTGAGCCGGTCGCGTGAGTTGTTGGTCAGGCAGTGGCCGTCGCCGGTGTCCAGATCGCGCCGTACGGGCCAGGTCAGGCCGTTGTCGGAGGAGAGCGCGAGGGTCATGGGGGCACGCGGCGCGCCCCAGAAGGCACCGGGTGCCGCGTCGTCCCTCGTCGCGGCCGGGGCGGGCGGCTCGCCGGTCCGCCCCTCCCGGCCACTGACGCCGGCCCCGCCCGCTGACGCCCAGCCCCTGCCCAGGAACGCGAGGCCGAGCCCACGTTGAGGAACGCGAGAGACGCGAGAGAGATCCCGGCGAACGGAGCGCGGGCCCGGCGCGACCAGATCGTCCACCTCGCCACGACCACGGGCCTGACCAGCGTGGCGGAGCTGTCCCGCACCTTCGGCGTCACCGCCTCCACCATCCGCCGCGACCTCGCCCAGCTCACCGCGGACGGGCGGCTGGCGCGGACGTACGGCGGGGCGATGGCCCTGGTCGCCCACCCGGAGGCGTCGCTGCGCCAGCGCACCGGCGAGGCGTTCGAGGCCAAGCGGGCCATCGCGCGCTGGGCGGCGTCGACGATCCGCACCGGGGAGACGGTGCTGCTCGACGCCGGTTCGACGGTCGGCGCGCTCGCCCATGAGCTGCGCACCGCCGAAGGGCTCACGGTGGCCACCACCGGGCTCACCGCACTTCAGGAGCTCGCCGATGTGGAGACCGTACGGGTGGAATGCCTCGGCGGTACGCTCCGGCCGCTGAGCCAGAGCTTCCTCGGCCCACTCGCCGAGGCGGCCCTGGAGCGCATGACCTTCGACCGGGTGTTCCTGGGCGCCGACGGGGTGACGGCCGAACACGGCATCTGCGAGGCGGATCTGAGCCAGACCCGGCTGAAGGAGCTGATGGCCCGCCGGGCGGACGCGGTGTACGTACTGGCGCACCCCGCGAAGATCGGCCGCCGCCCCTTCCACACCTGGGTGCGGCTGCCGCCCGGCTGGACGCTGGTGACGGACGACGGCGCCGACCCCCACGAGATCCGCGCGCTACGGGCCCAGGGGGTCGAGGTCACGGTCGCCGGGGGCGAGTGACCCTCGCCCCGCGACGCCCGCTGATCCACCATCCGGCAGTGGGCCGCGCCCCTCACGTACGACCGTGCCATGACTCCCACAGCGCGGCATACGCACCCCCGCGCGCCACAAGCTCCTGGTGCGGGCCGAGTTCGCTGATCCGCCCGTCCTCCATCACCGCCACCCGGTCCGCGTCATGCGCGGTGTGCAGCCGGTGGGCGATCGCGATGACGGTACGCCCCTCGAGCAGGGCCGCGAGGGAGCGCTCCAGACGGCGGGCCGCGCGCGGATCGAGCAGCGAGGTGGCCTCGTCCAGCACCAGGGTGTGCGGATCGGCCAGCACCAGCCGGGCGAGGGACAGTTGCTGCACCCGGTCCGGTGCCAGGGCCGCGCCACCCGCCCCCACCCGTGCGTCCAGCCCCAGCTCAAGGGCCCACTCCCGGGCCCCGACCGCGTCCAGCACCCGCTCCAGCTCGGCGTCGGCGGCCTCGGGCCCGGCGATGAGCAGATTCTCCCGGAGCGTTCCGGAGAAGACATACGTCTCCTGGGTCACCAGCGCCACCTGGCCACGCAGCCGGTCCGGGGAGAGCGCGGTGAGCGGCACCCCGCCGACGGTCACCGAGCCGGTGCGCGGTGCGTGGATCCCGGCGAGCAGGCGGCCGAGGGTGGACTTGCCCGCGCCCGACGGCCCGACGACCGCCAGCCGCTCCCCCGGTTCGATCTCCAGGTCGATCCCGCGCAGCACATCCCGGCCGTCCCGGTAGGCGTAGCGCACCTCGCGCAGCGCCAGGCCCCGGTGCCGGGGCGCGGCCGGGGCGGGGGCGTCGGCTCCGGGATCGGGGGTGCGGTGGACGCCCCGCAGCCGGGCCAGTGAGGCGGCACCGGCCTGGAGGTCGCCCAGGCAGTACAGCACCGTGTCGACCGGGCTCAGCAACTGCTGGACGTAGAGGGTGGCCGCGGTGACCGCGGCGAGCGAGACCATGCCGTGGAGCGCGAAGAGGCCGCCGACCACCAAGGTCGCGGCCACCGGCAGCAGATAGGCGGTGTCGATGACCGGCAGAAAGACCGTGAGCAGCCCGATCGTATGGCGCTCGGCCGCGTAGGACTCGGCGATGTCGCGGTCCGTGCGCGCCGCGCGCCGCCCGGCCAGGCCCAGCGCCTCGACGGTACGGGCCCCCTCGACGGTCTCGGTGAGGCCCTCGGTGATCCGCGCGTAGGAGGCGCTCTGGCGCAGGAACGCCTCGCGCGACCGGCCGAAGAACCACCGGGCCGCGACCCACAGGACCGGCACCCCGATCAGACAGGGCAGGGCCAGCAGCGGGCCCACCACGAACAGGGCGCCGAAGGTGGCGGCGATGGTGACCAGGGCGGTCATGGTGGCGGGGACCGCGCGGCGCACACAGCCCGCGAGCACCTCCACGTCCCGGATGGTGCGGGTGACCAGATCGCCCGCACCCGCCCGTTCGACGGTGGCGAGCGGCAGGGCGAGCACATCGCCGACGAACCGCTCGCGCAAGTCGGCCAGGACCTTCTCGCCCAGCCGCGCCGAGGCATACGTCGCGGCATGGGTCAGCAGCGCCTGGACGATGACGAACGCGCAGATCAGCAGTGCCGTACGGGTGATGGCGCCGCCGCCGTCACGGGTGTCCTCCACCAGATCGCCCAGCAGCCGGGGGCCCACCAGTCCGCAGCCCGCGGCGAGCGCGTACAGGACGAGCACGGCGGTGAGTTCGCGCGGGTGGCGCAGCGCCAGCCGCCGCGCGTAGGCGCGGGTGTCGCCGGCCGAGGCGACCGGCAGCGGGGTGTGGGTGCTCATGCCGACTCCTCCCGCGCCACGACGGACCGGTAGCGGACATCGCCGAGCAGATCGCCGTGCGAGCCCTGGGCGACGGCCTTCGCGCTCTGTACGTAGACGACATGGTCCGCCCGGTCGAGCACCACGGGGCTGGTGGTGAACACCAGCGTGGTCCGTCCGGCGCGCAGCTCGCTCACCCCGCGCGCGATACGGGCCTCGGTGTGGGCGTCCACGGCGCTGGTGGGCTCGACGAGGATCAGCACCTCCGGATCGGCCATGAGCGCGCGCACCAGGCGCAGCCGCTGCTGCTGGCCGCCGGAGAAGTTGCGCCCGGACTCGGCGACGTGGTCGTCGAGCCCGTCCGGGAGCGCCTCGGCGATGTCCCGCGCACAGGCGGCGTCGACGGCCCGCTCCAGCTCCGCGTCGCTCCCTGGGCCACGCAGCTCCTCGCGCAGCGGACCGGCGAAGAGGCGGTCGTCGTGGTCGGCGACGAGGATGCGGCGGCGTATCTCGTCCGGGGGCAGATCGCCGAGCGGGGTGTCCCCGAGGGTGACGGTGGAGTCGGTGTAGCGGCCGAGCCGCGCGGCGAGGGTCGCGGTGTCGGCGGGGGACGCGCAGGCCACGGCGGTGAACCGGCCCGGTACCACGATCAGCCCGGAGGCGGGGTCGGCGAGCGGGGCGGACCCGTCGCACGGCCCCTCATACGGCCCGTCGCACGGCCCCTCGTACGACCCCTCGCACCGCCCCTCGTACGGCCCCTCGTACGGAGCGGGTGCGGCGGTCCCCAGCGCGAACTCGGGCCGCAGCGCGAGAAACGCCGTGATACGCCGCGCGGCCACATGCCCCTGGGTCAGCCGCCCGGCCGCGTTGGTGAGCCGGCGCAGCGGATCGACCAGGAAGACGGCGTAGCCGTAGAAGGCGACGAGCTGTCCCGGGCCCATCCGCCCGCTCGCCACGTAGTGCGCGCCCAGCCAGACGACGACGGTGGTCAGCAGCCCGGGCAGCAGCACCTTGGCACCCTCCAGCAGCGCCTCCACCCGGGCCACCGCCACTCCCGCCGCGCGCACCCGCTGGGAGTCGGCGCGATAGCGGTCGGCGAAGACCTCCTCGCCGCCGATGCCGCGCAGCACCCGCAGCCCGCTGACGATGTCCACGGCGCGGCCGGTCAGCTCGGCCTGCTGTTCGCGCAGCCGATGCTGGCGCCGGTGCAGCGGACGGATCAGCAGGGACACCGTCCCCACCATGAGCGGCACCCCGAGCAGCACCACCAGGCCGAGCTGCCAGGAGGTGCCCAGCAAGATGGCCGCCACGACGGCGATGGCGACGATGGCACCGCTGCCCCGGGCGGTTTCGGCGAGCGCCTCCCCGAGTCGGCCGATATCGGCCACTCCGGCATTCACGATCTCGCCTTTGGCCACCCGTTTCGGCAGGGTCGCCCCCAGCCTGGCGGCCTGGCGGGCGATGAGTTGTGCGGTGCGATAGGCGGCGCCCAGCCGAGTGGTGAGGGCGGCGCGGTCGCGCAGAATTCCGGCGGCGGCCTGAATCGTCCCAAGGGCCACCACCGCACCGCCCCACCACAGGAGTGCCTGCTGGTCACGGGCGATGATCCCGGCGTCGATGGCCTTGCCGACCGCGGCGGGCACCAGGGCCTGGGCCAGCACATGGACAATTCCATAGAGAGCGCCAAGGAATATGGCATTACGTTGATAAGCGGCAAGCCATAACAGATAGGATATGGGTGAGCGATGGTCTGGATTTCCGGGATCCGGATCAGGAAAACGTCGCATGACGACGGCGATGCTAGCGACGCCGCTTCCGCCGGGCGGAGGAATTATCGCCCGCCTTCCCCGCCGCTCGCGCGTTCGGCGCCGAGTCCATGCGTACATCCCTGGGGACCGGGGCACCCGCCCCGGATACGACGTGGCCACCCGCCGACGAGCTTTGGAGGACACCGTGGCACGGCAGACCGACCCGACCCTCATCCACCCGACGCAGCGAGATCCCGGGCCGCCGTCGCCGACCCCGTCGCCCGGTCCGGGCGGCCCCGAACCGGGTCCCGCACCGGGCCCCGTGCCCGGAC
>NZ_JAHLEM010000266.1 GCF_018883605.1 Streptomyces niphimycinicus | reverse complement strand
CGCCCGGCGGGTCCGGCCCCAAGGCGGCGCCCCGCACCCCGAACACCCCGCCCGCGGGGCGCCGCCGCGGCGAAGGCGCCTGGGGCTGGCTGTTCGTCAGCCCCATGGTGCTGATCCTCGGCCTGTTCCTGGTGCTGCCGATCCTGATGGCCTTGTGGGTCAGCCTGCTGGACTGGGACGGGCAGTCCAACCCGTTCACCGGGCAGGCGAAGTTCGTGGGCCTGGACAACTACCGGACGCTGCTCACCGAGGACGGCCTCGACCGCACCCTCTTCGCGACCTCGCTGCGCAACAACGTCTACTACGTGGCGCTGACCGTGCCGCTGCAGACCAGCCTCGCGCTGCTGCTGGCGCTGATCGTCAACCAGCGGCTGCTGCGCGCCCGGGGCGCCCTGCGCACCACGTTCTTCTTCCCGTCGGTCACCAGCTCGATCGCGGTCTCCACCGTCTTCCTCTTCCTCTTCCAGGGCAGTGGCGCCGTCAACACGCTACTGTCCTGGATCGGAGTGAAGGGCCCCAACTGGTTCGCCGACCCGCGCGGGGTGCTCTCGACGCTGCTCGGCGGCCTGGGGATCGTCGACCCCGCCCACCCCCCGGGTGTGCTGGCAGACCACTCCTTCATGGGCCTTTCCTGGTACGAGTGGCTGTCCGGTCCGTCCGTCGCGATGTGCACGATCATCCTGCTGGCCGTGTGGACGACCTCCGGCACCTTCATGCTGATCTTCCTCGCGGCCCTCCAGGACATCCCCCGCGAGCTGGAGGAGGCCGCCGCCATCGAGGGCGTGAACCGCCGCCAGATGCTGCGCTACATCACGCTGCCCGCGCTGCGGCCGGTGCTCTTCCTCGTCCTCACCCTGGGGACGATCGCCACCTGGCAGGTCTTCGACCAGGTGTATGTGATGGGCCAGGGCGCTCCGGGCAACACGACGCTGACGCCGGCCTTCCTGTCGTACTCGACGGCCTTCGACGGCGCCGACTTCGGGCAGGGCGCGGCCATCGCCTTCATCCTGCTCGTGCTGATCCTCTTCCTTACCGCCCTGCAGCGCTGGGCGCTGCGGGAGCGCGGTCCCCGCCCCGGGAGGAATCGATGAACGCCACGGCCACGGCTGTCCCCAAGGCCAAGGCCAAGGCCAAGGCCTCCGCCCCGGCGCGGGGGCGCCCGGTGCTCGGCCGGTTCCCGCTGCCGCTGCGGGTGCTGGGATACGCGCTGGTGGTGGGGGCCGCACTGCTGTACCTGCTGCCGTTCGCGCTCCAGTTGGTGACCGGGTTCAAGACGGACCCGGATGCGGCGGCGCATCCGCTCGCACTGGTGCCCATCACCCCGACGACCGCCGCCTACCAGCGGCTGTTCGGGCTGAGCCAGGCCGGGGACGGGGTGCCGTTCCTGCGCTGGCTGGGCAACTCGGCGTTTGTCGCGGTCCTGGTCACCGCCGGGCGGGTGCTGTTCAACTCGATGGCGGGATACGCGCTGGCGCGGCTGCGCTTCCCGGGCCGCTCGCTGTTGTTCGCCTTCGTGCTCGCGGTGATGGCGGTGCCCCCGGTGGCGTTGCTGATCCCGAAGTTCCTGGTGCTCAACGCCTTCGGGCTGTTCGACACCTACACCGGCATGATCCTTCCGCTGATGGTGGACGCGGCCGGGATCTTCATCATGAAGCAGTTCTTCGAGTCGATCCCCCGGGAGGTCGAGGAGGCCGCACGGGTGGACGGCGCCGGGGTGATCCGGACCTTCTGGTCGGTGGTGCTGCCGATGGCCCGGCCCGCGCTGATCACCCTGACGATCCTGGCGTTCCAGGGCTCGTGGAACGAGTTCACCCACTTCCTGGTGGCCACGCAGTCCGGCCAGTACGAGACGTTGACGACCGGGCTCGCGCGATTTGTCTCGGGCGGGCTGGGCGGCGGTACGCAGTACCCGCTGAAGCTGGCGGCGGCCCTGCTGGCGACCGTGCCGGTCGCGGCGCTGTTCTTCTGCTTCCAACGCTACTTCGTGCAGGGGGCGAACTCGGGGGCGGTCAAGGAGTAGCCTCGCCCCGCTCGCGACCTGCCCGGTCACGTGCCTCGCGTTCGGCCCGGCGCAGACGTCATCCCGTCAGATCGCCTCCCGTTCGTTCACCGCCGAGTAGTGCCGCAGCTTCTCCTCGTCGACGCGCACGCCCAGGCCCGGGCCCTGCGGGACGGCTAGGCGGCCGTCTATGAGCGGGATCGGGTCGGCGATGTCATCGGCGTGCGGGTAGTACATGCTGTCGCCGGCGCGGCTGAGCGACGGAGTGCTGGCGACCACGTCGGGATGGGCGGCGGTGGCGATGCCGGGTTCGCCGCCGCTGTGCAGGTTCGTGCCGAGGCCGAAGGTCTCGCAGTGGGCGGTGAGGGCCTTGAGCGGCGCGATGCCGCCCCACTTGTGGACATCGCCGTGGACGACGTCCACCGCGCCCAGCCGTACCGCCGGGGCGAAGTCCTCGAAGCGGACGACACACATGTTCGTGCACAGCGGGATGCGCACCTTGGTCCGCACCTGGCCCATGCCCTCGATGCCGGGGCACGGGTCCTCCAGATACTCCAGGTCCAGCTCCTCGACCAGGCGGTGTTGGGGGCGACGCGCAGCTCGGTGTCCGGCAGCGCGGCACGCAGCGCGCGGAAGTTGGCGACGTCGCCGTCCACATCGCCGGTGCCCTTGAGCTTGACCGCCCGGAAGCAGCCCTTCGGCCACCACCCGGGTGGCGTGTTCGGCGAGGGCCTCCGGGGCGGGGCCGTCGGCGCGGGTGACGAGTGCGGTGAGCGGGATGGTGCCGCGTACCGCCGCGCCTAGCAGGTCGGTGAGCGAGTGGCCGGTGGAGCCCGTGGTGTCCCGGCAGGCGATGTCCAGGGCGGCGATGGCGGCGTAGCCGGGGTAGCCGTGGAAGAACGGCACCATTGGCCTGTGCCGACCCGAGCCCGGGAGCTTCTGAAGGCGGCCCCGACGCCGGCTCGGGCGGCGCGGCTGACCCGCACGCAGATGGAGGGCGCGCTCAAGCGGGCCGGTCGCAAGCGGGCATCACGCCTGCTGAGTCTCATTTCAATGTCCATTCATATTTCTCGTTGTGATGTCACTGGTGCGGGAGCTTAGGCAGGTAGCTGACCTGGTGTC
>NZ_JAHLEM010000265.1 GCF_018883605.1 Streptomyces niphimycinicus | reverse complement strand
CGGGCATCACGCCTGCTGAGTCTCATTTCAATGTCCATTCATATTTCTCGTTGTGATGTCACTGGTGCGGGAGCTTAGGCAGGTAGCTGACCTGGTGTCAGCTTGACGTTTATCGTCACTGGTCACTCGACCTGCTGAGATCCCCGGGAACCGGGGGCATATGAGACGGCCGTTCTTGGCCCTGCCTGACATTGTCCTCTGCCCCCTGCCGGGCTCCAGGCTCGTCGGCCTGCGCCCGGGGTGACGATCATCACTCCGGGGCGGTGTCATCAGATCATGCAAATGAACGCCTAAAATATGTCTAAGTAATTTCCATCCTATGCCTAGGCGGATGTAGCCTTGAGGTATGGGTGATGAGCAATTCGACAGTGTGGAGGCGTTGCTGGAGGAGGCGAGGCTGACGGCGCGTATGCCGGAGCCGGCCGAGCGTCTGCGTCTGCGGCAGGCCGCCGGTCTCTCCCGGGCCCAGGTGGCGGCGGCGGTGGGCGTCGGTCGGCAGACGGTCGCCAACTGGGAAGACGGCACCACCGATCCGCAGCCGCCGGGACGCTTTAAGTATCTGCGGCTGCTGGAGGGCCTGGCCCAGATCCACCCCGCCGCCCCGGCCCAAGGACTCGCCGAGACGGTCGCCCCGGTCGCAGGATCCGCTGTTCCGGAGACCGCGTGGGGCCCCGACGGGCTGGCCGTGCAGGGCGAGCCCGGCTCCTGCCTCCGCTGCGGCGTTACGACGCCCTATAAGGCCACCGACGGCCGTTCCCTGCACCCCGGCGCCATGTGCCAGCCCCCAGCCGCCGCGGCGCCGCCTCAGACCGCCGCCACGCCCGCGCCCGCTCCGACCGCTGCGCCGTCACCGGCTCCTGCGCCGGTGCCCTCGAGGCCGCAGCGCCGGGCGAAGTCCGCGGCCCGCGCCCAAGCGGAGACCGCCGACCTCATCAGCCAGGCCGTGCACGAAGAGCTGGAACGTGCCGAAGGCGACGCCGACGCCGCCATGAAGGCCCTGGTCAAGCGCGCCATCCCGGATGTCATGCGCCTGTTCGGAGAGACCCGGGCCACCGCCCGCTACACCTACACCGCCTACCCTGCCCTGCCCGACATCCTCACGAAGCCCTCGAAGAGGGAGCCGGACCAGATCTGGGAAGCCCGCCCCAACTTCCACCACCCCCACTACTCCCTCAAAAGCGCCGGGAGCATCACGGTCACCGCCCTGGACGTCAACGCCGCCTACCTCTCCGCCCTCAAAACCTGGCTCCCGATCGGAAAGCTGGAACACTCCACCGGCACGGACGGCGTGGACCCCAAGCGCTCCGGAGTCCACCTGATCACCCCCTCACCCTGGCACCACCCCCACCTCCCCGACCCCCTCGGCGACCGCGACCAGCCCGGCCCCCTCTGGATCACAGGCGCCACCCTGCGCCTCCTGCTGCGCCTCTCCGGGCCGAAGTACGGGCTTCTCGATCCGCCGGTGGTGCACGAATCGTGGACGTCCGGCGCGACCGAGAATTTCCTGGACGCCCTGCGGAAGACGCTCACCGCCGCGCGGGAGACGGCGATCGCCGAGGACGACACCATCACCCTCGAGTACATCAAGGCGATGTACTCGAAGTTCATCTCCACGATGGGCGAGTCGGTTCATAACCGCGAAATCATGCGTCCGGACTGGATGCACATCATCCACAGTCAGGCGTACGCCAACCTCTGGGGCAAGGCATACAAGGCCCACCAGGCCGGTCTGGACGTCATCGCCATGATGGGCACCGATGAGCTCCACGTCACCGGCGACTGGCGGCAGGTCTTCCCCGAGGGACGTGGCGTCGCCCAGATGAAGATCAAGCACAGCGACGCCAAGGCGTCCGGTGAGTACACCATCGGCATGGCGGCCCGCTGATGGCCGGCACCAGCGGCCGGTGGAGGGACCTGGGCGTCTTCCGCGCCCGGGGTGTCCACGGGGGAGTGGCTCTGGCCGGAGGTATCGACCGTATGGTCACCGGCATCGAGTCCCCCGTCGACTCCGAGCGCGGTCTGGCCGCCCGACTGCGCTACCTCACCGCCAGCGACGCCGGCTACGAGGCCATGGACCGCGCGGGCATCCACGTCAGACCCCGCGCCCTCATCGCCTGGCTGGCCGGGGAACAGACCCCCAGCAAGGCCAACCTCGCCCGCCTGGACGCCGCGTACTGGGACCTGCGCCGCCGCAACGTCGTCGCCGACCTCAAGCGCCGGCTCACCAACAGCGGCCGCGGAACGCGCATCGAGATCGACCCCGTCGACCAGTCCCGCGTCCAGCACAGACACCAGCGTGACCTGCAGACCCGCAACATCAACGTACGCGGCGCCGTATGGGACCGCGCCGTCGATGCGTGGATCGCCCACGACACGCAGGAACTCGAAGCCATCTGGGACGACATCATCCAAAGCACCCTCGGCACCGACTGGGACGCCTACACCCATGTCTCCTCCATCGGCTGGGCCGCCTGAAAGCACCCGTATCGCGAGAATCCCCAGGGAACCAGCCGCATTGCGCAGGTCAGAGCCTCTTCTGGCTGCCTGGGGAGACGGTGGGGGAACCGGTGCACGCGAACGGCGATTCCCTTTGTGGTGCCTTCGACCTGGACTTCGTCGATGGCGTACGGCGCCGTCGGGGGGCGTCGGGGACCGGGTGGAGTGTCCGGTTCGAGGATGTGCCGCCGGCACGCGGATGCGCTCTTCGCGGTCACCGATGCCGTGCTGTGCTCGGACGGCCCGGTCACGTCGCTGGCCGATGAGCATCGGTGTGTGTGGGCGATGTACGGCATGGTCAATCACGGCTGGCTGGAGCCGCACCGCCTGCGCCAGCTACTGGCCGCCATGCCACTGCCGCGTGCCGCCGTCGGGCGGATCGTGTTCGCCGGCGATGTGAGTAACTTGCTGCGGCCCGACGCCCCCACCAGCCCGGAGTTGCTGCCATACGGCTGGGCCGAAGTGCTGATCAGTTCGTTCCCCGGCCGGTGCTGCTCACGTCGCCGCGCTGGAGACGAGGCGCACGTTCTGGAGGGCCGTGCTGGACGCGATCCGGCTCGGCCTGTCCGACGACGCCACCGCAGTGACCGCCGCCGGGACGCGGCTGTGCCTCTGACATCACGTTGCCTCGCATCTCGCGTTGAGGACGCAGTGGTGTCGGTATGACATGACGGCCTCGGCCCAGTGCAGGCGGAGGCCGTCTCTGAGAGTGCCTGGGGTCAGCAGGTGGCTGAGCTCGAGATGCGTACCGCATCGAGCTGGCCGCCGGTGACGGTGAACGTGCTCTGCGGCACGAGGCATGCCGTTGTGCCACCCACCCACCGGATGTATGCCACGTCGTCGTGGCGGGTGTTCACGACGGTGATCGGTGCCGTCGGCTTGGATGGAAGTGCCTGCCAGCCCGATGTCACGTCCTGGAAGTGTCCGATGATGTTGCCGTTCTTGATGAAACACACGTAGGGGTATTCACACGTTGCTGTGGTCTCCCGGTCGGCGGCGCTGGCGGCCACGGTCGTGCCCGTGAGCAGCGCTCCGGCCACCGCGAGCGTGGTCACCCCGGCTCTGAGTCTTTTCATGGTCTCTCCCCTTTATTCAGTGAGAACAGGAGATATATATGACATATGCATAACAACCTGGTGAGTCGTATTCAGGTCAGATCCTCGGATCTGCCGGACCGGTTGTTCCGCGATGGCCGTGAGCTCGGTCGTCGGCCCTGGCTGGCCCGGCGGGGTAGTCCCGTCATGGCCTACGCCTGGAGGGTCTACGTGGGCGGGGAAACATCGTCGAGCGCACTGCGGCAGCGCATTCCTTCGCGCTCTGGAGGTCGAGTTGGGGCTGTCACCCGAGCCCGCAGTGGCCTGATGCTGCCACCCCATCGCATGGATCACGAAGCGGCTGCCCGCGCGTCACCGGCCTCCAAATCGGCCATGAATGCGTCATGCGTCACTACCGGCCCGCCCTCGGCCTTGCGGTGATCGGCTTCAGCGATGTCGGCTTCCTCCTGCAGGCGCCGCAGCTCCGCGAGTTCGCCGACGGGGATCAGGGCCGCCGCAGGAGTACCGCCGTGGTCGCTGATCACGATGGTCTCGTGGCCATGCCGGACCCGTTCGACCAGTTGGTCGAGCTCGTTACGGGCCTGGGTGAGCGGATACATCTGCTTCATGCCCAGAATGTACATATGGGGGGTACGTGGGGAGCGGCGATCGGGTGACCTTGGCATCATGCGTGCTGGTGGTTCCGCCGGATCGCCCGCTGAGACTTCCGGATTCTGTGGGACTGCCGTTGAGAATGCCTGGGTGAACCGCGCCAGTTAGCTCCAGTGCTCACGTGAGGCCGGCTGGAGGCAAGGCCGCCTCCGAAGGCGGCATGCGGTCTCAGGGACGAGTGCGGCGGATGTGGACCAGGTCGCCTCGGTGACCTGGGAAACTCACGAAGCTCGCACGTCATACACGGCCGGAAACACCGAACGCCCTACCCGGTGAGGCGGTACAACTCGGCCTTGGCCGGCCACGGGGGAGCGTGTACCGACACCGGGCGGTCAGGAGTGTGTGAACCGTGATCGCTTCGACCAGCTCGTCTGGGCCGGTGGGAGTGCAGCTCATCGGTCCGATGTTCGAGGTCAGGCTGAAGGAATCGCGCCCGTAGAGCATCTGGTTTACCCAGGTGTTGAGTGCCCCAGGAACGTCAGGAGGGCGCCGTTGACGTCTTCGGCGTGAGTCCACAGCAGGCCGTGTGGCGCATCGGCGATTTCGACGTAAGTGGCCTGCGGTAGAAGTGCGTGCAGCGGTCTGCCGGTCGCTTCGATCGGCAGGAGTCGATCGCCAGTGCCATGGACGATCAGAACCGGAACGTCGATCGCGGCGATGTCGGGGCGGAAGTCGGTGATCCAGGTCGGGATCACCGCGACACAGGCGCGCGCGGACGAGGCAGCGGCGATGTCCAGGAAGGTGTCCATAGCCTCGACGCCGATCCTGGAAGCGAGGTTGTCCGCCGGCTTGAGGATGATGTCGTGGAGTTCGGCGAAGTACGTACGCCGGTCCTGGCGCCGCGCCTTGACGATCAACGCGTCGAAGTACGACAGCTCGACGCCATGGGGCGTCGCGCCCGTTCGCAGAAGGAAGGGCGGCAGTGAGGCCAGGAAGACGGCCTTGGCCACCCGCGCCGAACCATGGGCGCTCAGGTAGCGCGCGATGTCCCCGGTCCCCGTCGCATGGCCGATCAGGACGGTTTCGCCGAGGTCCAACTCGACCAGCAGGGAGTGCAGATCCGCCGCGAAGGTGTCGTAGTCGTAGCCGCCCGCCGCGGGCGAGGAACGCCCGAAACCACGGCGGTCGTACGTGATCACCCGATAGCCGGCGGAGAGCAGGGCCGAAGCCTGCCTGTCCCAACTGCGGCCGTCGAGCGGATATCCGTGGATCAGCACGGCCGGCTGCCCGGTTCCGTGGTCCTCGTAGTAGAGCTCGACCACGGCGCTGCTCTCGTGACCGATCGTCATGTGGGGCATGAGTGTCCCTCGGGCGGAGGTGTGCGCGGGCGGAGCGCGGGTGCCCTCGCCTCACGATCAGCCTCGCCGTAGCCACCTGCCTGTCACATCGGTCATCCGACTGCGTTTGCCGGAAGGGACGGATACGGACATCGGCATGTTGTCCCGAGCCCGGATCCGGCACGAGGAGCAGTGTGCTCGGCGGGGCGTCGGCCGGGGCCCGTGGAGATCGCCGGCCTGGCCCCTGTCGGCGTCGTGCCCGGGGCCCTGCCGCACCGTACCTCTCATCGCCGGCTTCAGTCGGATGACTGGTACGCACCCCGCGCCCGGAACGGTGGTCGGATGACCGATGTGGGGCCGGGGCCCGGAATCCGAGGCTTGGACCGTGACCGGACGTCGCCGACTGGCGGGGTCCGACCCTCTCGACGGAAACGGAGCCCTCATGGAAGACGTCAGGGAACAGGTGTCCACGCCGGTCAATGTGTCGGTGATCTACTACTCGTCGACGGGAACCGTGTTCGCCCTCGCCAAGGCCGCGGCCACCGCCGCCGAGAAGGCCGGTGCCGAAGTGCGGCTGCGCAAGGTGCCCGAGCTTGCCCCCGCCGAGGCGATCGCCGCCAACGCGGGCTGGTCGGCGCACATGGAGGTCACCCAGCATGTAAAGGAAGCGATGCACGACGACCTGGCGTGGGCGGATGTGCTGCTGCTGGGGGCGCCGACCCGGTACGGGTTGCCCGCCTCGCAGATGAAGCAGTTCATCGACACCACCGGGCCGTTGTGGGCCCAGGGCTTGCTCATGGACAAGGTGGCCTCGTCCTTCACCGCGACCAGCACCCGCCACGGCGGCCAGGAGTCGACGATCCTGGCTCTCAACAACACCTTCTACCACTGGGGTTGCGTCATCGTGCCGCCCGGCTACGCGGACCCGATCCAGTTCCAGTCGGGCAATCCCTACGGCTCCGGGCACGTCGCCGCCACCGGCGAGGAACCGCCCGGCGAGGTCGAACTCGCCGCGATGGAGTTCCAGGCCCGGCGCGCGGTCCAATTCGCGGCCTGGCTCAAGCGGGGACGCACCGCAGGCCGCTGAGCCCGTGCAGGCAACCGTGAAAGGCGGACACCATGCAATTCGGAATCTTCTCGGTCGGTGACATCGCACCCGACCCGGTCACCGGCTACACCCAGAGTGAGGCGGAGCGCATCAGCAACATTGTCCGCGTGGCGCAGCGGGCCGACGAGGTCGGCCTGGACGTGTTCGCGCTGGGGGAGCACCACAACCCGCCGTTCATCCCGTCCTCGCCCACCACCCTGCTGGCGCACATCGCGGCGCTGACCGAACGCATCATCCTCAGCACCTCGGTCACGCTCGTGACCACGAACGACCCGGTGAAGCTCGCTGAGGACTACGCCATGCTCCAGCACGTGGCGAAGGGACGTCTCGACCTCATGGTGGGGCGCGGCAACACGGTGCCGGTCTATCCGTGGTTCGGAAAGGACATCCGCAAGGGGGTGGCCCTGGCCCTGGAGAACTACAACCTGCTGCACCGGCTGTGGCGGGAGGACGTGGTCGACTGGGAGGGCGAGTTCCGCACCCCGTTGCAGGGCTTCACCTCGACCCCACGGCCGCTGGACGATGTGCCACCCTTCGTCTGGCACGGCTCGATCCGCACTCCCGAGATCGCCGAACAGGCCGCCTATTACGGCAACGGCTTCTTTGCCAACCACATCCTGGCGCCCAACTTGCACTTCAAACCGCTCGTGGAATTCTACCGGGCTCGGTTCGAGCACTACGGGCACGGCACGAAGGAGCAAGCGATCGTCGGGCTCGGAGGGCAGGCGTTCATCGCCCGGCGTTCCCAGGACGCCGTGAACACCTTCCGGCCCTACTTCGAGGAATACCCGGTATTCAAGGGCAGTTCACTCGATGACTACATGGCCCGCACCCCGTTGACCGTTGGCAGCCCGCAGCAGGTCATCGACAAGGTCCTTACCTTCCAGCAGGGCTTCGGCGACTACCAGCGCCAGCTCTTCGCGGTCGACGGCATGGCCCTGCCCGTCGAAATGGCGCTGGAACAGGTGGAGCTGCTGGGCACCGAGGTCGTCCCGGTGCTGCGCAAGGAGATGGCCTCCAGGCGCGCCCCCGGGGTGCCCGACGCCCCCACGCACGCCACCCTGGTCACGGACAAGTACGGCGACGCCGAGCCCCGTCGGCCGCGCCCGAACCCCAACCGCGGCGACAACCTCTCCGGCGCGTCGCCGTATCAGGACAGCGACCCGGCCGTGCAGGCCAACTTCCCGCAGGTCCTGTGACCTCGGTGCGCGGTGCGGTGCCGTGCCGCACGCACACGTGCCGCACGCGCACCGCATGAAGCCGAAGCCAGGGACGAAACAGAGGAACCGGAACCCCGCATGCAGCCACACCCTGCCCAGCAGCACGATTCCCCCGACCCGGATGCGCCCGTGGGACTGGTCGTCGTCAGCGCCGGGGTCAGCAATCCCTCGGCCACCCGCCTGCTCGCGGACCGGGCGGCGCAGAAGGCCGTGGACCTGCTTCGTGCGTCCGGCACGCCCGCGACCGTCGGCGTCATCGAACTGGGACCGCTCGCGGTCGACATCGCCCAGGCGATCGTCTCGGGATTTCCCGGCGAGCGCCTTCAAGCCGCCTTCGAACGGCTGGCCGCCGCCGACGCCGTCATCGCCAGTACGCCCGTCTACAAGGCGGGCATCAGCGGACTGTTCAAGTCGTTCGCCGATGTCCTCGACAACGACCTGCTCATCGCCAAGCCCGTCATTCTCGCCGCCACCGCCGGCACCGCGCGGCACGCCATGGTGGTCGACGAGCAACTCCGGCCCCTGTTCGCGTTCCTGCGCGCTCTCCCCGTACCCACATCCCTCTTCGCCGCGTCCGAGGACTGGGGGGACCGCGCGCTCAGCAGCCGGATCGAACGAGCCGCCACCGAAGCCGTGCTCCTGCTGCGCGCCGACGTCGGCCGGTCCATCGCCGACAGGGCCTGGAACGGTTATCAGCACCAGTTCGGCGGCAATGCCACCCGTGCCGAACACCGCGTCACCGACGTCGACTTCAGCACCGACCTCATGCGGCTCGCCACAGGCGGACGACGCGATGACGATGCAGGCGATCACCACGACGGATGACCCGCGTCGTGCAGCGTCTCGACCAACTCGGTGCACTGTGCGCCGTCTTGGTTGTGCGCTGCGCCGTTGATCTGCTCTGGCTCCACCTGGGCCGGGACGCCTGGTTCAGCCTTGTCGGCCACCGGACGTGGAGTTTGCGGCCGGAGTTCGGTTGGGTGCGAGGTCAGCGGTGGCCACATGGCGAAGCGCGTTGGTGAGTCCGCTGATGTCATGGCCGGCGAAGTGGTCGACGAGTTGGCGTCGCACGCTGGTGAGAAACGCGGGCCAGGCGTGTTCCAGGCGGGCGAGGCCGGCGTCGGTCAGGACGGCATTCCAGCCGCGTTTGTCCTGAGCGGACTTGGTGCGCTCGACCCAGCCCTGCTTCTCGAGGCGGGTGACGACGCGGGTCATCCCGCTGAGGGAGAGGCAGCAGGCGGCGGCGAGCTCGTTCATGCGCATTGCTCTGTCCGGCGCCTCGGACAGGTGCATCAGGGGTGTGTACTCGGAGAGCGGAAGCCGGGCTTCGCGCATGATGTCGGCGTCCACCGCGCGAGGCAGGGCCAGCATGACGCGGCTCAGCTCACGGACGAACGCTTCCTCGGCCGGGGTGAGGGGCTGCAGCGGTGGCTGGTCGGAGGTCATGGCCTCACTGTAACCCCTTGACGCGTCAAGCGATCGGGTGTGTACTTGACGCATCAAGGAAGTGCTTGACCGGGCAAGTATCTCAGTGGCTGCTCGTGAACAGAGTGGAGAGGACTCCACGACCAAGATCGGCATCGTCCTCCTGCTCGACGAGGTCTGCCCCCTGGCTGGCCCTCCCCCCGGCGAACCCACCGCCAACGCATCCGCAATACACCACCAAGGAGCCCTCATGACTGAGAACAAGCCTGCCGAGGCCGCAGCCGTGCCCAACCGGCGCGGAGTGATCGGCACCCTTGCCGCCCTCGGCTCCGCCGCAACCCTCGCGGCGGTCGCCACTCCGGCCGTGGCGCAGGGCGGGGGAGCCCACGAGGAGCGGTCCCGGTCCCGCCATCCGTCGCCGCGCCAGCTCATGGCGGCGTTCTATGCCACCTACAACGGCGACCTGGCCGCGGGCTTCGAGCGGTACATCTCGAAGGACCTCGTGCTGTACGGGTTCGACGGCCCCAACACCCGCGACGCGTGGGTCGCCGGCGACCTCGAACTGCAGTCTTCGCTCTCCGGCTTCCGGATGGACGTCTACGACCAGATCACGGAGGGTGAGAAAGTCGTCACCCGCTGGCGCATCGGTGGGGTCCACACGGGGACGATTCTGGGGATCCCCCCGTCTGGTCTCGAAGTCCACCTCACCGGTATCTCCATCGACCGCGTCGAAGGCATCCAGTCCGTCGAGCACTGGTCGGAGGGCAACTTCGGACGGTTCCTGGACACCATCAGTGGCAAGAGCGCCTGACGCACCGCGATCGGTCGGATCCCGGGCCTCCTCCACGGGGAGGCTCAGGGGAGGGTGCCTGCGCGCCAGGGGGACCCGGGCACGGGGCCAGGGACCCCCGCGGGCGGCAGACGGGGCCCGGTCGAGCGCGGTGGTCCACGAGGTGACAGCACCTCGACCCGCCCATCGAACCCGAGCCGGAGGCACCCCATGCCCCCCCATCGCCGGTTCGCCGTAGCCGCCGGGCCGCGGTGCGCACCACCTGGCACACCGTGCCCTCTCGATCCCTCCCCGCCTGCCTTCGTGCCCGGCAGGACCACACGCCCCTACGATCGCCGGCACCGCCCCGCTCCCGGCGACGGAAGCGGGCGAGAGCGATGACCGGCAGCGAATCGTGGACCCGACGGTCGCAGATCGTCGGCCGCATCCAGGACCTGCGCGAGGTGTGCGAATTCTTCGAGAGCGAATCCGGCCGCGGCCTGCACGTGGTCGGCGGTGTCGGCGTGGGCAAGACCACGCTGCTCGACGCCGTCGCCGAAGCGGTGGGGGAGTCCGGCACCCGCGTACTGCGCGCCGACGGAGTCGAGTTTGAGGCGAACGTCTCCTTCGCCGGACTGCACCAGATCCTGATGCCGGTCCGCGACGACATCGAGCGACTGCCATCCGAGTATCGCCGGCCGCTCATGGTCGCGCTCGGTTTCGGCAGCGGTCCCGCCCCGGATCAGTTGCTCCTGGTCAACGCGACCCTGGCCCTGTTGCGGCAGGTCGCCGCCGAGGCGCCACTCCTCCTGATCGTCGACGACCTTCCCTGGCTGGACCGGGCGAGCGCCGTGATCCTCGGCTTCGTCGCCCGTCGGCTGTCCGGCAGCCGGATCGGCTTCCTGGCCGCGTCCCGGACCGGCGGGGACAACATGTTCGACCGCAGTGGGCTGTACGAGATCGAGTTGGCGCCCCTCGACGACGACTCGGCACACCTCCTGCTCGCCGCCCGCTACCCGGGCCTGGCCGCCCGGGTCCGGGCGCGGGTGGTCGCCGAGGCGCGCGGCAATCCGCTGGCTCTGATGGAACTGCCCACGCAACTCAGCGGACCCCAGCGGACCGCTCAGGAGGAACTGCCGGCCGTACTGCCGCTGGGCGAGCGCCTGCAGGACCTGTTCGTCACGCGCGTCACCGCCCTGAGCGAGGACGTGCGTCGGCTGCTCCTGCTCGCCGCGCTGGAGGGCACCGGCGACCTCCGCGTCCTGCACCACGCCGCCGGCCCGGACAGCGCCCTCCTGACGGTGCTCGCCTGCGCCGAACGCGAACGTCTGGTCCGTACGGACAGCACCGCGCGGCGCATGACTTTCCGTCATCCGCTGATGCGCTCCGCGGTCGTGGAGGCTTCCACCCTGGCCGAGCGCCGTGCCGCGCACCTGGCCCTCGCCGACGCCCTGGGCGACCGGCCCGAGCGCCGGGCCTGGCACCTGGCCGAGGCGGCGATCGTACCGGACGAGCAGATCGCCGAACTGCTCGAGCAATCAGGGCACTTGGCCCTGCGCCGCAGCGACGCGGTCGGTGCCGCCACCGCCCTGATCCGGGCCGCCGATCTGAGCCCGGCGTCCGGCGACCGCGCGCGGCGCCTGGCCGAGGCGGCCTATCTCGGCGCCGAGGCGACCGGTGACGTCGCGGGTGCCTCGGAACTGCTGCGCCGGGCGCGGAGCGCCGATCCCGGCTCGAGCGCCGCCTTGTACGCGGCGGCCGCGACGGTGTACGTCCTCCTCAACAGCGAAGCCGACCTCTCCACCGCGCACCAGCTCCTGGTCGGCGCGATCGAAGCGGCCGGACCCGCCTACGACGCCGAGGATCCGGCACTTGTCGACGCGCTGCACACCCTGCAGTTGGTCTGCTGGTGGAGCGGCCGCGCTGACCTGTGGGCACCGTTCGTCGACACGGTGGGCCGGCTGAAACCGGCCCCGCCGCCACTGCTTGCCCTGGCCGTGCGGACCGGTCCGCGAATGGCTGCGTCGCACGCCCGATCCGACGGCGCTGGTCCGCGGCGCGACCGCGACGATCTATCTCGACCGGGTCGGTGAACTGCACGACCGGCTCCGAGAGTTGGTGCATCAGGGCCGGGAAGGCGGCGGACAGGTGCGCCGCCACCTCGGGGCGCTGATGCACCTATGCATGGAGGACTTCCTGACCGGTGAGTGGGAGGAGGCACAGCGACTCGCCGACGAGGGAGCGGTGCTGTGCGACACCGAATACCCGTTCTTCGCCTGGTACTTCCAGTACAACCAGGTGCTCCTGCACGGGGCGCGCGGTGAGACCGAAGCGGGTGACGCACTGGCCGAACAGATGGTGCGCTGGGGGACGCGCCGCGGCGTCGGCGCGGCCGTGGCCTTCGCCCAGCAGGCGCGGACCCTGGTCGCCGTGGGCAGCGGAGACTACGAGGCGGCCTACCGCCATGCGACCGCCCTCACCCCGGCCGGGTGCCTGGCCCCGTATGTCGCCCACGCGCTGTGGGGTGCGTACGACCTGATCGAGGCGGCCGTACGCACCGGCCGCGACGCCGAGGCCGCCGCGCATCTGCGGGCCCTGCGCGAACTGGGCGTCGACCGGCTGTCCGGCCGGAACGCGATGCTCGTGGCGGGCGCGGCCGGTCTGTGCGCGCCGGACGACGAGGCAGTGGCGCACTTCGAGGCCGCGCTGTCGGTACCGGGCGCGGACCGCTGGGTCTTCGAGGCGGCGCGGATCCGGCTGGCTCTCGGTGAGCGATTGCGACGTACGGGTGCCAAGGGCAGGGCCCGGGTACCACTGGCAGCGGCCTTGGACGCGTTCGCCCGGCTCGGGGCGGCGCCCTGGGCGGAGCGGGCCCGCGCGGAGCTACGCGCGTCCGGTCAGACGACCTTGCCCGAGGCCACCCGGACCCCGCTGACGCCGCAGGAGCTCGAGATTGCGCACCTGGCGGCGTCCGGCCTGAGCAACAAGCAGATCGGGGAGCGGCTCTACATTTCGCACCGGACCGTCGGGGCTCACCTGTACAAGGTGTATCCGAAACTCGGGATCACGACGCGGGCCGCCCTGCGGGATGCGTTGAACGCGCTGGACGACGGCGACTCGAGTCCCTTCCCTGTCCGGGCGTGGTCGTCGGACTGACCGGGGCCGCAAGGTGGCGACGGGGTATCAGTCCGTGCCCGGTTCCGGTGCGAGGAGCACGGCGATCCGGGTGGCATGGGCGGCGGCGTCGCTGACGCGCGGGTTGAAGAAGGCAGCGACCGCACCTCGGTGGTGCGGGCCGAGCACGAGAAGGTCCGCACCGACCCGCTCGGTGAACTGAGCGATGACATGAGGTACTTGACGGTCCATGGCACGGACGGTTTCGCCGTCGGCTCCGATGCCCATCTCGCGGAGAGCGGCGAGCGCTTCCTTGAGAGTTTCGTCGGCCTCGACGTCCTCCTCCAGACGTACGACGCTGTTCCAGGCGATCGCGGACGCGGCGACATGTACGACCTGGACTTTGGCACCGGTCAATCGGGCCATCTCACCGGCCGCGCGCAATGCGGAGTGCCGAGAGCGGCTCTGGTCGACGGCGACGACGATATTCCGGAACATGGGGTCCTTCCTTCTTCCCAGGCGCGCGACGGAGCGCGCCTGGGGTGATCTGCCTACGGACGTTATGCACCTGCGAGGTCGTGCTGGTGATGTTGCGTCGGGTGGCGACCCCGCCGTATTCGGGAGACACGGGCCGCTGCCACGACCCGTCCGATGAGCCCCGGGACGCCCTCCGGCATCCCGGGCCACACCGTCACTTCTCAGGTTCGACGCACAGCGGCTGCGAGGCGGGTAGCCGCCCTGCTGTTAGACCAGTCCCTTCGGCTCCGCGAACTGCGGGTCCCGCTTGTACGCCGCCCACTCCTCCTTGTACGGCACCCACAGCTCGCGGGCGGCTTCCGCGAGGGGCGACTTCCAGTCCCGGAACCACTCCGCCATCAACGCGATCGTGGTGACCGGCGCCGCCCCCGCCTGGACGAGCCTGAGCACCGACGTGTCGTGGATCTCCTTGGTCGCGTCACCCACCGCGTCCGCGACGAACGCGACCTGGTAACCGTCGGCCATCGCGTCGATCGCGGGGAAGGTCAGACACACGGACGTCACGATGCCCGCCATCACCACCTTCTTGCGGCCGGTCGCCTTGACCGCGTCGACGAAGGCGGCATCCTCCCAGGCATTCATCTGGGACCGGTCGATCTCCTCGACATCGGGCAGTTCCTTGCGGATGGTCGAGATGGTCGGCCCGTTGACCCCCATTTCGACGCCGACCGTGCTGAGCACCACCGGAATACCGATCGCCTGGGCGAATTTCGCAAGGTAGCGGGCATTGAGCTCGATGATCCGCCGATCCTGCTCGAAGATCAGATCGAGCACCCCGTCTTGGTAGTCGATCAGCGCGAGCATGCACTCCGACGCGTCGTAGATGGGCTGCTTCTTCCCACTCATCTCTTTGCCTCTCACATGGTGAGTCCCTCACTCGGCAGCCGGGGTCTCCATCGAGCCCCGCCCGCGCCTCGGTGAGTGCGGCGACTTTTCCGCCGTGCAGCGAGTTTCGGTGCGGCGACGTGTCTGCCACATCTGTCGTGCGACTGCGGTGCGACGGGTGCGTTCGGCATGGTCGTTCGACTGGGTCGAAGAGGAGTTGTACCGGCACCGGCCACTGCCGCGTGATCCGGTGACGATGCCCGTCACCGAGGGCGGGGAGATCGACTGGAGTGGCCCGGGCGGTGTCCGGCACACGGCTCTGCGATGGGGGCCGGTCCCCGGACAGACCTGGTCAGAGGTCCGGGCCCGGTCCGCGCCTACGTCATTCGACCGTCGCTCGCCTGCCGCGTATCGGCAGTTGTTCGACAGATGCGGCTGAAGCGGACGTTCACAAGACTCGGTTTTCAGCGGAAATCGCCGCTGCGCCAGCCGAAGAGGGAGACCACCGTGTCCGAGAACCAGAACGAACTCACCATCGAGAACTCCGCCGTCGTCCTGATCGACCACCAGCCGGCCATCGCGCTGGTGACCGCCCCGCCCTCGCAGACCGAGCTGGTCAACAATGTGGCCGGGCTCGCTCGTACGGCCAAGATCCTGGGCGTGCCGACCGTACTGACCACGGTCGGTGCGACCGGCGGCGCGTTGGACGACCCGATTTTCAAGGAGATCAGTGAGGCATTCCCGGACGTCAAGCCGATCGACCGGGTGACCACCAACGCCTGGTCGCACCCCGACGTACGCGCGGCGGTGGAGGCCACCGGGCGCCGGAAGCTGGTGATGGCGGGCCTGTCCACCGACGTCTGTCTCGCGCAGGCCGTCCTGGGCGCGCTCAAGGACGGGTACGAGGTGTACTTCGTGTCCGACTGCTCGGCCGGCGTCACCCCGGAGGCGCACGAGGACGCCAAGACGCGGCTCACCATGGCCGGCGCCAGGCCGATCAACTGGACCGCGCTGCTCAGCGAGTGGACTCCGGGCATCACCTCGCCGGAGCGGATCGCTCTCACCGACGTGCTGACGCGACACGGTGGTGCGGCGGCGCTGTGGACCAACTACGTCCTGGCGCAGGCATCCGACGGCAGGTGACAGCGCCCAGGTCCTGCAGTGACCGCTGTGGCTGGTGCTCGCCTCGGCCGCCGCCGCGAGGAGCGTCGCCTTCCGGCGCCGCGCGCCGGTAGGGCGGTGCGCCGGCGCCTGGGCAGGCACGTGGTTTCAGAACCGACATTGCTGAAGAGGAGAGCGAAATGCGTGGACTGAAGGACAAGGTGGCCGTCGTCGCCGGCGCGGCGCCGGGCAGCATCGGCGGCGCGACCGCCGTCCGGCTGGCCGAGGAAGGCATGACGGTGGTCGTGGCCGACCTGAACGAGACCGCCGCGCAGAAGGTCGCGGCGGAGATCCGGGCCACCGGGGGTGAAGCCACGGCCCGGCAGTTCGACATCACGAACGAGGATTCGTACGCCAGCCTAATCGACTTCGCCGTACGCACCTACGGACGGCTGGACGGACTGTACAACGTAGCGGCAGACCTGTCGCCGGCGACGATGAGCGCCGACGTCGATGTCACCTCGGTGCCGCTGGACCTCTGGCAGCGGACGATCGACATCACTCTGACCGGATACATGCTCGGCATTCGCCATGCGCTGCCGATCATGCTCCGCCAGGGCAGCGGATCGATCGTCAACACGATGTCGAGCTCGATCTGGGTGGGCGAGACGACGAAGGTTGCCTATCAGGCGCCAAGAGCGGCCTCGTGGGGCTCACGCGACACACGGCGAGTCTCGGGGGAAAGCAGGGGGTGCGCTGCAACCTGCTTTCCCCCGGCGTCACCCTCACGGCCTCGGCCCTGGCGACGACCACCGAGGAATGGCGGGGCGAGGCCCTGGCCTCCGTACGTTCCCCACGTCTCGGCAAGCCGGAGGACATGGCCGCGATGGTGGCGTTCCTCTTCTCGGACGACGCTGCCTTCGTCAATGGCCAGTCGTTCCTCGTCGACGGCGGCGCGCACTTCAACTGACGTACGGGCCCGGTGACTCGGTCGGCTTTGATCGACGCCGACCTCCGCCTGGTAGCGGACACCGGGATCCCGCTGCCCGGCAGTCGCAACGACTGCCGGGCCGTCACTATGCTGATGGTTGCCTTGACGGAGTTCGGCGGACGCGAAGGCAGGCAATGCCGAGGCCGCCAACACCAAGGTCGGCAGGAGCGCCTGAGATGGGCGGCGACATCGTGATCGCGGACTGCGGTGATTCGGCCGTTGTGGTCAAGGCGGTGGGCGGTGACCCCGCCCGCGCCTGACAGACCGTGCACGCTCTGGCCGACGCGTTCGAGGCGGCGCGGCCCGGCGGCGTATACGGCATCGTGCCCACGTACGACTCGCTGCTGATCGAGTTCGACTTTTTCCACACCGATCACACGACGGTACGGCGTGCCCTGCGGTACGAGGCCGACCGACTCGGTGAAGGGGCCTTTCCGACGACACTGTCCCGGCGCTTCGTGGTGCCGGTGGCGTACGGCGGTGAACACGGCCCCGATCTTCCCGTCGTCGCCGAGCAGTTGGGGCCGACCGAGCGCGAGGTGGTGGCGTTGCACTCCGCCGCTTCGCTCACGATCCGCTGCCTCGGAGCCCCGGCGGTGGCCCCGATGATGGACGGCCCCGCCTTCCCGAAGCCGGTCCCGAGGCTTGCCTCGCCGCGGACGAGCGTCGTGCCCGGCTCGATCGCGGTGGCCGGACGGCAGGCTGTCATCTCGCCCATGCCCTCGCCCGGCGGCTGGCCGCTGCTGGGGCGTACGCCACTGCGCGTCCTCGACCTCGACGCCGAGCCACTGGCCCCGTACCGGCCCGGCGACACATTCCAGTTCGTACCGATCGACCCGGGCAGTGGGACGAGCACGCCGGCACACCCCTGGCGGCTGCCCATGGCTGACACCCTGACCGTCCACCGGGCGGGCCTCGCCACCGTGCAGGACCTCGGCCGCTTCGGCCACTCCCACTACGGACTGCCGGTCAACGAAGCACTCGACCAGGCACTGTCACGTTGGTTGACCGGGTGAGATGGTCTTCGGGTTGGTCATGGTGGAGGGGGGTCGTCCGTGAAAGGCACGCCGTCATACAGGGGGCACCGGTACCCGGTCGAGGTGATCTCCCATTGCGTGTGGTTGTATTTCCGTTTCCCGCTCAGCTTCCGTGAGGTGGAGGAGCTGATGCTCCAGCGCGGCGTGATCGTCTCGTATGAGACCGTTCGCCGCTGGTGTGTGAAGTTCGGGCAGGCCTACGCCGACGGACTGCGCCGCCGCCGGCCACGGCCGGGGGATAAATGGCACTTGGACGAGGTCTTCATCAGGATCAACGGTGAGCTGAAATATCTGTGGCGGGCCGTCGACCAGGACGGCAACGTGCTGGACATCTGGATGCAGAACCGGCGGGACAAGGCCGCGGCCAGGCGTTTCTTCCGCCGCCTGTTGAAGAAGACCCGGGCGGTGCCGCGGGTGGTCGTCACGGACAAGCTCCGCTCCTACGGCGTCGCCCACCGCGAGGTCATGCCCTTCGTGGAGCACCGCTCCCACAAGGGCCTGAACAACCGGGCCGAGAACAGCCACCAGCCGACGAGTCAACGTGAACGGGCCATGAAGGGCTTCCGTAGCGTGGGCGGGGCCCAAAGGTTCCTGTCCGCGTTCAGCGGCATCTCGCCTCACTTCCGGCCTCACCGCCACCTGATGACCGCACATCACTACCGAGCCGAAATGACCGTCCGCTTCACCATCTGGGACCAGGTCACCGGCGCTGCCAGCCGACCCACCACGGCCTGACCACAGGCCCGGAACCCGGCACCACCACACCCCGACAAGCAGTCAGACACCCAAACGCCCAACAACGTGACAGTGCCGGAAGGGCCCCGAGCGCGCACCACGCGCCCGGGGCCCCGGAATGTGTCGAAGACCTACGTGATGGTGACGTAAAAGCCGTCGTCGTCGCCGTCGAGGATCCGGTTGAGCGTCATGAACTGGCCGAGCAGATTGCCGGCGTTGCCGTTGTCCTTCTTCGCCAGCGGAAGGACAGAGAAGTTGTTCTTCGGCGCGGAGGGCTCATATGTCGTCTGCGCGCAACCCTCATAGGTGGTGGCGAAAGGATACTCATCGCACTCCTCGCCGCCCCTGGCATAGTCATCGCCGAAGACCTTCTTGCAAGTGCTCACCGCCGTTGAGCGATTCTTCTTGCGCCGTGCGTTGTCGTGGTAGAGCCTGCGCAGGGGCGTCTGCACGGTCGATCCCGGCACTTTCTTATTGGCGTTGACGGGCTTGGTGGTGCCCGGCTTGGTGAAGGCGTGTCAACGGCCATTTGTAATCCCCGGTGGCGGCCAGATGTTCCACGCACTCATGGCCGACTTGGCGCCCCCGGTGGCGGCCAGATACCTCCCCACCGTTCTGAGGTCTCGTTCACCTCAGAGGCATCACCCCCTTCCCTGTGGTGGCCTCGGTGAGCCGGAAGGATTCACCCTGTGTGACGACGACGTGGGCATGGTGGAGAAGCCGGTCGACGGTCGCGGTGGCCAGGGTCTTCGGCATGATCTCGTCGAAGCCTGACGGGTGGAGGTTGCTCGAAACGGCCAAGGCCCGCCGTTCGTAGGCGGCATCGACCAGGCGGTAGAAGCCCTCGGCGGCGTCCGGTGAGACGGGCAGGAGTCCGATGTCATCCACGATGATTAGGTCGGTGCGGATCAACCGGGTCATCGCCCGGGCCAGGGAATCGTCGGCGCGATGACGGCGGACGAGGGCCCCGAGGTCTTCGATGGTGAACCAGGCGACGGTCAGGCCGGCTTCGACCGCGGTCTGTCCCAGCGCCTCCGCGAAGTGCGACTTCCCGGTGCCACTTGGGCCGCAGATGCAGAGGTTCTCCCGGCGCCCGACCCATTCCAGCGTCTTCAATGAGTCCTGGAGCTGGCAGGTTATGGAGGACTTGGTCTCGTCCCAGTCGCCGAAGGTCTTGCCCGCGGGGAACCCGGCTCGCTTGCGGCGGGTCCGCAGGTTCGCGGCATCGCGTCCGGCGGCTTCCTCGGCAAGGAGAACACGGACGACCTCGGCGGGATCCCAGCGTTGGGCCTTGGCGGTGGGGATCAGGTCGCTCAACGCCCGTCGCAGGTGTGGGAGTTTGAGCCGCTTGGTCAGCTCGATGGCCTCAGCCAGCGGATCGCCGTGGGTGCCGGAGATGGTGCGGATCGGGGTGGCCATCAGTGCTCGTCCTTGTCGTTCGTGATGCCGAAGCTGGACCAGGCGGAGGTGCCCGGCTGGAGGCTGTGCTGTTCGGTGGCCCGGCTGGGCTCGACCGACTCGAGTCCGGCCTGATAGCTGAGGATGGAGATGAGGTCGTTTTCCGCGAACCGCCCGGCGATCGCCGCGACCCCCAGAGCCCGGTCGACCTCGGCAACCGAGTGGAGCTTGGCCAGGGCGACGGCCTCGGCCATTTTCGGCTTGAGGCGTCGGGCTCCTGCGGCAGCCGCCTCGATCAGCCAGGAGGCGGCGCCCGGGCCCAGGGCGAGGAACGCTGCCTCTTCCGCGGTGTTCGCCCGCGGAGTGCGGTCGGCTTCCTTGTTCTCGCGGGGCGGATAGTGCTCGGCCTTGATCGACGGATGCCCCGGGGCAGAGCGGTCGTGCCGGGCGACCTCGGCGGGGCCGTCCTCGCCGACAGCGGTGACGATCAGCTCGTCGCCGTGGAAACGGGCCCAGACCCGGGTGTCGACCCAGGTGGTGCGGGACTGAATAGCGCACGCCCTCGACGGAGATGGTGGACTCCCAGTTCACCCGCCGCGTGGTGCCGAAGGTGACGGTGAAGGGCTCCTTGGGCAGCGGGTGCAGCCGTTGCTGTTCCTCGAGCAGGGCCTCGGCGGGCCTGTGGCGGCTGGCGCGGTGGACCCGGTTGTTGACCGTGTCGCAGAACTCCCGGCAGGCGGCCTCGAGTTGGCCCATCGTCTTGTACTGGGGCAGCAGGTTCGCCGAGGTGGGCACCAGGTCCGCCTTCGCGATGCGGACGGTCGCCTCGCTTCCGCCCTTCGTCTCGGGATCCGCCGGCAGGCAGGTGCGGATCGTCATGCCGTATTCTCTGAACTCGTGGTTGTCCACCTGAAATTGAGGGTATGGTCCGAGCGGTATCTGGATGTCGGCTCTGGCCGGAGATTCCATGCGCGTGTGCGCCTGGGGTGCCCAGTTTGCGTCGCCATCCAGCACGGTTCCCTTTCCGGGAAGAGTCCTGGAGGTTGACGCATGCCCGTGTGGCTGTCGCGCCCGTTTCTCGTTGCTTTGTGCCTGCTTCCTCTCCTGGCGGTCGTGTTGTTGTCCGCGCCGGCATGGCTGACGTGGCCCTTTCTTCCGTCCCAGCGGCAAGAAGTCGTGTTGGCGGTTCTTGACCGCCTTGTCCAGTGGACTCGGGCGGCAACGCCCCGTGCGAGTCACGACCGGTCCCGGGTGAACTGACGCTCCCTGTGCTTGATCAACACGGGGTCATTGGTCTGTTTGCGCGGCCGCCGCCTTGTGCGGAGTGGGGGTGCCGAGGTCGACAACGCTGTGGTTGCTGCAGCGGCGGTCGAGCTGGGCGAGTTTGTCTTCGGCGCCGACGAGGCTGACTCGCAGTCCCTCGACCTCGCCGAGCCAGCCCTCGCGCTCGGCCTCCGCGATGCGGGCATGGAGGTTGTCGCGGATCTCCACCAGCCGGCCGCGTTGGGCAGGGTCGGGCCAGAGCATGGGGCAGCGGACGCAGGCGTGTTCGTGGATGCAGGGGGTGCTGAACGAGCGGCCGCAGGTGCCGATGGAGACCTTGCGCCGCTCGAAGTGGCCGAGGAATTCGGTCCATTCCTCGTCGGTCGGGACGCGGTACTCATCGGCTGGCCGCATGGCTCGTCGGCGGGCCAGGAAGGCCAGGTGGGCTTGGACGGCCTCGTCGGGATAGACGGCCTTGTAGCCGAGGGTGACATTGATGTCCTGGTGTCCGGCGATGACCTGGGCGATGTGCGGGGGCAGGCCGCCGAGGACGGCGTCGGTGATGAACAGCCGGCGGAAGTCGTGCGGTGTGAAGTGCAACGGGCCGCCGGTGACGGAGTCTGTCAGCCCGGTGTGTGCGAGCGCGGTGGTGAGCATCTTCCGGATGGCGCCCGAGCTGATCGCCCGGTTCTCGTAGCCTCGGTGACGCTGGAAAAGTAGTGGTGCAGGCGGCAGCCAGGTGCGCTCGTAGTGGTCGTATGCGGGGACCAGGGGGACTCGGCCGTTCCTGTCGCGGACCCGGCGAATGATCGTGGAGAGGACCTCGGCGAGCTCGGGGCTGACGACCAGGAGTCGTTCCGTGTCGGTCTTGGACGGGACGATCTGCAGGAGCGGGATGAGTTCGCCGGTGGTGGGCAGCCGGTATTGGATCAGGCTGTGGTGGGAGAGCTCGGTGAGTTCCTCGACCCGGATGCCGGTGGCCCGCAGAACCTCGACGATGGCGAAGGCCCAGAAGGCGTGGTCCTCCTCGCGTCCGAGATCGCGTCGGTGCCCGGTGACGGGGTCCTCGGCCAGCACTTTGGCGGCCGCCGACCGGCGCGGGGCAACGCGTACCAATGTCTGCCCGGCGGCAGTGAACGTCTCGCCCGGTGCAGCGTCGCGGGCGGCAGCCAGCACGGCGGCAGCGTCCTTGCGCCGCTGGTCGACACTGCGGACCAGGACCGGCAGCACTGGCAGCCGCTCGCGGGTGCGGGCGTCCATCCGTGATTTGCGGCGCCGCTTGTCCTTCTTGCGGTTGATCTCCTCGCTGCCGATCGGGCAGGGGGCGACCCAGCCGGCCCAGCGCGCGGGATCTTCGACGGCCCAGTGCGCCAGGTCCAGGTAGAAGGCCCGCACTGGGGTGAGGCATTCGCGGTAGTTGGTCCGAGGTGCCTCGGTGGTGATCCGGCGGCCGTCGGGGGTGCGGACGGTCTTGGTGGTGGTGCGAAGCCGCTGCTTCCAGGCGTCGGCGACGTCGGTCGGCAGGTGCAGGCTGTCGATGCCTGGGTGGTGCCGTTCCAGGTCGGACCAGAACAGCTTGGCCAGGTAGTAGGACAGCGCATCCAGACTGTTGTAGTCCAGTGCCGGCTGGCGTTCTCGCAGGTAGTCGACGAGAAGGTCGCGGACGGGGCGGCATGCGATGCCGTAGCGGTCGATCAGCTCCTCGGGCGTGCGCTGTCCGCCCGTGCGCAGTTCGCGCAGCGTCGCCGGGGCCTGATCGTCGAAGACGTCCAGGTCGTGCAGGACCCGATAGAACAGGTGAGTGGCTCCGACGGAGGTGCCGCGTAATTCGGCCTCGATGTCCAGCAGCTCCAGGACGTCGCCCGGGACGATGTCGGCGATGATGCCGCCCTTGGCGACGAGGATCTGGGCAGCGCGGTAGGCGGTGCGGGTCGCCGCGGCCGTGTTGACGCCCGGATCCGTAGCGCAGCGTTCCCGCAGCCGGGCGAAGCCGGTCGGGTCGCGGTGCTGGGCGAGCATGCCGACGAGCGCGCTGCTGCGCAGCGACGAGGTGATCAGCCAGGGCAGTGAAGGCCGGACGAGGTCGGCGCAAAGAGCGGGGTGCACCGCCCGAAAGAAGGACTCCTGGCGCCAGGGGACCTCGTGCCCGCGCTCACGCATCCAACGCAGCGGGATTTCGCGCCAGTTGGCGCCGTCGTCGTCGACACCGCTGGCCAGCCAACGTTCCTGCCAGGTGGCGCCGGGCTGATCGGCCAGCCAGTCCAGCAGCAGGCCAAGCCCGAACTAGCGACCGTTGTTGTCGCAGGCCGGGGCGAAGGGCTCAGCGGCCAGCCGGCACCAGACCTCCTCGCGGTTCTGCCGGGTCGCGGGCCATGCATCCTCCCTCGGCCGGGCTCGGACCAACTCCGTGACCGGCCGCGGCGGTGAAGCCGCCGCGGACTGCGCGGCCTCCAGCGTCATGGCCATCAGCGGGCCGTCCCGAACAGCACGTCCAGCGACTCGGCCGAGTAACCAGGGGCAGCGGCGGGTGCGGTGCGAGCGGCGGCCTGTCTCGTCTGCTCAGCATGATGGGCCAGAAGCCGCCGGATGACCTCCTCCTTGCGGGGCGTGAGATAGATCTGAGTGGTGGTCAACTGCGCATGTCCAAGGACGAATTGGACATCAGTGAGCGGCAGGCCGGGGTCCTCTGCCATCCGGTAGGCGGCGGTGTGCCGCAGCGCATGCAGCGTCGCCGCGGTGCCGGCCTTGTTATTGGCCCGCTCGAACATCCGGTGGGCCGCGTGGTAGGTCAGCGGCCGTGACGGGTAGCGCAACGTCCACCACAGAGGAAGCCGCCGCCCCTTGGGGATCGTATCCTCAAGCTCCATCTGATAGAGCCGCAGCCAGACGAATGCATCCGTCGAGGCCGGAAGCTCCTGGACCTCGCCGGTGCCCTTGCGGACCACGCTGATCAGCTGGCGGCCCGGGTCGACCCCGCCCTGCCACGCGGACAGCAACTCGCTGGCCCGGGCACCGGTGGAAACGTAAAAGGCGACCAGGGCCCGGTCACGGTGAGAGGGCAGCCGAGCGAAGATCTCGTTGAACTCCGCGTCCGGGACGCTGCGAGGAATCCGCTGCGGCAGCCTCGGCCGGTAAAGCCCGATGCGCTCATTGCGCGGCGAATCCATCGGGTTGCGGTGAGCATGCGCTCGCCGCCCCCGACGCGAGCGATCCAGCGGAAACGGATTGAGGACCGGCCCGGTGCCAACATCGCGGTGGAAGTCGTAGAAGGTCCGCAGCACCGTCTCGCTGTGTGTACGGACCGACGTCGCGTACGGCTTCCCGCCGACAGCCCACCGACCATCCTGGTCCGGGCGCCGCCAGTGCCGACGGGACGGTTGCCCAGCAATCTGCAACCAGCGGGAGAAGTCCCTGGCCTCGATGCGCTCGGCGCGGTCCCACGGCACGTCGACAGCCCAAAGGAAGCGGAACCAGCGCAGCAGGTCCATCCCGTAGGAACGAGCCGTTGTCGCTGGCCGACCGGCCGCCTGCAGGTCCCGCAGGAAGGCACCAACTCCCTCAATCGGGGTCCCCTCCGGACCGACGAGCCGGTAGGGCTCCCACGGATCGTCCGTGGCCACCAGTTCGCCGATCAAGGGCACGGACAGGACCGACAGGTCTCTCGATGACTCCACGGCCAGCCCAACGACGATCCCGCCAAAGGGTCACTGACCTGCTAAGACGCCCCCAGTAGTTCAGTCAACGGGTAGTGCCGTCCGACCTCGACGATCTCCGGGTTGCGGACCGCGATGTTCGCGATGTGCTCGGTCGTGACGGTCTTCTCGTTGTCGGTCAGCGCATAGGTCGGGACCCCGCCGATCCGCCGCAGCGTGGCATCCAGGCAGGCCACGATCGTCGGCAGCGTCTTGTCGAACACCGGGATGACGACCCTAAACCGCGACCAAGCCAGCCATGCGCACCACAATGATGTACGTCTTCCGCCGATGCGCGGCCCCTCACCCCAGTCCCACTGCAGCCAGAGCGCCGGCTCGGCGATCCACGGTCGATAGACCCGGTGGTGGCCCGACCGCAGCCTCGCCTTCACCTCGGCGACCGCGCGGCGGGTGGTGCGATCCCCGCCGGTGAAGCCCATCGCAGTGATCCGCCGGTGCACGATGTCCGCGCGTATCCGCCCCTTCGAGGCGGCCACCAACTCCTCGATCTTGTCCATGAATTCGTCGATCGGGCGGGCCCGGTGCTGACGCTCGGCGGGGCGTTCGCCCGCCTCGCGCAACTTCACATAACGGGCCACCGTGTGGTGGTCGACGCCAGCCAGTTCGGCCGCGGCGCGGTAACTCCCCGTGAGGTCGTACGCCTCCAGGATTTCCATGATCTCCCTGCTGTTCTTCACACCGGCCAGCTTCGCTGGCCGGTGTCCGTCCAGGTCCGGGGAGGTATCCGGCCGCCAGTGGGGAAGCTCGCGGCCACAAAGTGCTAGATAAAAGACCGCCTACGGGGAGTATCCACAGGCCGCCGTCAAAGGCGTTCTTGATGTGCTGGGCGACAGCCCTTTCGGGTGCGCCCGCCTTGGTGCTGTAGACGAGCGGAACAAGGTAGGTGAACGCCGCTCCTCCCTGGGCTGGCTTGGAGAGATACTTGGCCTTGTCCCACCGGGGCGGGAGGAAGAACAGCGTTCCGCTCAGTTCACCGCCCGGCGTGTAGCCGGGAGGCGGAGTGATCGTGGCGGACGCCTCGAACACCGCGGCGATCGCGTCCGAGGGATTGGAGCCCTGCCCCGCGGCGGCGTTGAGGACAAGCGTGAATCCCGCGGGCTGCTGGGCAGCGATAGTGTCGAAGCTCCGCGCGCCAGGTACGGTGCCTGTCTGTTTCACATTCGCCGCGGCCGGCCACACCTGGGGGATCTTCACCGACGGCTTGATCATCAGGGCGGACGTCTCGACCTGGCCGGTCTTCTTCATCTCCGTGAAGTACTGCGTAATGCGGACATCGCGGCTGTCCTTGGCGATCGTCCCGATCGACAGGTACACGAACTGCGTCTCGCCCACGGGGCGCCCGTTCTTCGACCACACAGTGAAGAACACCGCGCCCGAGCACGAGGCGAAGCGCGACTTGAAGAAGCACCTCTTATCCGCCCCCAGACCTGTGATGCACTCCTTCGGTGTCATCGTGCGGGCCGGTTCCGGATAACTCACCGGCGGATCCGCCACCGCGGAACGCTGGCCGACGGCTCGCCCGTAGGTGGCCGCCGGGCCGACCACTTCCGGAGCCCGTTGAGCACCGGTGAACGCCTCCCTGCCAGCAGGGAGGCGCGGTGTACCTCCTGGCTGACGTAACGGCGAGGGAGGGAAGGCGTGTTCCCACCGGCAGGACACTCGTGTGTATTTCGAGGTCATCGCCGGATGCTGCCGCGGACGGCGATGCCAGCGGCAGAAGCGACGCGGCTGTAAGCGACCGCTCCGGGGAACGTGACGGTACGGCGTAGCGTGAATCTCATAACCTCACTCAACTGATCGGGCCGCATACCGGCGTAGTGCTGCGGGTTTCGCCGCCACATGAACTCGCCCGGCGCGGCACGGGACAACGGCATCCCGGGACGCCTGAAGAGATCCGGGATGCCCACACTTTCACCACACACACGTGAAAAATATTATGGTTTCGGACAATTGATGCCGGAGCGAGTCCGAATCGCCCATGCCGGGGGAGCGTTGACATCTGTAGACCAGACCCAGTGGTCCGGTAAGGCCTGCGCGACCTGATCAGAACCAAAACTCCCCGCACCACCCACCCGACCCCCGGGGCCGCACGCCCGCCGACCTGGTCGAACGCCAGTTCGCGGCACACGCACCGAACCATCTATGGGTCGCCGACATCACCTACATCCGCACCTTCCCCGGCTGGGTCTGCGCCGCCTTCGTCATCGACATCAGGCTCCAGGCCCCGGCTGCGCGGCCGGATCTCCGAAGCGGTCGCAGGGGGCGATCTGCTGCCGGTGTGGTTCGAGACAGCCCTTGGCCCGATGCCCCGCACCGTGACCCGAATACGTGAATGGAGGCCGTCACCGACTTGCTGGCCTACCGCATCACCTACCGGAATACCGCCCCCGTATCGACCCGCCCCCGCCAGCCGGCGCCTCACCACGCCCGAACCTGGCACGACTAGGACTTGTCCGGGCGATCATGTGCGGAGCCAAATGACGAGGGCGGCTGTGGTGGCGGTGCCGAGGAAGACGTAGCCGCGTTTGTCGTAGCGAGTGGCCACGGCCCGGGACTGTTTCAACCTGTTGATCGCCCGCTCGACCGTGTTGCGCTTGTTGTACCGCTCTTCGTCGAAGCCGGGTGGCCGTCCGCCGCGTGAGCCTTTGCGTAAGCGGGCGGCCTGGCTGTCGGTCTTCTCCGGGATGGTGTGCCGGATGCCCCGTCGTCGCAGGCAGTCGCGGCAGGGTCCGTTGCTGTAGGCCTTGTCGGCGGCGAGGCTGTCGGGCTTCGTGCGCGGTCTGCCCGG
>NZ_JAHLEM010000264.1 GCF_018883605.1 Streptomyces niphimycinicus | reverse complement strand
GACCCGCGCCCTGCACCGCGCCGCACTCCTGGCCACCGCCCCCGGAGCGGTCGTCGCGGTCGGCGAGCCCGGCTCCGGGGAGGTCCCGCTGCTCCAGGACCGCCCCCTGCTGGCGGGACGCCCGGCGGCGTACGTCTGCCGCGGCTTCACCTGCGACGCGCCCACGGCCGACGTCGAGGCCCTGACGGCCAAGCTGGGCGGCTGAGCCGGGGAGCCGGACGGGAAGCCGGACCAGGCCCCGGTCCGGCTTCGGCCGCCCCGCCAGCCCCCGGCTGAGCTACGTGCCAGCCTGCGGCTCGCGTCCGGGCCCGGCTTTGGCCATCCCCGGCCATCCCCGGTCGGCCCCCGGCCAGCTCCGGCAAGCTCCCAGGTCAGCCCGCTGTCAGCCTCAGCGGCCCACCCGGAATCGCAGGGCAGATCGCCGCAAAGTCACAAGGCGGGAGCGCGGCCGAAATCGCCGGGCGGTTCACAGCCGGAGTCGCCGGGCGGCTCGCAGCGGGTCGCAGGGCGGGAGCCCAGCCGGGATCACCGGGCGCACCGTGGCCGGGATCGCCGGGGAGACCGCGGCCGGTCGCCAGGCGGGAGCCCAGCCGGGATCGCCGGGCGGACCGCAGCCGGGGGCGTCGGGCGGCTCACGGCCGGGTTTGTACGGCGGCTCGCAGCCGGAAGCGTCCGGCAGGGCACACCCGCCCCGCCTCGCGGGTCATAGCGGGATGCCTCGGGCGAGGAGGTCCAGGGCTCGGTCGATGGCCGTGGTCATGGCGTTCGCGCGGGTGGCGGTGGCCCTCGCCGTGGTTGCCGTGGTTGCCGTCGGCGGGGGGTGGCGGTCCAGGCAGTGGAAGACGGCTTCGCGTAGGGCACCGAGGACGGCGCCCACCGCGACCCGTACCTCGAAGTCGTCCGGGGACCGGCCGCTGCGCTCGGCCAGTGCCTCGCCCAGCAGGGTGCCGCTGTCGGCCAGGCCGCCGCTCATCCGAGCGCGCAGCGCCGGGACCTGTCGTACGAGGGCGAGCCGGGCCAGCAGTTCCTCGCGCTCCGCGCCCGCCGCGGGCCCCAGCAGACCCACCACGGCATGGCGCAGGGAGGCGGTCGGGGGCTCGTCCCGGGGGCGCTCGCGGATCGCCTCCGCCATGAGCGCGTCGTACTCATCGGTGAGGACGATGTCCTCCTTGGCCGGGAAGTAGCGGAAGACGGTGCTGGTCGAGACGTCGGCGGCCGCCGCGATCCGGTCCACCGGAGTGGCCTCGTAGCCCTGCTCCGCGAAGAGCCGCAGGGCGGCGCGCCGGATCGCCTGCCGGGTCTTGATCTTCTTCCGTTCGCGCAGCCCGGGCCCGGGCCCGGGCCTGCGCTCCGGCTGTGACGCCTGTGACGCCTGTGACGCCTGTGACGCCTGCGACGTCGGTGGTGTGGCCTTGGGCATCTCAGGCGTGCTGATACGCCACCAGGGAGATGCCGACGTAGTGCACGACGAAGGCGGCCAGCGTGAAGCTGTGGAACACCTCGTGGAAGCCGAACCAGCGCGGCGAGGGGTTGGGGCGCTTGGTGCCGTAGATCACCGCGCCCACGCTGTAGAGCAGCCCGCCGACGACGATCAGCGTCATGACGGCGGCGCCGCCGGTGCGCAGGAAGTCGGGCAGGAAGAAGACGGCCGCCCAGCCCAGCGCGATGTAGCACGGGGTGTACAGCCAGCGCGGGGCGCCGACCCAGAAGACCCGGAAGGCGATTCCGGCGAGCGCACCGGCCCACACCAGCCACAGCAGCAGTTGCTTCTTGCCGTGTGGCAGAAGCAGCATCGTGAAGGGCGTATACGTGCCCGCGATGATCAGGAAAATATTGGCGTGGTCCAGCCGCCGCAGCACCGCGGCGGTGCGCGGTCCCCAATTGCCGCGGTGGTAAAGCGCGCTGGTGCCGAACAGCGCACATGCGGTGAGCGTGAAGATGGCGCAGGCCAGCCGCCCGCGCGGACTGTCGGCGAGGGCCGTCAGCACCACCCCCGAGACCAGGACCGCGGGAAACATGCCGGCATGCAGCCAGCCGCGGAGCATCGGCTTCAGGGGGAGCGGCGGGGCCGCTTGGGGCCCCGGAGGGTTCTCAACGGCGGCATCGGGCGCGGCGGCAGTCATGGCGCTCATGCTACCTACGCCCTACGCCACCGTAAGTTACCGGCCCATGTCGAGTGGTGATGGTCACCAAAGCGCCCACTGGACAGATGGCCCACACAGTCGGATGATCAAATGAGCGCGGTCGGCACCGGATGAGCTGAGCATCCGGGTCGCAGCCCCCAAGGGGTAGCTGTCTCCATAAACGGATATGAGTGCGCATATCCGTCCAAAACCCTCAATCAAGACGCCGGAGCGCGTGCGGTTCCGGCGGGATGGAGCGATCGTGGCGCCCAGCAATGTGGCTTCCTCCCTCACCACCACCCCGAGCCCCACGAACCACCAGGAGCTCGTCTCCTGGGTCGGCGAGATCGCCGCCCTCACCCAGCCCGATCGTGTGGTGTGGTGCGACGGCTCGGAGGCGGAGTACGAGCGCCTGTGCGCGGAGCTCGTCGAAAAGGGCACCTTCACGCGCCTTGATTCGATCAAGCGCCCCAACTCGTACTACGCCGCATCCGATCCGAGCGATGTGGCGCGCGTCGAGGACCGTACGTTCATATGCTCCGAGAAGGAGGCGGACGCGGGCCCGACGAACCACTGGAAACACCCCGACGAGATGCGTGCCATCTTTTGCGGAGAAGAAGGCAGTTCCGCCGGGGAGCAGGGCGTCTTCCGGGGCTCGATGCGCGGCCGGACCATGTACGTCGTGCCCTTCTGCATGGGCCCGCTCGGCTCGCCGCTCTCCGCGATCGGCGTCGAGATCACCGACTCCGCCTACGTCGCCGTCTCCATGCGCACCATGACCCGCATGGGACAGGACGTCCTCGACGTCCTCGGGGACGAGGGCTTCTTCGTCAAGGCCGTCCACACCCTCGGCGCCCCGCTGGAGCCGGGCCAGGCCGACGTTCCCTGGCCGTGCAACTCGACCAAGTACATCTCGCACTTCCCCGAGGCGCGGGAGATCTGGTCCTACGGCTCCGGTTACGGCGGCAACGCCCTGCTGGGCAAGAAGTGCTACGCCCTGCGCATCGCCTCCGTGATGGCGCGGGACGAGGGCTGGCTCGCCGAGCACATGCTGATCCTCAAGCTCACCCCGCCGCGCGGCGAGTCCAAGTACGTGGCCGCGGCGTTCCCGAGCGCCTGTGGCAAGACCAACCTCGCGATGCTGGAGCCGACCATCCGGGGCTGGACGGTCGAGACGATCGGCGACGACATCGCCTGGATGCGGTTCGGCGAGGACGGCAGGCTGTACGCGATCAACCCCGAGGCGGGCTTCTTCGGCGTCGCGCCCGGCACCGGTGAGCACACCAACGCCAACGCGATGAAGACCCTGTGGGGGAACTCGGTCTTCACCAATGTCGCGCTCACCGACGACGGCGATGTGTGGTGGGAGGGCATGACCGAGGAGCCGCCCGCCCATCTGACCGACTGGAAGGGCAACGACTGGACCCCGGCGAGCGAGACGCCCGCGGCCCACCCCAACGCCCGCTTCACCGTGCCGGCCGGTCAGTGCCCGATCATCGCGCCCGAGTGGGAGGACCCCAAGGGCGTGCCGATCTCGGCGATCCTCTTCGGCGGCCGCCGGGCCAGCGCCGTTCCGCTGGTCACCGAGTCCTTCGACTGGCAGCACGGTGTCTTCCTCGGCGCCAACGTGGCGAGCGAGAAGACCGCCGCGGCCGAGGGCAAGGTCGGCGAGCTGCGCCGCGACCCGTTCGCCATGCTGCCGTTCTGCGGCTACAACATGGGCGACTACATGGCCCATTGGGTGAAGGTCGGCAAGAACGCGGACGCCGCCAAGCTGCCGAAGATCTACTACGTCAACTGGTTCCGCAAGGACGCCGACGGGCACTTCGTCTGGCCGGGCTTCGGCGAGAACAGCCGGGTGCTGAAGTGGATCGTCGACCGGCTGGACGGCAAGGCCGAGGGCGTGGAGAGCCCGATCGGGGTGCTGCCGACGCGCGAGGCGCTGGACACCGAAGGGCTGGACCTCGACGACGCCTCGCTCGACCTGCTGCTCACGGTCGACAAGGAGGTCTGGCGCGAGGAGGCCGGACTGGTGCCCGACCACCTCAACACCTTCGGTGAGCACACGCCGAAGGAGATGTGGGACGAGTACCACGCGCTGGTCAAGCGCCTGGGCTGAGCACACCGCACAGCCCAAGGTCCAAAGCCCAAAGCCCAAAGCTCACTGCCCGGGGCCCGCACGCAGGTGCGGGCCCCGGGCCTTTCGCGGCAGAGGCCGGCCCTCGGGACTGGTAGGAGCCCTTGATCGAGTAGTTGGTGTTCCTGAGCCTGACGGCCTTTCGGCTCCCGTGTCCGTTACTGCTCGTGATCAACGGTGGTGTGGGTCGGCTCAAGGGCAGCCAGGGGACAATGAGCGGCATGACACGTCTCCGGGCTCCGTTTGGCAGGTGGGATCCCGCGTCTCCGAGCGAGGTTGTCGCGAGGTTCTCCGGCTTGGAGTCCTGCTGGTGGGTGGCCGGGGGCTTTGCGATCGAGCTCGCGGTGGGCCGCCGAATCCGGAGTCATGGGGACGTCGATGTCCTACTGCTGCGGCGTGATCAACTCGTGGCCCAGCAGGCTCTGCCGGGCTGGCAATGGTGGGCCGCCGATCCGCCGGGAAGCCTGCGTCCGTGGGCGTCGGACGAGGTCCTGTCGCTGGAAGTTCACGACATCTGGTGCCGACCTGGGCCCGACGATCCCTGGCGCATCCAGATCATGATCGACGAGTCTCGCGGCCAGGAATGGGTGTCACGGCGTGACCCCCGGGTGCATAGGCCGATCAGCACGTTGGGGATGACCTCGGCTGACGGTGTTCCCTTTCTCGCCCCGGACGTGCAGCTCTACTACAAAGCCAAGACACCTCGGCAAAAGGATGAAGAGGACTTCGACGCTGCGCTGCCCGTGCTCACGGATCAGCAGCGACGTTGGCTCGTCGATGCGATCTCCAAGACGTACGGACCTCACCCTTGGATCAAGCGCCTACAGGCGTAACCTCGCGGTCGGCCGGTGCCTCACCGGAGTCGTGGAGATCGCCGGTTGTGTACGCCGGGTGCGTAGTTCTTCCAGGGGGCTCCGGCTTCGGTGGCGATGCGGGTGGTGCTCTTGTCGTGGTAGCCCAGTGCCTGGGCGATGACGGGCGCCGGGGCCTGGAGGGCGAGCTGGCGGATGGCGGAGGTGCGGGTGCGCTGGTCGGGTGGGGTTGACGGGTGGTGCGGGGCCCGGCCGGTCGAGAGCTGTGGGCGGGTGGGCTGGAACCCGAGTCGGGCAGTTCTGAGAGATGTTTGTGAGAAGATTCGGGCACGGAGGACACCGATCCGGCCGTGCTGTCGGACGCTGATGAGGCCGAGCGGCACCCGTGCCCGCGCTGCCTGGCCGAGCCGGGCTCGCCGCGAGACCATCCGCGAATCCACCCTGGAAGGGCTCAATGCCGCTGCCCGCAAGGGAAATCAGCCAGACACCACCGCGAATACCCGCTGGTCGCGCGGCCCGCACGACGACTCATTGCCCCTTTCGCGCGTATCCCGGAACCGGCGGCTGATCGCCAACCACCCGGGACTGCGCGCCGACTGTGCCGTCACGGTCGAGGCGTGAGGTCGTCGGAGCGCCCGGCCTCGATGCGGGACCACTGGGGGATGGGACGTCCGTTGCTCCGCAGGCCGACGTGGTCGGCGGGTGTTCCCTGGCCACCCAGCCAGCCGGGGGGCGAGTCCTCCCACGGTTCCTGGCGTCCGTACACGGTGAGGTCCATGAGCGCGTAGCTGTAGTCCGTCGTCTCCACCCCGCGCAGCGTCGTCCAGTAGGTCTCGTAGACGCGGTCGCCGTCGCGCAGGTAGCAGACCAGGTGCGTCATGCCGACGTGGCGTCCGACCAGGAGCTCGTCATTCGACGGAAGGGCCGAGTACCACGGCACTTCCCAGCCCATGAAGTCCCGGTAGCGGCGGCTTTCCTCGTACGGGCCTTGGCAGAGGACCGCGTAAGTGATGTCGCGGGAGTGCAGGTAGGACAGCTCCTGGACCTGGCTGGTGACCCAGGTGCAGCCCTCGCACTGCCCGGCCGCGTCGTGGCCGTCGTGCCACATGTAGTAGTAGGCGATGAGCTGCCGGCGCCCTTCGAACGCGTCGAGCAGGGTGACCGGCCCGTCGGGCCCGGTCAGTTCGAGGTCGGCGGCCACCTCGACCATGGGCAGCCGGCGCCGGGCCGCGGCGATCGCGTCGCCTTCCCGGGTGTGCGCCTTCTCGCGGACTCGCAGCTTGTCCAGTTCGGCCTGGAAGGCGGCCCGCTTGGCCACCGGCGGCAGCGCCGGCGCGCGGTCGGGGTCCCCACTCCTGCTGTCGTACTCGGTCACGATCGTGTCCAATCGTCGTAAGTCATCAGTCGTCTTCCGTCACTCGGAGGCTTCTGGGGCTGCCGGGCCGGGGCGCTCCGCCAGTTCCTTGAGCCGCAGCAGGCGGGTCTCCCAGGAGCGGCCGATCCGGTCCAGTTCCCGGGCCAGCGCGCCGAGCCGGGCGCCGACCGCGAGATAGACGACCTCGCGCCCGCGCTGCTCGGACTCGATCAGCCCGACCTCGCGCAGCACCTCCAGGTGCTTGCCGATCGCCTGTCGGCTCACCGGCAGCATCCGGGCCAGCGTGGACGCCGACTTGGGGCCCTCGCCGAGCCGGGTGAGGATCTCCCAGCGCGTCGGGTCGCCGAGCGCCGCACACACGACGGGGAGAGTGGCGGTCACGGTTGCGTCGTCGGGGTCGGCGCGGACTTCTCGACGAACGCCTTCGCGGCCTCCAGTTCGGCGAGCCACCCCTTGTCGTTGCCCTCGCGCTCCTTCAGCCACGCGGCCGGGTCGTCGGCGAGGCCGGAGAATCCACTCTCGACGACGCGTAGCGTCACCCCGCCGCCGTCCCGCTCGTCGATCCAGAACTGGACGAGGGTCGAGGGCGTCGACTTATCCCGGTACGGGGTACCGATCCAGCGGAACGCGGCGTAGCGCGGCTTGTCCAGCGTCACTGTCCGGAACCGGAACTCGCCCAGCGTCGGATGGCGCACCACGGCCACGTCGCCCTCGTAGTACAGGTCCGGGTCGGCCTGGACCGCGCCGTCGTTGACATACCAGCCGGGGCGCGCGACCAACTCCCAGACCCGCTCTGCCGGGGCGTCGATGTCGATCTGCCGGGCGATCCGGTCAAGCTCGGTGAGCTCGGCGTCGGTGTAGGTGGTGTCGTTCATGGCTTCCTCCCTCGGGTGTTTCCCGCGCATCGATCCGCAACCCAACGGTTGCACATCGGACCCCGTAACTGCAACCTGACGGTTGCAGTTGCGTCGCGCCGTTGAGCACCACCCTGCGCCGCACCCCCGTTGGCGTACCGCGGCGGCGGCCGCACACCACGCGCCTCAACGCCCGCGAACCACAGCGGGATCAGTAACGACATCACCGTCCGCCTTGCTGAAGGAGCCGGGGGGACCTGGCGCCACAACGCCCCCTGTAGTCACTCACGTTTGATCACGAGCCCTCGCGCGCCGAGGAATACGCGACTCCCGATTGCGCCAGGTCGCCAGTTCGGGCCCCTTCATCAAGCCGTAGCCCTACCGGCTCAAGGCGCTCGCCGACGCGACCGGGATGTCGATCTCCGGCACCCGCAGCTCCTGCACGGTCGAGGAGATCGCCGCCGTCGCCCGACGTATCGGTCGTCAGCCGCGGTTCCGTGCTAAGGACACCAGCACCGGCTGACCTGTTCCCGCATCACCCACCGGAAGGACGTTCGATCATGGCGAAGAAGGCCCGGAACACCGGCGGGCGCGCGAACAAGCTGCGGCGGGACCACCAGCCAAGACGATTCCCAGAGAGTCGAGTCATTCTCCGGGGCGTACCGGCCCTGAGATCGCGGCTCAGGCCGCGCCCGCCCCGCCCCGGGCGAGTCCGGCTACGCCTCGTTGAGCCCCAGCGCCGCCGCATGCGCCTCCAGCCGCTCGGCCGCCAGCGTCGAGGCCGCCGGGTCGTCCCGGGATGTGGCCACGACCAGGGCCCATCCGGCCAGGGTGTGGGCGCGCTGGTGGAGGGCGGCGATATGTGCCGCGTCCGGTTCCGTCGCCGAGGGGGCCGCGCGCAGCGGGGCGTGGCCGTCGCGCAGGCGGGCGGCCTGCTCGGCGAGGCGCTGGGCGGCGTCGTCGAGGCCGGGGTGCGGGGTGCGGGCGCGCAGCTCGTCGGTCACGGTGAGCAGCGCGGTCAGATGTCCGGCCAGCCGGATGTCCAGCTCTTCCTCGCGGGTGCGGTGCGGGAAGTCGGGCGTGGGCTCGGCCATGCTGTGGACCGATTTGGTGCGGATCGGCTCGTACATGGATGGCCTCCAAGGGGTCAGGAGACCATCCTAACTTAGACTCTGTCTAAAGTTGAGCTGAGACTAAAAAGATCAGGGTTGGCCGTATCCGTCCAGGAAGTTTCCGATCCTGGTCACCGCGTCCGCCAGATCCTTCTTGGCGGGCAGCGTGACGATGCGGAAGTGATCCGGCTCCGGCCAGTTGAACCCCGTGCCGTGCACGATCATGATCTTCTCGGCCCGCAGCAGATCCAGCACCATCTGCCGGTCGTCCTTGATCTTGTAGACCTTGGGGTCCAGCCTGGGGAACGCGTACAACGCGCCCTTGGGCTTCACACACGTGACGCCCGGGATCTGGGTCAGCAGGTCGTACGCCGTGTCCCGCTGCTCCAGCAACCGGCCGCCGGGGAGCACCAGGTCGTTGATCGACTGACGGCCGCCGAGCGCCGTGGCCACCGCGTGCTGCGCCGGCATATTGGCGCACAGCCGCATATTGGCCAGGATGGTCAGCCCCTCCAGATAGCTGGCGGCGTGCGCCTTGGGGCCGCAGACCGCGAGCCAGCCGCTGCGGTAGCCCGCCACCCGGTACGCCTTGGAGAGCCCGTTGAAGGTGAGGGTCATCAGGTCGGGGGCGACGGTGGTGGTCGGGGTGTGGGTGGCCCCGTCGTAGAGGATCTTGTCGTAGATCTCGTCGGAGCAGACGATCAGCCGATGGCGGCGGGCGATATCGGTGAGCCCGCGCAGCGTCTCCTCGCCGTAGACGGCACCCGTGGGGTTGTTGGGGTTGATGATGACGAGCGCCTTGGTGCGGTCGGTGACCTTGCGCTCGATGTCGGCGAGGTCCGGCAGCCAGTCCGACTGCTCATCGCAGCGGTAGTGGACGGCGGTGCCGCCGGCCAGTGAGACCGAGGCGGTCCACAGCGGATAGTCGGGGGCCGGGACGAGGACCTCGTCGCCGTCGTCCAGCAGCCCCTGCATCGACATCTGGATCAGCTCGGAGACGCCGTTGCCGAGGAAGATGTCCTCGACATCGAGGTCGATGCCCTGGGTCTGGTAGTGCTGCATCACCGCGCGCCGCGCGGACAGCAGCCCCTTGGCGTCGCCGTAGCCGTGGGCGTCGCCGAGGTTGCGGAGCATGTCCTCGAGGATCTCCGGGGGGCATTCGAAGCCGAAGGTCGCCGGATTGCCGGTGTTCAGCTTGAGGATGCGGTGTCCTGCCGCCTCGAGTCGCATCGCCTCCTCGAGCACCGGGCCACGGATTTCGTAGCAGACGTTGGCGAGCTTCGTGGACTGGATCACCTGCATGTCGGCCACCATACGGCGGAGCATCCGGAGACGCTCGGTGTTTTTCGCCACGTGGACGGTGCGCGGACGGTGTGCGGGCAGTGCGCGGACGGTGCGCGGGGGCGTCGTGGGGCGGGGTCCGCGACCCCGCGCGCCGTCCCGGGGCCACTCCCCGCGCCGGATAACGACTCTGTTTCCGGCGTTAATTTTCGCGAACGAAGGGTTGGCCCGAACGGGTGGCGTGGCTATCGTTCACGGACTTCACCCAATCGTTCGACTGAACGAATAAGGGAAGGGTGCCCCCGTTCATGTCCCCGTTCACGTCCGAGACCTCCCACCGAACCGCCCCCGCCGCGGCCGGGCTGCCACGGAGGTCGCTGCTCACCACCGCGGCGGCGATCGGCGGTGCGCTCGGCGGCTCCGCCCTGCTGAGCGGCTGCTCAGGAGCCGCCTCCGCGTCCCCGACGAGGGCGGTGCCCACCCGCGGCCCGGCCGGGCGGCCCGACCGCGGCGGCACCCTGCGCATCGCCCGGCCGCCCGCCTCCGACGCCGAGACCCTCGACCCCGCGAGCGCGCTCTCCGCGTACGAATACCTCGGCGCGCTCTACAACCGGCTGGTCCGGATCGGGCCCGACGGCACCGTCGCCCCCGACCTCGCCGAATCCTGGGAGCCCGACGCCAAGGCGGCCACCTGGACCTTCCGGCTGCGCCGCGGCGTCACCTTCCACGACGGCCGCGCCTTCACCGCCGCCGACGCCGCCTACACCCTGCGCCACATCCTCGACACCGCGACCGCCTCCCCGCAGGCCCCCGTGCTGTCCCCGCTGGTCGACCCGGAGCGGCTGCGCACCCCGGACGCCCACACCCTCGTCGTCCCGCTGAAGAGCCCGCACGCCGAGTTCCCCAGCCTGCTCACCCACTACAACTGCTACGTCGTCCCGGACGGCAGCGCCCGCTCCATCGGCCGCACCGGCATCGGCACCGGCCCGTTCCGGCTCGAGTCCTTCGCCGCCGCCGGGCCCGGCCGGGTCACCGCCTACCCGGACCACTGGGCCGGGCGCCCGGTCCTGGACGCCATCGACTTCTACTCCGTCGCCGATATGCAGGCCCGCTCAAACGCCCTGCTCGCCGGACAGGTCGATCTGCTCTCCCAGACCAACCTCGACTTCGCCACCGCCCGGGTCATCGCCGCCTCCGACCGCGCCACCATCGCCCGCGCCGAGAACGCCCAGTGGTACGTGCTGCCGATGCTCACCACCGAGAAGCCCTTCACCGATGTGCGGGTGCGGCAGGCGATGAAGCTCGCCTACGACCCGGAGCACATCCTGAAGGCCGCCCTCCAGGGCGCGGGCACCGCGGGGTGGGACAACCCCGTCCCGCCGAACGACCCCGCCCACACCGCCGCCCACCCCGCCCACGACCCCGAGCAGGCCCGCCATCTGCTGAAGAAGGCCGGGCACGAGCGGCTGGCGGTGGACCTCTACACCTCCTCCTACGACCCGATCTTCACGCCCATGGCCCTCGCCTACCAGGAGTCGGCCGGGCGCGCCGGCATCCGGATCCGGGTCAAGACCGCGGCCGCCGACTCGTACTACACCCAGATCTGGATGAAGAAGCCGCTCATGGCCACCTACTGGTACACCGGGCGCCCCGTCGACCAGCTCCTCAACCAGGTCTTCCGCGGCGGTTCCTCGTACAACGAGACCGCCTGGGCCGACAAGGAGTTCGACGCGCTGCTCGACCGGGCCCGCCGGGAGACCGACGCGGGCCGCAGGCGCGAGCTGTACGGGCAGGCGCAGACGCTCGTCGTCGAGCGGGGCGGGGCCATCACCCCGATGTTCGCCGACCGGCTCGTCGGGATCTCCCGGAAGGTGCGCGGCTACGCCGAGCACGGCTTCGAGTTCGACTACCTCCGCATCGGCCTGAAGGGGGCATGAGACGCATGCTCTCCTTCCTCGTCCGCCGCGTGGTCTCCGCGCTGGGCACCCTGCTGCTCTCCTCGGTCCTGGTCTTCCTGGCCGTCCAGGCGCTGCCCGGCGACGTCGCCACCCAGGTGCTCGGCCGGGACGCCACCCCCGACGCGGTCGCCGCGCTGCGGGGGCAGATGGGGCTCGACCAGCCCGCCTGGGAGCGCTACGGCCACTGGATCAACGGCGCCCTGCACGGCGACTTCGGCACCTCGCTGGTCACCACCAAACCGGTGGGCGGCGAGGTCGCCCAGTACCTCGGCAACTCCGCCCTCATCGCCGTCGTCACCATCCTCTTCGCGGTCACCGGCTCCCTCGTCCTCGGCATCGTCGCCGGGCTCTACCGCGACCGCTGGCCCGACCACCTGATCTCCACGGTCAGCCTGATCGGGATGAGCGTCCCCGAATTCGTCGTGGCCACCGTGCTGGTGCTCGCCTTCTCCGTCACCGTGCCGGTGCTGCCCGCCGTGGTGCTGTACGGACCGGGCGCCAGTACCGGGCAGTTGCTCCCGGCGGTCTGGCTGCCCGCCGCCTCGCTCGCCATCGTCATGGCCGCGTACATCGTGCGGATGGCCCGCACCTCGGTGATCGACGTCATGGCGAGCGAATACGTCACCACCGCCCGGCTCAAGGGCCTGTCCACCTGGCGGGTGGTCACCCGGCACGCGCTGCCCAGCGCCCTGCTGCCCACCCTCCATGTCATCGCGCTCAATGTGGCCTGGCTGGTCGGCGGCGTCGCCGTGGTCGAGAACGTCTTCAACTATCCCGGCATCGGCAAGCTGATGCTCTCCTCCGTGCAGAACCGCGACCTGCCCGTCATCCAGGCCATCGCCCTCATCAGCGCCGTCGTCTACGTCCTGTGCAACCTCGCCGCCGACCTCGGCTCCATGGCCCTCAACCCCAAGCTCCGCACCCGAGGAGGGAGGATCCGATGAGTTCGCCGGAAGACGCGATGAGCTCCCCGAAAGCGTCTGCGGGGGCGGCCCCGGCCGCCGCACCGCCCGCACCCGTCCGGCCCGGCGTGGCCGCCCGCACCTGGCGCACCGTGCGCTCCTCCCGCCCCACCGCCATCGGGCTCGCGATCGTCGCCGTCCACCTCGTGGTCGCGCTGCTCGCCCCGCTGCTCACCCCGTACCACCCCACCACCGGCGACGCCTCGCACGCGCTGCTCGGGCCGGGCGCGGACCACTGGGCGGGCACCGACAGCTACGGGCGCGATGTGCTGACCCGGGTGCTGTACGGCGGGCGGTACGCGCTCGGCGTCTCCGTCACCGCGACCGTCCTCACCGTCGCCCTCGGCGCCGTCCTCGGCTGTGCGGCCGCCCTGCGCGGCGGCTGGCTGGACGATCTGCTGATGCGGGTCCTGGACGCGGTGCTGTCCATCCCCGCGATCCTCGTCCTGCTGGTGATCGTCACCGCGCTGGGCACCGGATCCGCGGTCATCGTGCTGGCCATCGCCGTCGTCTGCGTCCCCCAGGTGGTACGGGTCGTGCGCGGTGCGGCGCTCGCCGTCGTCCCCCAGGACTACGTCACCGCGGCGCGCGCCCGCGGCGAGAGCACCTGGGCGATCCTGCGGCGCGAGGTGCTGCCCAACATCACCGACGTGGTGTGCGTGGAGTTCGCGATGCGCGCCTCCTGGGTGGTGCTGCTGATCTCCTCGCTGTCCTTCCTGGGCTTCGGCGCGGACCCGCCCACCCCCGACTGGGGGCTGATGGTCGCGGAGAACCGCACCGCCATCACCGTCGTCCCGATGGCCAGCCTCGCGCCGATCATCGCCCTGGCCACGCTGGTGGTCGGGCTCAATCTCGCGGCCGACGGCCTGTCCAAGGCGTGGGGCGTGGACCGGATCCGGGAGGGCTCCTGATGACGGCCATCACTTCGGCGGAGGCGACTGTTCCGGCGGAGGCGACGCCCATCGTCTCGGTGGACGCGCTGTCCGTGGCCTACCGGTCCGGTGGGTCCGGCGGATCGCGCCGTTCGGGCGGGCGCGAGGTGCCCGTCGTGGACGAGGTGTCGCTGGAGGTCGCACCCGGCCGGACGCTGGCCCTGGTCGGCGAGTCGGGCAGCGGCAAGTCGACGGTCGCCGCGACGCTGCTGGGGCATCTGCGACACGGATCGCGGCTGACCGGCGGACGGGTCGCCGTCGAGGGGAGGGACGTCTTCGCGCTCTCCGCGCGGGAGTTGCGACGGCTGCGCGGCGGTACGGTCGCGATGGTCTCCCAGAACGCGGGCCAGGCCCTGACGCCCAGCATGCGCATCGGACGGCAGATCGCGGAGGCGGGCGGCGAGGTGCCCGTCACGGACCTGCTGGAGCAGGTCAGGCTGCCGCATCCGCGCGAACTCGCCCGCCGCTATCCCCATGAGCTCTCCGGCGGACAGCAGCAGCGCGTGGCCATCGCCATGGCCATCGCGGCCCGCCCCAAGGTGCTCGTCCTGGACGAGCCCACCACCGGCCTCGACGTGATCACCCAACGCGGGGTGCTGGACCTGATCGGCACCCTGCGCGAGGAACTCGGCCTCGCCGCCGTCCTGGTCAGCCATGACCTCGGCGTGGTCGCGCACATGGCCGACGAGGTGTGCGTACTGCGCGCCGGACGGGTCGTCGAGGCCGCCCCCACCCGGCGTCTCTTCGCCGCCCCCGCCGATCCGTACACCCGCCGCCTGCTGGCCAGTGTCCCGCGCGTGGCGGACGCCGGGCTGGCGCTGGTGGGCGAGGACGGCACGCGCGAGATCCGCCCCCGGGCCGAGGTGCCCACGGACGCGGCCGAGGCGCTGGACGTACGAGAGGTGACGATCGACTACGGCACCAGCCGCGCGGTGGACGGGGTCTCCTTCAGCGTACGGAGGGGAGAGGTGGTGGCGCTGGTCGGCGAGTCGGGGAGTGGGAAGTCCACGATCGCGTGGTCGCTGGCGGGGCTGAGGGGGGCGTCGGGCGGGACGATGAGGGCTACGTCGGGCGGTGTGCCGGGCGGTGCGCCCGGTGGTGGGTCGGTTGGTGCGTCGGGCGGAACGCCCGGCGGTGCTCCCGGCGGTGCTCCCGGCGGTGACCTGGGCGTCCCCGCGCGGCGGCGTCCGCTCGCCCTGCGCCGCACCGTCCAGCTCGTCTTCCAGAACGCGGACACCTCGCTCAATCCACGGCGTTCGGTGGGCGATGCGATACGGCGCCCCCTGCGCTTCTTCGGCTCGGCGGGATCGCGGGCCGAGGCGGCCTCGCGGGCCCGCCAACTGATCGCCGACGTACGCCTCGACCCCGACTTCGCCGACCGGCTGCCCGCGCAACTGTCGGGCGGCCAGCGCCAGCGGATCGGGATCGCACGGGCGCTGGCCGGGGAGCCGGAGGTGCTGATCGCGGACGAGATCACGACGGCGCTGGACGTGTCCGTACAGGCGGATGTGTTGCGGCTGCTGGACGATCTGCGCCGCGAACGGGAGTTGGCGTGCGTGTTCATCAGCCACGACCTGGCGGTGGTGCGGGGGATCGCCGATCGGGTGGTGGTGCTGCGGCACGGGGTGGTGGTGGAGGAGGGGCCCACGGATGCGGTGTTCGGGGGGCCGGGGCATCCGTATACGCGGCAGTTGATGGCCGCGGCCCTCGAACCCGACCCGGACGCCGAAGCCGCCGTGGAGGCGGCCGACGCTTGGCAGGACGCCGCCGAGCCGGGGGTGGTGTGGGATGAGTTGGGCGGGGGCCATCGGGTACGCAGGTGGCGGCCGGCGGATGGCTAGCCCCCACCCCGCCCCTTCCCGGTACCGGGGCCCGCCCCGGCCCCCGGGCGGGGTGCCCTTGAGGTATCGCCGCCGGGTGCGGGCCGGTGGGT
>NZ_JAHLEM010000263.1 GCF_018883605.1 Streptomyces niphimycinicus | reverse complement strand
ACGCAGGTGGCGGCCGGCGGATGGCTAGCCCCCACCCCGCCCCTTCCCGGTACCGGGGCCCGCCCCGGCCCCCGGGCGGGGTGCCCTTGAGGTATCGCCGCCGGGTGCGGGCCGGTGGGTGGGTTGTGCCCACCCGTTCCGCCGGGGGGCACCTCCCAGCGGTAGCTGGGGGAGGAACGATTGCCCACAACCTGTAAGCCCCTCCGGCGATTGAGGAGCGGGGCCCGGGGCGGAGCCCTGGTTTCGGGAAGGGGCGGGGTGGGGGCTTGCCGCCGCGGGCGCACCCACCCACAAGCGCACCCGCCCCGCAGACAACCCACCACGTAGGGAGCAGCGTTGAGGTACCGCGAGACGTTCGACCGCAATGTGCGGGCCGAGGACGTATGGATCCCCACCCGGGACGGGCAAACGCGGCTGCACGCCCGCATCTGGCGCCCGACAGACGCCGAAACCGCCCCCGTCCCCGCCCTCCTCGAATACCTCCCGTACCGCAAGAGCGACTGGACCGCGCCCCGCGACGCCCAGCGCCACCCCTGGTACGCCGGGCACGGCTACGCCTCCGTACGAGTCGATCTGCGCGGCAGCGGCGACTCCGAGGGCGTGATGCTCGACGAGTACACCGCGACCGAGCTGGCCGACGGCGTGGACGTCGTCAACTGGCTCGCGGCGCAGCCCTGGTGCACCGGCAAGGTGGGGATGTTCGGGATCTCCTGGGGCGGGTTCAACTCCCTCCAGATCGCCGCCCTGCGCCCCGCCCCGCTGAAGGCGATCGTCACCGTCTGCTCCACCGACGACCGTTACGACAACGACGTCCACTACACCGGCGGCGCCGTCCTCGGCATCGACATGCTCGCCTGGGCCGGGACGATGCTGGCGTTCACCGCCCGCCCCCCGCACCCCACCTCCGTCGGCGAGGACCGCTGGCTGCCCATGTGGCGGGAACGGCTCGACGCGCTCGAGCCGTATCTGCACACCTGGCTCGCCCACCAGGAGCGGGACGACTACTGGCGGCACGGCAGCGTCTGCGAGGACTACGGCGCGATCGAGGCCGCCGTGCTGGCGGTCGGCGGCTGGGCCGATCCGTACCGGGACACCGTGCTGCGCCTGCTGGAGCACCTCGACGCGCCCGTGCGCGGGCTCATCGGCCCCTGGTCGCACCAGTACCCGGACCGGGGGCTGCCGCCGGGCCCGGCGATCGGCTTCCTCCAGGAGACGCTGCGCTGGTGGGACCACTGGCTCAAGGACGAGCCGACCGGCGTGCTGGACGAGCCGCCGCTGCGCGCCTGGATCAACGACCCGGTACCGCCCGCCACCTCGTACGACACCATGCCCGGCCGCTGGGTCGGCGAGGACGCCTGGCCGTCGCCGTCGCTCACCTGGGACGAACGCCCCCTCGGCGGCCCCGCCGACGAGCCGGTGATCGTCCGCTCGCCGCTGCACACCGGGCTGGACGCGGGCCGCTTCTTCCCCTTCGGCAACGCCACCGATCTGCCGCCCGACCAGCGCGCGGAGGACGGCCGTTCGGTCTGCTTCGACTCGGCGCCGCTCACCGGAAGGGTCGAGATCCTGGGCCGTCCCCGCGTACGGCTACGCCTCGACAGCGCCACCCCGCGCGCCCACGTCATCGCCCGCGTCTGCGATGTGGCGCCCGACGGCTCGTCCACCCTCGTCACCCGTGGGGTGCTCAACCTCCTGTCGCGGAAGGGACGGGACAAGGCCGTGGAGTGGCGGCCAGGGCGCGAGGAGGACGTGGAGTTCGAGCTGAACGCCACCGGCTACGCCTTTCCGCCCGGCCACCGCATCAGGGTCGCCGTCTCCGACGCGTACTGGCCGTGGGTCTGGCCGCACGGCGAGCGCGGCCGGCTGACCGTACGGCCCGGGGACAGCGCCCTGCTGCTGCCCGTACGGGATCCGGGCGCCGACGCGGGCCGCCCGCCCATCGTCTTCGAGGAGCCCGAGCAGGCCGTGCCGCTCGCCGTGACCGTCGACCCGCCCGCCGGACCGCGCCCCGAGCGGACCGTCACCCACGATGTGGCGACGGACGAATGGGTGCTGGACGTGGACCCGAACTACGGCGGCTCGCGCACCTATCCCGACGGACTCCGCTACGAGGAGAGCGCCCGCGAGACGTACCGCATCCGCTCCGACGATCCGCTCTCGGCCGTGGCAAGCTCTCGGTGGACCATCCGGCTGCGGCGCGGGGCCTGGGACGCGGAGATCGTCACCGCCGTGGAACTGCGTGCCACGGCGGAGGAATTCATCATGGACAGCAGCATCGAGGCACGGGCGAACGGAGAGACAGTGGCCACGCGCGCATGGCACCACACCACGCCGAGGACATCCGCGTGACGTCCCCCGCCGAGCGCCGCCCCCCGCGCCGCGCCGTCGACGCCTCCCGCCGCACCCGGCAGCCCACCGAGGTGCGCCGCCGCCTCATCGTGGAGGCCGCCGTTCCGCTGATCGCGGAGCGCGGCACCAAGGGGGTCGGGGTGCGCGAGGTGGCGGCCGCGGCCGAGGTCTCGGTCGGCACGGTCACGTACCACTTCGAGAGCGTGCAGGAAGTCCTCTCCGAGGCGATGGTGCTGCACATCGAGCGCTACTACGCCGCGTTGAGCGAGGCCGCCGCGAAGGCCACCAGCGGCGCACAAGGGCTGCGGCTGCTCATCGACGCGCTTTTCACGGACGACACGGACCAGCACTGGCGGATGTGGTTCGACTACTGGAACGCGGGCGAACGCGACGAGTCCTTCGCCCGTGGCCAGGCCGAGCGCTACGAGGCATGGCACGGCGAGATCCGGGCCCTGGTCGAACGGGGCCGGGACGAGGGCGACTTCGTCTGCGACGACCCGGCCGACTTCGCCCTCCGTTTCTCCGCCCTGGCCGACGGCCTGGCCCTGCGCCGCCTGCGCCAGGCACCCGCCCTGACCGTGGCCGACGCCCGCCGCCACCTGCGCCGCTTGGTGACGGCGGAGCTGGAAGGCTGAACGCCGGGGCGGAACGGGGACCTGGCGAACAAACGCCGCGGCGGTGGAGCCGCCTCAAGGCAACTCCACCGCCGCGGTCGGGCAGGTGCTTACTGGTGGGCGCTGATCACACCGCCCGCGCTGAGCACGATGTACACGCCGTTGGCGACCATCCCGTCGTCGTGCCCGTTCGCCTCCAGCGTGCCGTCCACCGAGCCCTCGTTGCCGATGATGTCCGCGCGGAAGTGGGCGTCGCCGACCTTCGTGACCTTGGCCTTCCAGCCGCCCGCGAGCTTGAAGGTGCCCGGTCCGCTGTGCTCGCCGCCCATCCAGGAGTGGACCTCGCCGCCCAGCGTGAGCACGACGTACATGCCGTTGGCGTCGAGCCCGGCGTCGCTCTGGTTCGCCTCCAGCGTGGCGAGGACGGCACCGTCGTTGATGATCTTGAGGCGGTAGTGCTGGGTGCCGAGCTTGTCGATCTTGGCCGTGCTGCCGTCCGCCAACTTCTGGCCGCCGGTGGAAGATGGCGCCTTGCCCGTATCGCCCGTCTTGGTGCCCGTCTTGGCGTCGGAACCCTGCGCTCCGGAGGAGGAGCCCCCGGTGCTGGACTCGGCGGAGGCCGCGGGCTTCTTCGTGCCGGTGTCTTCCGTGTCGTTGTTGCAGGCGGTCAGGCTGAGGCTGGCGGCTGCGATCAGGGCCGCGGCGGCGATGCGAATGGTGCGGCGACGAGTGCTGCGGACAGTGGTGTTGGCGTTCATGCCGGGTCCCCCCAGGGGCGGTCGGTGACGTTGTCCTCGGTACGTCACCCACTCTGGCCGGGGCCGCTACCGCAAGCCTGCCGCTCCGCTAACACCCCGCTAACACGGCCGTTAGCGGCGGAAAGCCGCCCGATCGCTCCGGCTAGCGCACGGCTTTGGCCGCGCGTACGTCGGCGAGCGCCTGCCGTGCCAGCGGGCCGAAGCCCTCGCTGTTGCCGGTGTCGATCCACTGGTCGTAGGCGATCTCCCAGACGAGCATGCCCAGTTTCGCGGCCACGCGGGCGGTCAGACCCGGGACTCCGCGGCGGTTGAGGGCCTCGATCATCGAGGCGGCGAGGTCGATCCTTTTCAGGGCTTCGCGTTCACGCAGTTCCGCATTGGCGTTCAGCACGGCCTGGCGCCGGCCGCTGAACTCGCGGCGGTCGGCGGTGAAGAACGTCCGGCCGAGCGCATCGAGGGCGTCCGCCACCGCGTCGAGCGGCCCGGCCGCCGGCGGCGCCGAGGCGATCCCTTCGATGAGCAGACCGGTCACCGTGCCCCCGCCGAAGAGCACCTCGCGCTTGTCCGAGAAGTACCGGAAGAACGTGCTCTTGGTGAGCCCCGCGCGCTCCGCGATCTCGATCACGGTCGTGTTCTCGTAGCCGCGCTCCTCGAAGAGGTCGAGGGCGGCGGCGGCGAGTCGTCCGGGTGCGTCGGGTTGCCAGCGAGCCATGGGAGCAGTGTACGGGACTTCGTCCCATCACTGGTGTACGGTCGATAAGACCAAGTCCCATCACTGGCCGGGAGAGATCACCGATGAGCAAAGCTGTCCGTTACCGGCGATTTGGCGGTCCCGAAGTACTCGAACTTCAGGAGATACCCGAGCCGCACGCCGCACCGGACGAGGTTCGCGTCCGGGTCACGGCCGCCGGGCTGAATCCGATGGACTGGCAAATCACCACACAGCCCGACATGGCGGCGCGGTTCGGCATCACCTTGCCGGCCGGGTTCGGCAGCGACTTCGCCGGAGTGGTGGACGAGGTGGGCGCCGAAGCCACGGGATTCGCGACCGGCGACCGGGTGTTCGGGGCCGCGATTGGCCGGTCCGTCGCCGATTTCGTGCTGGTCAAGACGCCCGCGGCAACGCTATGGCGCACCCCGGAGGGCATCGGCGACGAGGTGGCGGGCACGCTTCCGGTGTCCGGTCTGACGGCCGCCGCCGCGCTCGCCGCGATCGGGCTCCGCACCGGGGACACCGTCCTGATCGGTGGGGCGGCGGGTGGTGTGGGCATCTTCGCCGTGCAGCTCGCGAAGCTCGCGGGTGCCCGGGTGCTCGGCACCGCCTCCGAGGGCACGTTCGGATTCCTGCGCGGGCTCGGCGCCGAACCCGTGGCGTACGGCCCTGGCCTGGCGGACCGGGTGCGGGCCCTGGCGCCCGAGGGGATCACCGCCGCGACCGACCTGTTCGGAAGGGAGGCGGCCGAGACCGCGCTCAAGCTCGGCGTGGCACCCGAGCGGATCTCCGTCGTGGCCGACGGCCCCGCCCCGCCGCCCGGTGTGCGCAAGACGGGCGCCCTCGACGCGGGTCCGGGCGCCCTGGAACGGATCGCCGACGCGATCCATTCCGGCGAGATCACCGTGCCGATCGCGGCGACCTTCCCGGTCGAGCGGATTCGCGAAGCCGTGACGACGCAGGCCGAGAGGCATGTTCACGGCAAAATCGTGGTCACACTGTGAACCGGTACAAAGCCGCACTGTGAACCGGCCCGAGGTGGTCACCGGGCGCCGAGGGGGTGTGGGCGTCCGCCGCCCCGCATCGCCATCCGCCCATCCGCCCGAAAAGCGGTGGAGCCGCGCTCCCGTGCGCCGTTAGCGTGGTCTCGCCCATAGCCGCGCTGTCAAGGACGTGCCGTTGTACACCAAGTGAGATCCCCCAAGCGCTGATCCGTCGCGCGTCGCGCAGGTGCGGCGTGCTGCTTTTCGCTGTGGTCTTCTCACTGGAAGCGGTTGACTCCATGTCCAAGAACTGGGCTGTCATGCCCATCTGGCTCCCGATCAACGCCTGGTCCCTCGCGCGGTGCGCCGGGTGCGGAGGCACCACCAGGCTCGCCCCGATCGTCGTACGGCGCGATCGGCCGGCCTGGCAGTCGCCGTACGGTCCGCCGCCGCGGCGGGCGCATCGGGGGCGGTGGGTGCCGGTGCCGGGGGTGGTCGGGGCCCGGGCCGCCGTGCGGCGTGGGAATCTGTGCGGTCGGTGCGACTGATCGCCGAAGGCTTCGGCTCTTCGCGAGCCGCGGTCGAGAGGCTGTCGGCCGAGGGGTGACCAGGGTGCGCGGCCATTCCGCGCACTCCACCACCCGATGGCTCACGGGCCGGTGCCGGTGCACGGAGGCTCCGAAGGCGTTCCCGGCGGCAACTGGTGTTTCCGTTCCTCATTGGTGTAGTCACGGCCCGCGCCTTTGCACAGGTCCGTGAACCAGGTGTCGGGACGCAGGTCGAAGGACTGGAGCCAGTTGTCGCCTGCCAATGTCAGCCGGCTGCCCCGGACGACCGCCGCGTAGTTGACGCCCGGTATCCGAATCACGCCGACCCGGTCAGCGGTGGCGGGTTCCCACAACTCGAGATCGGTCGCGTACGAGAACGTGACCACTGTGCCCTCGTCGGTAACCCCGACCACGTCACCGGTACTGTCGACCGCTATCCGCGGGCCTTTGGCACGTTGCTCGGCAACCCCGAAGCGGCGCAGAAAGCCGTCGTACTGCTGCACCACCAACTCCTCGCCATCCGGCGAGAAGACCATGCTGGAGCCGCCGAAATCCGAGTAGACCCTGCTGATCCGATCGCCGGACAGTACGCCCGTCCGCTTGCGGGCCCGGATGTCCCACAGCTCCACCCTGCCCCGCTCGGCGTCATTCCGGGCCGCCACCGCGACCTGGTCCGGATGGCCGGGACGGGCACGGATCCGACCGATCCCCGCGAACGGATTGCCGGAGTCCAGGGGGGTGCGGTCGGCCCACAGCGGCGGTCCGATCTGCACGCCGCGTTCCGGGTCCACCCGCAGCAGGGCGCCGCCCGCCGTCAGCACGGCGACATCCCCGCCGTACAGCGGCTCGACCGCGTCCACGGTTCCCAATCGCTTGTCGGTGTCGGGTCCCATGTCCAGCCGCACATCCACTCGGTCGGCCAGGTCACGAGCGGCGTAGGTGGACAACTCCGTACCGTTCGGCTCCCACAGCACGAGCCGCGTGGACCGCGCGGTCCACGTCACCTGCCAATCCCGGTTACGGCGGGTACGGGGAAGTGCGGCGGTGCGGCGGTCGCCGCTCACCAGGTCCATCACCTCCAGCCGACCGTGGGATACCCGCGCCAGGCGCCGCCCGTCGGACGACAGCGCGACGGGTGTATCCGACTTATCGGACTCCCGGGCGACTTCGCGGTGTGCCTCGGCCACCATCAGAGTGTCGCCGACCGGAGCCAGCACCCTCACCCCGCCGCCCCCGCGCGATACGACGGCGATCAGATCCTCCGGCTCGCTGCCCACCGGTACCCGTGTCCGGTAGGTCTCGCCCGTGGCCGGCCGGGTCAGCGCGATCTCGCTGTAACCGCCCTTCTCGACCTCCTCGGTATCGAACAGGTACCCACCGGTGGCATCCGGCGTTATGGAGCCGCCGGGGAGCCGCGCGCTCGACCCCGTGGCCAGGTCATGGAGATATGACCGTGACGAGGAGTCCGACTCGATGGCGTAGGCTCCACCGCCGCCGAACGACAACGACCCGCTCTTGGTACGGCGTGAAATCTTCCGCACGGGTCTTCCGGTACGCAGATCGCGCACCACCACCTCCCTGTTGTCGCCCCGGAGCCAGGGCAGCAACAGCACGGTGTCAGGGTCCACCCCGAACGCCGCATCGTTCAAGACGACACCGCGCGGGATCACTTCGTCCGCCATGGGCAGTGATCGGCCGCTGCCCGTGTCCCATGCCCCCAGGAGCCCCTCGCGGCCGTCGTCCTCCGGCAGTGGCCTGCTGAACGTGAGCAGCCGCAGCAGGCGGCGGCTGTCCGCGCTGAAGTCCAGGCGCGCACTGTTGACGTTGCGCTCGCCCGCCACGCCACGCGCCAGCACCCGGGGCCCGCGACTGGTGCCGTCCAGCTTCCACAGCAGTACGCCGCCCTCAGGTGTGGCTATCGCGTAGTGCCGACCGTCCGGGCTGACGGCACTGCGCGTATCGCCCTCGGGCACACCACGCAGCGCGTAATGGCGCGGTTTTCCCTCCGGCACTCCGGTCACCACGGCCACCTGCTGCGGGCCGACGCCGGACGGTTTGGACCGCACCACCATGGTGCGCCCGTCCGGCGTGGCGTCCAGCTTCTGCGCCCGGCCCCGCCACAGGCCCCGATAGCTGCCCCGCAGGTACTGCCCGCGCACGTACTGGCGGAGCAGCGCCGCCCGGGCCTGCGGCGTGTGCTCGGTGTGCCAGGCGGCCAGTGCCAGTTGCACCGCCGTGCCGGGGGTGCGTTCGGACTGCTTGTCGGAGGCGTCGGCGAGCGTCCGGGAGGCGAGCGTCCGCAGTTTGGCCTCGGTCTCCCGTCGATTCTGCACGGCGACCACGGCCAGTGTTGACGCCGTCATCAGCAGTGCGGCGAGTGCCGCGACAGTGGCCTGCCACGCCCGTACGCCGCGCCGCCGGTGCCGCCGTCCGGCCTGGATGTACGCACGCTCGCCGGAGGTGATGTCCTCGGGTCTGCGCTTCAGCCAGTCTTCCGCCTCGGCGAGCAGCCGCCCGCGCAACAGCCCGCCCGCTTCTTCGCTCCGGGCCTCCCACCGGGCCAGGTCGCGCCGCAACTGCTCCTGCCAGCCCCGGAACTCCCGGCTGTCCTCCAGCCAGTCGCGCAACCGGGGCCACAGCCTGGTGAGTGCCTCATGAGCGAGGTCGACGATCTCGGTGCCCTCGGAGGTACGGCCGAAGATGACCAGCTTCCCCGGTGCGAGCCGGCGTGCGACCGCCACCGCGGCGGTGTCGAGGTCGGCGACCGGGGTGGGGCGACGCGTGAAACCGCCCCGGTCGTCCGGGCGGGCCAGTTGGACGAACAGCCGCCGGGCCGCGGGCTCCTCGGAGGCGGGGACGTGTGCGCGGAAGGCGTCTTCGGCGTATCCGACCAGAGCCCCGGCGACGCCGCCCAGTTCCTGGTACGCGGCGTGGGTGAGCATGGACCGCTCGCGGCGCTCCCACAACTGGGTCAGCGCGAACTCCGTCAGCGGCATCCGGCCCGGCTCGCCCGCCGCGTCCTCGACGATCCGCTCCGCCAGACCGGGTTCCAGCCACAGCCCCGATGTGGCGTCGACCGGCCCGGTGACGGCCTGGCGCAAACCCTTGGCGGAGAGCGCGGCGAGGAAGATCACGGCGTCGCTGAGGGCGCCGGAGGTCTCAGGGGTCACCAGGACGTCGAGCGACCCGGGGCGCGCGGTGGCCACCACCCGCGTACCGCTCCCGGTTCCCTCGTCCGGCGCTCCCGCGACCGCTGCCAGCAGGGTGAGCAGCTCACGCGCCGCGACCGGGTCGGCGGCCGCGTACTCCTCCATCTGGTCGACGAAGATCAGGTGTCCGCCGCTCCCGCTCCGCCGCTCCAGCGCGGCCCGCAGCCCGGCGGCCACCTCTCGCGTTCTCCCGTCACCCGCCCCGTCGCCCAGGAGCCCGACCAGCTCCTCGCTCTTGCGCAGCCGCTCGACCTCCCCGGCCGCCGGCTCCAGCACCGGCACCACCGCCTGCGCCAGCGCCGTCCAAGGCCGTACGCCCTGCACCGGCCGCAGCACGGACACGGTCGTGCCACGCGCCCGTAACGCGGGCAGCAGCCCGGCCCGGACCAGAGAGGACTTCCCGCATCCGGACGGCCCGGTCAAGACGGTGAGCGGACGCGTTCCGACCGCCTGCGCCAGCCGTTCGGCGTCGTCCTGCCGCCCGTGGAAGAACTCCGCGTCCTCTTCCCCGAACACCGCCAGCCCGCGGAACGGGCACCTCGGCCGCAGCACCTCCTCGTCCACCAGCGCCGCGGACGGCACCAGATACGCGGTCCCCGCCAGTCCGCCGCGCCCGGCGGCAACGGTCATACCGACGACGCCGCCCTGGGCGTCGTCCCATACCGCCGAACCGCTGAAGCCCGCCCCGATCCGCGAACCGCCGTCGGGCCCGGCGTCCATCTGTAGCCAGCCGGCGCCCTGGGTGGCCCGCAGCGTCCCGGAAGCCCACACTCCGTGCGCGGCGCCCTCCGGGAAGCCGTACACCCGGAAGGTGTGTCCCCACACCGCCGACCCGTCGACCAGTGGCACCGGCCGCGCGTTCGATACCGTGCGATCCAGCCGCAGCAGCGCCACATCGCCGCTGTCATCCCGCTGCACCGGCTGCCAGGAGACGACCTCGGCGAGGGCCTCGGGGATCGTCCCGTCCGCTTCGCGCAAAAGCGGGAATTCGACACGAACGGTGCCTTCGGGCGCCCGAGCCAGGTCTCTGGGCAGCCCCAGCGCGTCGGCGACCACATGCGCGCAGGTACACACAAGGTCGGGGGCGATCAGGAAACCCGCCCCCGCCACACCCCCGCCACCCCACAGCCTGGCCGCACCGGATTCCAGCGGCCTGTCGCCCCAAGGGACTCCCATGTGGGCCATCATTCCTGGCCGCGGGTGCTCCATTCCAGACGCACGGCGAAATTGGCCTCACTGGCCGCCTTGGCCACCACGACCCCCGCCTCCGCGGAGAGCTTGATGCCGAACTCGACGCTCACGGTGTCCGGTTGTTGCACCATGTCGCGTACGCTCCGGGCGACCGCTTCCAGCGCGGGCCGGATATGAGTCAGGGCCTCCTGGAGAGTCTCGGCGGAGCCGCTCATGACGTCGGCGGCTCGGCCCACCCGGTCGATCCCGCTGTCTTCCGGCCCGTCGACCTCGACCCGCATCGCCGTTCCGTCACCGAGCCGCATCTTCCCGATCCGCGTCATCCTGCCCCCCAAAGGCGTTGTCCGGCTGCGGAGAGCCTAGCTAGGCGCGCCGTATCGAACGCCCCGCGAGGACGTCCGTCCGCCGCCCGTCCTCGATGACGAAGCGGCCGTCGATGAGGACGTGGGGGATGCCGGTCGGCAGGGTGCGGGGGGTGTCGAAGGTCGAGCCCGCGGCCACCGTGTCCGGGTCGAAGAGGACGAGGTCGGCGCGGTAACCCTGGTGGATCCGGCCGCGGTCGGGGAGGCGGAGGCGGGCCGCGGGGCGGGAGGTGAGGTGGGCGACGCACTCCTCCAGGGTGAGGACGCCCAGCTCGCGGACGTAGCGACCGAGGTACTGCGGGAAGGTGCCGTATGCGCGGGGGTGGGGCTTGGCGCCCTGGAGGATGCCGTCGCTGCCGCCCGTGTGGACCGGGTGCTTCATGATCGCCTGGACGTTCTCCTCGTGCCCGACGTGCTGGAGGATCGTCGGGCCGAGGTGGTCGTCCAGGAGGAGGCGGCGGGCGGTGGTCCAGGGGGCCTCGCCGTGTTCGCGGGCGCTCGCGGCGATGGTCCGGCCGACGTAGCCGGTGAGGGACGGGTCGTTCACACCGGAGATCTCGATCGTGTCCCAGTCCATCGGTACGCCGTGGCAGCCGTCCGCCCCTTCCACCTCCATCACGTGGCGGATGCGCTCGGCGGTGGCGTCGTCGCGCAGCCGGGCGAGCGCCGCGTCGGGGCCGCCCTCGGCCGCCCAGCTCGGCATCATCGCGGCCAGCGTGGTGCAGCCGGGGAGGTAGGGGTAGGTGTCCAGGGTGATGTCGGCGCCGTCGGCGAGGGCGGTGTCGAGGAGGGTGAGGAGTTCGGGGGCGCGGCCCTTGTTGAGGCCGAAGTTCATGGTGGCGTGGGCGAGGTGGAGCGCGCAGCCGGCCTCGCGGGTGAGGGCCACCATCTCCTCGTACGCGCGCAGGGCACCGGCGCCGTAGGAGCGGTGGTGCGGGCAGTAGTAGCCGTCGTAGGCGGCCACGACCCGGCACAGCTCGGTGAGTTCGGCGTCGGAGGCGTACATCCCGGGGGTGTAGGTGAGGCCGGAGGAGAGGCCGACGGCGCCCTGCTGAAGCCCCTCCGCGACCAGCTCCTTCATCCGGGCGACCTCCGCCGGGCTCGCGTCGCGGTCCTCCCAGCCGACCGCGAGCATCCGGACGGTGCCCTGGGGGATGAGGTAGGCGGCGTTGACCGCGATGCCCTGGCCGCCGAAGCCGTGGTCGAGCCGGTCCAGGAACTCGCCGACGGTGCGCCAGGTGAAGTCGATGTCGGAACCGTCGCCGTTCCAGCCGGTGATGGCGGTACGGATCTGGGCGAGGGTCTCGTCGTCCACGGGGGCGTAGGAAAGGCCGTCCTGGCCGATGACTTCGAGGGTCACCCCTTGCGCGGCCTTCGCCGAGTGGTCGGGGTCGCGCAGCAGCGCCAGATCGCTGTGCGCGTGCATGTCGATGAAGCCGGGGGAGAGGACGAGGCCGTCCGCGTCCACCGTGCGGCGGGCGGTGGGGCGCGGCCCGCCGCCGTCCTCACGGACGACGGCGGCGATCCGGCCGCCCTCCACGGCCACGTCGGCCCGGTAGGCGGCACCACCGGTGCCGTCGATGACGCGTGCGTCGCGGATGACCAGGTCCATGGGGTGCGTCTCCCTGTGCGCGGAGTGGTGCGGAGTCCCGGAGGGGTCCCGGAGGGATCAGAAGAAGGTACGGATGTAGTCCGTGACCGTGCCGTCCGCCTCCGCCACCGGAATGAGCTGCCACTTGTCGAAGCTGGTGCACGGATGCGAGAGCCCCAGGGCCACCCAGTCGCCGACCTCCAGCTCGGCGCCGTCCGCGATCCTGACCCAGGCGTGCTGGTCGGAGAGGGCCGTGATGGACAGGCCCGTGGCGGGGCGGGTGGCGCCGTCGCGGGCGGAGCGGATGAGCTGCGGTTCGGGCAGGTGGAGGTCGTACGCCGCGTCCCGCTTGCCCGCGTTCAGGAACGCCTGGCCGGGCTCGGGGCGGGAGACGACCTGGGCCCACAGGCGGAAGGCCGGGTGCAGCTCGCCCTCCTCCGGGATGCGGTTGAAGGGGGTGAGGTTCCGGTATTGGCCGTCGTCGTGGGAGACGTACGCGCCCGAGCGCAGCAGCTTCAGCACCGGCCGGGACAGCGTGGGCAGCTCCGCGAGGACATCCGCGACCGCGTCGAACCACGCGCTGCCGCCCGCGCTGACGACCACCTCGTCCACGCCCTCGAAGCGGCCCGCCGCGTCGAACTCCGCCGTCAGCGCGGTGAGCCGGCGCAGCCACGCCCGCACTCGCTCGCCGTCCGCCTTCGGCACCTCGGCCTCGTAGCCGGCCATGCCCACCAGCCGCAGGGTCCCGGTGGCCCCGACCGCGTCGGCGACCGCCCGGCACTCCGCCTCCGTACGGACCCCGGTGCGGGCTCCCTCGCCGCCGCCCAGCTCGACCACCACATCGACCGGGCGCCGCGCGCCCGCCTCCCGCAGGGCCGCGTCCATCAGCTCGACGCCGCGCACGGAGTCGACGTAGGCGATGAAGTGGAAATCGGGGTCGGCGTCGAGTTCGGCCGCGAGCCAGTGCAGGGCGGTGGCGTCGACGACCTCGTTGGCGAGGAAGATCCGCTGGATGCCGAAGGCCCGGTAGGCCCGCACCTGGGTGGGGACGGCCGCGGTGATGCCCCAGGCCCCGTGGGCGAGCTGGCGCTCGAAGAGCTGGGGGGCCATGGAGGTCTTGCCGTGCGGGGCGAAGGCGAGGCCATGGGCGGCGGAGTAGCGCTCCATCGCCACCAGATTGTGCTCCAGCGCCTCGGCCGACAGGGCCAGTACGGGCGTGGTGAAGCCGCCGGTGAACAGGGAGCGCCGCTCGGCGGCCAGCTCGCCGACCGTAAGGCCCTCGGCGCTCGGAGGCAGCCCCTTGAAGCGGTGGTCCACGCGTTCCCGCGCGAGAGCCGTGAGAGCGGCGACGGCCTGGTCGCTGTGGTCGGTGGCCATGGAGGCGCCTCCATTACGTGTTTCGGTTGCAATCTCTGCAACGTTCATTGCGCATATCGCTGAGCGCTGTCTAACATCCCGCCCAGCACCGGGTCAACGGTGTGTGGCTGACCCCCCATCCTCCATCCACGAGGAGCGAGACCAACCGTGTCCCCTCTCCCCAGCGTCGAGGCCGCCGATGGTGTTGCTGATGGCGTCGACGACGTCGCTGGTGACGTAGACGTCGTCTGCCTCGGCGAGTCGATGGTGACCTTCGTGCCGTCCCGTCCGGGCCGGCTGGCGGACGTCCCCTCCTTCGCCCGGGGCATCGGCGGCGCCGAGTCCAATGTCGCCTGTGGCCTGGCCCGCGCCGGGCACCGCGTGCGCTGGATCAGCCGGGTGGGTACGGACGGCTTCGGCGAGCACCTCGTACGGGAGATCGCGGCCACCGGCGTGGACACGGCCTACGTCCAGCGCGATCCGCACCGCCCCACCGGCATCTACTTCCGTACGGCGGGCGAGCGCGCCGTCGGGTCGGCGGCGGTGGACGGGCCGGAGGCGGTGGACGGGTCCGGACCCGCCGACGGGAACGGCGCCGCCTACGGGAACGGCGCCGCCTACGGGAACGGCGCCGCCTACGGGAACGGCGCCGCCTACGGGAACGGCGCCGCCTACGGGAACGGCGCCGCCTACGGGAACGGCGCCGCCTACGGGAACGGCGCCGCCTACGGGAACGGCGCCGCCTACGGGAACGGCGCCGCCTACGGGAACGGCGCCGCCTACGGGAACGGCGCCGCCTACGGGAACGGCGCCGCCTACGGGAACGGCGCCGCCTACGGGAACGGCGCCGCCTACGGGAACGGCGCCGCCTACGGGAACGGCGCCGCCTACGGGAACGGCGCCGCCTACGGGAACGGCGCCGCCTACGGGAACGGCGCCGCCTACGGGAACGGCGCCGCCTACGGGAACGGCGCCGCCTACGGGAACGGCGCCGCCTACGGGAACGGCGCCGCCTACGGGAACGGCGCCGCCTACGGGAACGGCGCCGCCTACGGGAACGGCGCCGCCTACGGGAACGGCGCCGCCTACGGGAACGGCGCCGCCTACGGGAACGGCGCCGCCTACGGGAACGGCGCCGCCTACGGGAACGGCGCCGCCTACGGGAACGGCGCCGCCTACGGGAACGGCGCCGCCTACGGGAACGGCGCCGCCTACGGGAACGGCGCCGCCTACGGGAACGGCGCCGCCTACGGGAACGGCGCCGCCTACGGGAACGGCGCCGCCTACGGGAACGGCGCCGCCTACGGGAACGGCGCCGCCTACGGGAACGGCGCCGCGGGGTCGTCCGAATCGTCCGAGCCGTCCGAGCCGTCCGAGCCGTCCGAGCCGTCCGAGCCGCTCGCCGAAGTGGTCTACTACCGGGCCGGATCCGCCGCCGCGGCCATGTCCCCCGCGCTCATCCCCCGGGAGCGGGCCTGGTCCGGCCGGGTGCTCCATCTGACCGGGATCACCCCGGCCCTCTCCGCCGACTGCCGCACGCTGATGCGCGAGCTGACCGCCCGCGCCCCCGGCCGCCCCCTCGTCTCCTTCGACCTCAACTACCGGGTCTCGCTCTGGCAGCGGCAGGACGACGCCGAACAGGGCCCCGCCGTGCTGCTCGGCCTCGCCCGCGACAGCGACCTCGTCTTCGTCGGCGAGGACGAGGCCGAGGCGGTCTGGGGGCTGCGCGGCCCGGCGGCGATCCGGGCAGCGCTGCCCGAGCCGGAGGTGCTGGTGGTCAAGCAGGGCGGCGCCGGAGCCACCGCCTACGCGCGCCGCTCCGGCGACG
>NZ_JAHLEM010000262.1 GCF_018883605.1 Streptomyces niphimycinicus | reverse complement strand
AGGGGGCCGCCGCGGCCCCGGCGGACTCGAAGGCCGCCCGGGTCGCGGAATACCACGGCTGGAGCGGCCACGCCGACTGGCTGGCCGGTGCCGCCCAGGGGGTGCGCGCCGAGGCCGGGGCCCGCCCCGGCATCGTGCTCGCCCGCCCGCTGGGCAGTGTGGACTACACCGATCCGCACACCGGCACCAAGGCCGCCTGGGAGTACGCCACCTGGACCTCCCCGGTGCGCACGCTCTCCGTGCCCGCCACCGAGGCCATCGTCTCCTGGAACGCCCGCACCCCCGCCGGCACCTGGATCCAGATCGAGCTGAAGGGCACCTATACCGACGGCTCCGCGACCCCCTGGTACGTCATGGGCCGCTGGGCCTCCGACGACGGCGCCTCCTCCATCCGGCGCACCTCGGTGGACGACCAGAGCGACGACAAGAGCTCGGTGTGGACCGACACCTTCTCCATCGACGACCCGGCGAGCGGTCTGCGGCTGGCCACGTACCAGGTGCGGCTGACCCTCTACCGCAAGCCGGGCACCAAGCTCACCCCCACGGTGTGGCGGGTCGGCGCGATGGGCTCGGACGTCCCCGACCGCTTCGAGGTGCCCGCCTCCACGCCGAGCCTGCCCAAGGGGCGCGAACTGGGCGTACCGCGCTACTCGCAGGAGATCCACAAGGGCCAGTACCCGGAGTACGACAACGGCGGCGAGGCATGGTGCAGCCCCACCTCCTCGCAGATGATCATCGAGTACTGGGGCCGTAAGCCCTCCGCCGCCGACCTGTCCTGGGTCAACCCCGACTACGCCGATCCGCAGGTCTGCCACGCCGCCCGGGCCACCTTCGACTACCAGTACGACGGCTGCGGCAACTGGCCGTTCAACGCCGCCTACGCCGCCACCTACCGCGATATGCAGGGCGTGGTCACCCGGCTCGGCTCGCTCACCGACGCCGAGAAGCTGATCGGCGCCGGCATTCCGGTGATCACCTCGCAGTCCTTCCTCAAGACGGAGCTGGACGGCGCGGGATACGGCACCTCGGGCCATCTGATGACCGTCATCGGCTTCACGGCGGACGGCGACATCATCGCCAATGACCCGGCCTCGCCCAGCAACGACGCGGTCCGCCATGTCTACAAGCGGCGTCAGTGGGAGAACATCTGGCTGCGGACCAAGCGGTACGACGCGAACGGCAAGGTGGCCTCGGGCACCGGAGGCGTCTGCTACCTCTACTTCCCGGCCAAGCCCACCTCCGCCCAGCGCCGGGTGCTCGGCGAACTCGGTATCCGCTGAGCGGGCGCCCGCCGAAGGGGACGCGTGCCGCCCGCCGCCGGGCGGCACGCGATCCGCTCACCGCGCCACCGGTGACGAAATCCTCATGAGCGAAGCGTGTCGATGCGCTTCCAGACGCGGACGGCCAGCTCATAGGCGGTCAGTTCGTCGCAGAGGGCCGCGGTCTGCCGCAGCAGCGCCTGGGCCTCCTCGGTACGGCCCAGCTCGGCCAGCGCCTCGGCCTGGATGAGATTGGCGCGGACCAGATCGGGGCCGGTCAGCGGCGCGGAGCCCGCGCTGAGCCGGGGGTAGACCTCGACGACCTCGGCGGCGGCGCCCACGGCCAGTTCATAGCGGGCCCGCAGCGCGACGATCCGGGTGGTCTCGTCGGGGGCGTTGACCATGGGACCGACCTGCTCGGCGGCCTGAAGCCAGGGCAGGGCGGCGCCGGGGTCGCCGTCGTCCAGCAGGACATTGCCGGCCGACCGCATAAAGCGCAGCCAGTCGCGCACCGGAGTGTCGGGCGTGGTGAGCTGGGCGCGGGCCAGATCCAGATGGCGGCGCGCGGCGGTGGCCATGCCGAGCTGGGAGTACGCGATGCTGGAGACCCAGTGGGCCCGGCCGCGCACGGGCGGGCGGTGGCCCTCGGCGAGCGAGAGCATCTCTTTGAGCAGCAGCTCGACCTGGCCGAGGTCATTGAGCTCGCAGAGCACCGAGATCAGGATGCCGAGCAGCCGGACATGCTCGAACGCGCCGGTGAGCTCGGCCGGGCCGAGCTCACCCAGCGCCGTATAGGCCGACTTGCGCGCGTCCGTCAGCCGCCCGGTGTCGCGCTGCGCGGTGGCCAGCTCGGTGAACAGGACGACGCGCAGATGCGGATCGGTCCTGGCCCACTCCTGATCGGCGAGGCGCTCCAGCAGCGCCAGCCGGTCGGGCTGCCGCCCGGCCGACCGCAGCTCCTCCTGGAGCGCCAGACCGAGGTCGAACTGGAGGGCGGTCGTGCCGCGCTCGACCGCGGTGGTGTAGGCGGTCGCGAGCAGCTCGGCCGCGTGGGCGTGGTCGCCCAGCTCGGCGGCGCCGCGTGCGGCGGAGCGCGCGATCACCAGGTCGAGGCCGCCGGGCTCGGCGGGCGCGGCGGAAGACCTGTCACGGCCGGTCAGCTCCTCCAGCGGCATCTGGAGCACCTCGGAGAGATGGAGCACGAGGTCGAGTGTGGGGGAGCGCTGACCGGACTCCAGGAGGGAGATATAGCTGGCGGTCACGATGTCGCCAGCGAGTCGGCGTTGGGAGAAGCCCAACTCCTCGCGTCGCCGCCGGACACGCTGACCGAACTCTGGTTGCTGACTGTGTTCGGCTCTCATGGCTGTGACTATTGTAGCCGGACTCTCGCCCTCTGACCATCCTTTGACCTGCGGGTGATGGAGGCAGTTCGGGCTATTGACGATAGTCACCAACTAAAGTTAATGTTTTGGGCGTCCGCTGCCGGAAGGACGCGCCGTGATCGACACACTCCTCGGAAACGACCTGGTCATCAATGAGGACTCGTGCAATCTGAGCTGCACGTACTGCCTCACCGGCCAGAGCAATCTCAAGCAGTCGCACCACGCACAGCTCATATTCGGGCCGCCCACCCGGGACCGCTACGCCGAGGGCAGCCTCCTCGGCCGCCGCCTCCCGCTCATCGCCGGGCGCATCGACGACACATTCCGCGCGCCGATGCTCAAGGTCACCGGCGGGGAGATCTTCCTGGTCGCCGGGATCATGGACTATCTGCGCGAGCAGGCCGCCCGGCACGAGGTGCTCATCGTCCAGACCAATGGGGTGCTGGTCCGCGAGGAGCATCTGGCGGAGCTGCGCGGCTGGAAGAACGTGGTGCTTCAGGTGTCGCTGGACAGCCACCTGTTCACCGGCAACTCACACCGGGTGCAGACCGAATCGCTGCACGGCAAGGTGCTGCGCCGGATCGAGACGATCCTCGACAGCGGCCTGCCGGTGGAGATCTACGGCGTGCTGAACGACCGCAGCGCCCCCGAGGCGCCGGCGTTCGCCCGCTGGCTCGCGGACCGGGAGCGCCCGCCGACCTTCTTCCCGTTCCCGGTGCGGGGCCCCGACTCCGAGCGGTTCGCGATGCGGCCGGACCAGATCGTCCATATCGAGGAGCTGGTCGACCGCTACGACGAGCTGGCGGCGGTGCTGCCGCCCCGCCCCTACTTCGACCGGCTGCTGTCGTTCCTGCGGGAGGGCGAGCGGACCTTCCGCTGCCATCTGCCGCGCCTGGTCATCTCGACCTTCAGCGACGGCATGGTGACCCCGTGTCCGAACATCTGGTTCTCCAATATGGGCAATCTGCTGGAGGACGACCACTCCGAGTCGCTGCGGCGGGTCGGCGAGACCGGTCTGTACACCGCGCTGCTGGCCGAGCGGCCCCGGCTCAACGCGTGCAAGGGCTGCTTCACGCCCTGGGACACCCTGTCGATGTACTTCGAGGACGAGATCACCCTCGACGAGCTGTGCCAGGCCCCCACCTACGCCCCGCCGGTGATCCGGGAGTTGATCGCCGAGCGCAAGCGCCTCTACAAGGAGGGGCGCGACGGGGTGAGCTGCGGTGGCTGACCTGGCGATCACCGCGGGCGGCCGCGACGGGTTGGACGGCCTCGACGGGCTCGACGGCGTCGAGCCCGCGACGACCGTCGCGCTCGCCGGGGCGGGCGGCGGCCCATGGCTCGCGGCCTACCGCACGCTGATCGACGCCGGGGCCGTGGTGCTGCTTCTCGACCGCGACGCGCCGCCCGCCGAGCACCGCAGGCTCCTGGACGCGGCCGGGGGCGGCCGACTCGTCGTCGTGGACGGCGACCGCCTCACGGTCACCGGCGCCCCCGCGTCCTCGGGCCACCCGCCGGGCACCGTACTGCTGCCCAGCTCGGGAACGACCGGCGCGCCCAAGCTGGTCCCGCGCTCGACGGACTCCCTGCGCGCGGAGGGGCGCCGGCACGCGCGGTACGCGGGCCTGGGCCCGGATGACACGCTGCTGCTGCCGCTGCATCTGTGGCACGCCTACGCACTCGGCTGGGCGCATGCCGCGTTCGAGGCCGAATGCGCGATCGCCGCGGTCCCGCCGACCGCGCTCGGCCGCTGCGCGGAGCACATCGCCGCCGGGGCGACCGTGCTCGCGCTCGTCCCGACCATCGCGCGCCTGCTCGCGCGGCGCACCGGCAAAGCCGTCCCGGACAACGCGCTGCGCCTGGCCATGGTCGGCGCGGGTCCGGTCGACGCGGCGCTGGAGGAGCGGTTCACCGCCGCGTTCGGGATCGGCCTGGCCCGCAACTACGGCTCCACCGAGACCGGGGCGCTGTTCAGCGGCGCGCCCGGCAGCCCGCCCGGCTGCGTCGGATTCCCGCTGGACGGCGTGGAGTTCCGCGTCGTCGCCCCGGACGGCGCCGATATGCGGCCCGGTGCCCAGGGCGAGCTGCTGGTGCGGGTGGCCGGCGGCGCCTGGCACCCCATGGGCGACCTGGCCTCCTACGACCCCGCCACCGGGCTGCGGCTGCTGGGCCGCCGCACGCGGGCCATCCGGCGCGGGGACCGGTGGATCGCGCCGGAGGAGATCGAGGCCGCGCTGTGCCGCCACCCGGACATCGCCGACGCCCGCGTCTACCCCGTCCGGCACGGCACCTCGGTCGCGCTTCAGGCCGAGGTGGTGCATGTGCGCGGACCGGGCGCGGATGTCTCGGGCCTCGGCGAGCATGCGAAGGCGCTGCTCGGCCCGCAGAAGGTCCCCGACCGTGTCCGGTGCGTCGGCGAGGTGCCGCGCGGCCGGGTCGGAAAACCCCTTCCGCCGCGCGCGCTCACCCTGGCGGGCCGGGACGCCCTGGTCGCCGCCGCCACCGCCTACAAGCGCAGTGAGCTGCTCTTCGCCCTGGTGGACCTCGGCATCGTCGAGGCGCTCGGCGAAGGAGCCAGGACCGCGCCGGAACTGGCGGCGCGGCTGGGCCTGGACGAGGCCGCCTGCGCCGAGTTGCTGCGCGCCGCCGAGGACGCCGGGCTGCTGCGCCCCGAGGACCCCGTCCCCACCGCGGGCGAGGGCACCGGCGGCGCGGACACGGCGCTGGTCGCGCTGGAGGCGGAGCTGTCGCGGTCGTGGGTGACCCGCGAGGCCCTGGCGGAGGTCGTCCGGTCCGGGGCCGCGCGGCGCCCGTTCGACCGCGAGGGGCCCTCCGAGCGGCTGCGCGAGGTCTACGAGACGGCCCTGCACGGAGCGGCCGCCCACCGCCGCGCCCGCAGCGGCCTGGCGCTGGCCCGCTTCGCCGTGGGCCAAAGACTCCTGGAGGTGTCCGCCGGGCCCGGTGTCTACCGCCACGTCGCCGGCGAGGGCAGCTACGCCGGGCGCGAGCCGCTGCCCGACGGGGTCTTCGACCTGGTGGTGCTCGCCAACGCGATCCACGGCCCGGCGGCCGATCTGCGTGCCGTCGCCGAGCGGCTGGCCCCCGGCGGGCGGCTGCTGGTGGACGACGTGTTCCTGGACGCGCCCGAGGGCGTCCCCCCGGAGACCCGGCTGGACTGGCTCACCCACGGCGGTACCGCCTGGCCCACCGAGGCGGCGGCGACCGCCGGGCTGGCCGCCGCCGGGCTGACCGTCCGGCGGACCCTGCATCTCGGCCGCCCCGCCTGCACGCTGCTGCTCGCCGCCCGGGAGCGGCCGTGACCGGTCCGCGCGTGGCGCTGGTGACCGGCGCGAGCGGCCTGCTCGGGGCCGCTATCTGCCATGCCCTCGCCGACGCGGGCATGACCGTCCTGCCCGTCTGCCACCAGGGCGTGGACCGGGCGGCCGCACTCGCCGCGAAGATCGGCGCGCTCGACCCCGTCCAGGCCGATCTGACCGATCCGGCCGCCGCGATGGATCGGATCAGGGAGCGCGGGGTCGTGCCCGGCGTCCTGGTGTGCGCCCACGGCAGGACGCTGCGCCGCTCGGTCCTGACCCCCGGCGACGACGACGGCCTGTGGGACGTCAATGTCCACTCGGTCACCCGGCTGGCCGGGCTCGTCGGCAAGGGGATGCTGCGCCAGCGGGGCGGCCGGATCGTGCTGGTCGGCTCCCGCGCCGGAAGCGTCGGGATGCCCGGCCAGGCCGAGTACGCGGCCACCAAGGCCGCGCTGTCGGCGTGGGCGGCGTCGGCCGCCTGGGACTTCGGCCGTTTCGGCGTCACCGTCAACGTCGTGGCGCCCGGCGCCGTCCAGCCCGGTCCCGGCTCCTCGCTCTACACCGAGGAGGAGAACCGCGCCGTCACCGACCGCATCGCGCTGCGCCGCCTCGCCACGCCGGAGGAGGTCGCCGACGCCGTGGCCTTCCTGGCCGGGCCGCGCTCCGGCTACATCACCGGGCAGACGCTGCTGGTGGACGGAGCCGCGCGATGGTGACGCCCGGACGCACTCCCGTGACGAAAGGACTCTGACGTGACCCTCGACCCGACAGCCGCGCCCCCGGCCCCCGTCCGCTCGTTCGACGCCGACGACCTGCCGCCGTGGCCCCAGCACGACCACACGGAGCGCGCGGCGCTGGACCGTGTCCTGGCGCAGGGTCAGTGGTGGCGGGCGGCGGGCACCGAGAACGAGGACTTCGAGCGCGAGTTCGCCGCGTACAACGGAGCGCCGCGCGCGCTCGCGGTGACCAACGGCACCGCCGCGCTCGAACTGGCGCTCCGGCTGCACGGCATCGGGCCCGGCGACGAGGTCGTGGTGCCCGCGTTCACCTTCATCAGCACCTCGCTGGCCGTGCAGAACGTGGGCGCGATCCCCGTCCCGGCGGACGTGGACCCCGATACGTACTGCCTGACACCCGAAGCCGTCCGCACCGCGCTGACCCCGGCGACCCGCGCGGTCATCCCCGTCCATATGGCCGGTCACCTCGCCGATATGCACGGGCTGGGGGACCTGGCCGCCGACCACGGCCTGGCGCTCATCCAGGACGCCGCGCACGCCCAGGGCGGAGTCTGGGACGGGACGCCGGTCGGCGCGTTCCCCACGGTCGCCTGCTACAGCTTCCAGAACGGCAAGCTGATGACCGCCGGCGAGGGCGGGGCGCTGACCCTGCCCGACGAGAAGACATACGAGCGGGCGTATCTGATGCACACCTGCGGGCGGCCCCGCGGCGACACCACCTACCAGCACATGACGGGCGGCTCCAACTACCGCGTCAGCGAGTTCACGGCGGCGATCCTGCGCGCCCAGCTCGCCCGGCTGGCCGGGCAGACGCGGATCCGGGAGCAGCGCGCCGCCCTGCTCGACACGCTGCTGGCAAAGGTGCCCGGGCTGCGCCTTCAGGCCCGCGACCCGCGGATGGACGTCAACCCGCACTATATGTATCTGCTGGCCCTCGACCCGTCGGCGGGCCGGGCGGCACGCGACGCGCTGGTGGCGGGGCTGACGGCGGCGGGCGTCCCGGCGTGCGTCAACTTCCCGCCCGTCTACCGCACCGGGTCCTTCCAGGCGGGCCCGGTGCCCACGACGCCCGTACCGGAGCTGGCCGAGCGGTGCGCGGTGGCGGAGGACCTGGGCGCCCACGGCCTGTGGATCCACCACCGGGTGCTGCTGGCCGAACCGCGGGTGGTGGAGCGCGTGGCCACCGTGATCGCGGCCCTGGCCGCGCGGGCCACCGACGCCGTGGTGACGCGGTGACCGCGGCGCTGCGGGTGGGCCTGCTCGGATACGGCTGGGTCAACCGGACGGTCTGGCTGCCGCGGATCCGCCGCCATCCGCGCCTGGAACTGGCGGCCGTCCACGACCCGGAGGCCGCCGGTGTCCCGGCGGCCACGTCCTGGACCGGTCTCCTGGACGCCCGCCCCGACGTGGTCGTGATCGGCACGCCCAACCACACCCACGCCGCGCTGGCCTCCGCCGTGCTGGAGCGCGGCATACCCGTGGTGGTGGAGAAGCCGCTGTGCCTGAGCCGCGCGGAGTTCGACGTGCTGGCCGAGCGGGCGCGCGGAGTCGGGCTGCTGGTCAGCCGGGCCGCCGTGCGCCGCGAGGACGTACGGCGGCTGGCCGGTGCGCTGCCGCCCGGGCCGCTGACCGTACGGGCGAGCTGGCTGCGCGCGGGCGGGGTGCCGCGCCCCGGCTCGTGGTTCACCGGCCGTGCCACGGCGGGCGGTGGAGCGCTGCTCGACCTCGGCTGGCATCTGGCCGATGTGGCGCTCGGGCTGCTGGGCCGGCCCCGGCTCGTGGCGGTGGCGGCCGAACTGCGCGCACCGGGCGGCGAGCACGCCGGTGGGCACACCCCCGGGCGGGCCACTTGGCGCGGCGACGGAGCCGGTACGGGTCCGGTGGACGTCGAGGTGGACGGCACGGTGCGCGCCGAGTTCGAGGGCGGCGCCCGGCTGGTGCTGCGGGCGGCCTGGGAGAGCGAAGTCGCCACCGACCGCACCCGGTTCGTCGTCGAGGGCGGCGGCGAGCGCCGGGTGCTGACCGGGACGTTCGGGTTCAGCCCCAACCGGGTGGCCGAGCCGGCGCTGACCGCCTGGGGGCCCGACTCCTACCGCCGTGTCACCCTGCCGGACCCGGTCGGACGGGAGTACGACGCGCAGGTGGAGGCCATCGTCGGCTTCGCCTCCGGGACCCTGGACTGGGCGGCGGAGCTGGCCGAGTCCGCCGCCGTGGTGGACCTGCTGGAGGCCGCCTACCGGGCGTCGGGCCGCCCACTGGCCCTGCCGGAGAGCACGGCCGTATGAACGGGCTGAGCGTCGTCATCCCGACGAAGGACAAGCCGGAGTCGCTGCGCGCCACGCTGGCCTGTCTGCTGGCCGATGGACCGCCCTCGGCCGAGATCGTCCTCGTCAACGACGGTGCGGCCCCGATGGCCGTCCCGGCGGACGCGCCGGTCCGCGTCGTCGAGGGGCCGCGCCAAGGCCGGGCCGCCGCCCGTAACACCGGTGCGCGAGCGGCCATCGGCAGCCGCCTGCTGTTCGTGGACGACGACATCCTGACCGGCCCCGGCTTCCTGTCCGCGCACGCCGCCCACGGCACCGGGCCCGGTTTCGTCCACGGTCCGCTGATGGAATTCCCCGCCGCGCGCCGCTGGCTGGCGGCCCATGGCCCCGACCCGGTCGCGGCGGCGGCCGTGCTGAACGGCGGCGAGCGGCTGGTCCGCAACAACCTGGAGGCCGCCGTGCTGGCCGTGGCCGCCGGGACGGTCCCGGCCCGGCTGGGCTGGCTGGCCTGCGTGGGCGCCAATCTGTCGCTGTCGCGGGCGGCGTTCGACCAGGCGGGCGGGTTCGACGAGGGCTTCGGCACCCGCTGGGGCTGCGAGGACCTGGAACTGGGGGTGCGGCTGCTGGCGGCGGGGCACCGGCCCACGGTGGACCGGGCCGCGCCCGGCGTCCATCTCACCCACGCCCGCCCCGACCGCTGGGAGCAGCATGAAGTCACCCACCAGCGGTTCGCCTCGCTCCACGACACCACCGACGTCCGCGCCCTGCCGCTGCTGCTGACGGGCAGTCCGGCCGCCTATTTCGAGGCCGCGGAGCCGTCTTACTGATCGTTTCAGAATGAGGTTCGCAGGCGGCAGAGGCGTGGGTGCGCTCCACGTGCCAACGCCGACTGGCGGTCCAGCGTGGGAGCGAGCAGGGGAGAGTCGTGGCGGTTGGCGCCGGCCAGGACGCGCCCCAGAGGAATTCCGTACCCATCCGTCATACCTGAGCGTTTCAGGCCCTGTTTGCCGCGGTCGACCGGTGACCGGCCAGCGGCCTCGCCGCCTCCGGGCGCCTTGGTGATGGAGCCGTCCGCAGCGATGTGATCGAGGGCGAGGCCGACGATCCGGTCGTAGGACTCCAACGCGATCTGTTTGAGCCTGGCGAACCTGCCGAGTCGGATCCACTCGTCGCGGCGGCTGCGGATCGTGGTGGCCGAGCAAGTCGTGTCGGCGATCGCTTCGTAAGAGCAGCCGAAGGGCAAGAGTTGCAGGAGCTTGTCGAAGATGACCCGGTCGCTGATACGTCGGCGGTGGCAGCCGAGCGGATGGTCCGGGTGAAACTCCGGCCGCTGAGGAAGCAGGACCGCGAATTGGTCCCAGAGCGGTTCTGTCAGCCATGACGGCAGCGCGGGCACAGCTCTCCCAAGTGATCACAGAGCGTCGCAACTCCATGATCACCAGGACCCGTGCCCGTCCCGCGACGGGGCCCCAGCCCCCAACCGCGCCCCCCGGTCAGGACGAGGCTGTCGTCAAGGTCTGTAGCTCGGTGTCCGACAGATGCAGGCCCTGCGCGGCGAAGAGCGCCGGCAACTGCTCGACGGTGCGTGCGGAGGCGATCAGCGCGGTCACGGTCGGCTGCTGCGCAAGCCAGGCCAGCGCCACAGTGGCCATCTCCACCCCCCGCGCCGTCGCGATCTGCTCCACCGCGTCGAGCACCTTCACGCCGCGTTCAGTGTCCGCGTAGCCACCGGCGAGTCCGGGAAGGTTGCGCACGTTCTCGATGCTCTTCCCGGGACGGTACTTGCCGGTGAGGAAGCCGGAGGCGAGCGCGAAGTACGGAACGCAGGCCAGCCCTTCGCGCTGCACGACCTCCCGCCGCGCACCCTCGTAGGTGTCGCGCGAGACGAGGTTGTACTGCGGTTGCAGAGCCACGTAGCGGGCCAGCCCTTCGCGATCGGAGAAGGCCAGTGATGCAGAAAGCCGTTCGGGGCTGATGTTGGAGGTCGCGATGGCACGCACCTTGCCGGCCTTCACGAGATCGTCGAGAGCGGTGATGATCTCGTCTACGGGGATGGATTCGTCCCGGTCGAAATGGGTGTAGTAGAGATCAATGTGGTCGGTACGCAGTCGCCGCAAGGACTCCTCGGCAGCGGCCTTGATGTTGGCGGGTGCAAGGCCCATGAACTTCGGGTGGTCGCCGACCTTGGTTGCGACGACCACGTCGTCGCGGTTGCGGCGGGAGGCGAGCCAGTCGCCGATGATGCTCTCAGACTGTCCCGGCTCGTTGCCCTGCTCGGGAAAGTAATTCATATACGCGTCGGCGGTGTCGATGAAATTGCCGCCTGCGGCGACGTAGGCGTCGAGCACCGCAAACGACTGGGTTTTGTCGGCGGTCCAGCCGAAGACGTTGCCGCCCAGGCAGAGAGGGGAAACAAGGAGGTCGGACGAGCCGAGGGGGCGAAGTTCAGTCACGTCAAGACCAACGTGGGCTCGGTTGCCTGAAGTTCCCCGCTGGCCGCATCGCCGGAATCCAGGCCAGTCGGCGTTGGCACGTGGAGCGCACCCACGCCTGGCAGAACGCCTTCTACCGGCTCGCCCGCTGCTACGAGCGGCGGGCCACCGTCATCGACGCCTTCTTCGATCTCGCCGACACGATCATCACCATGCGTAGCCTGAGCCGGCAGGCGTGGACGACCCACCGCTGGAACGAACGCCCGAACCGCCGACCGTGAACCCACGCCTACCTGCGCGCCCTCCAAGCCCTCTTGGCTTTCCGTAGCCGGCCCCACCGCACACCTTTCGGCCGGTCTGCCCCACCCCGCGCCGCCCTCGTCACGCACCACACCACGACGGCGGTCCGTCCCGCACGGGGGAAAGGACGGACCGCCGTTCGTGGGTGAGTGCGAGGGGCCTGGTCAGAGGAAGCTGACGCCCTGGGCGAGGGCGAGTTCGCTGGAGTAGTTGATGGTGTTGGTGGCCGAGCGCATATACGCCTTCCAGGCGTCCGAGCCGGACTCCCGGCCGCCGCCGGTGTCCTTCTCGCCGCCGAAGGCCCCGCCGATCTCGGCTCCGGAGGTGCCGATGTTGACGTTGGCGATGCCACAGTCGGAGCCGGCGGCGGACAGGAAGATCTCGGCTTCCCGCTGGTCGCGGGTGAAGATACTGGACGACAGGCCCTGGGGGACGTCGTTGTGCAGCGCGATCGCCTCCTCGAGGGTGTCGTACGTGAGGACGTACAGGATCGGTGCGAAGGTCTCCTCCCGTACGACGTCGGTCTGTTCGTCTACGCGGACGAGGACCGGCTCGACGTAGGCGGCCGCGGGGGCGGCCTCGGCCAGGCGCCGGTTGCCGCCCACCAGGACCTTGCCGCCCTCGGCCCGGACGCGGGTGAGGGCGCTGTCCATGGTGTCGAGGGCCGCGGGGGAGATGAGCGGGCCGACCAGCGTGGTGTCCTCGAACGGATTGCCGATGGGGAGCTTGTGGTAGGCGGCGGTCAGCCGCTCGGTGAGGGTGTCGGCGATGTCGCGGTGGACGATGAGGCGGCGCAGCGTCGTACAGCGCTGACCCGCGGTGCCGGCCGCCGCGAAGACGATGCCCTGGATGGCGAGGTCCACGTCGGCGGACGGGGCGACGATCGCCGCGTTGTTGCCGCCGAGTTCCAGCAGGCTGCGGCCGAAGCGGGCGGCGACGCGGGGGCCGACCTCGCGCCCCATGCGGGTGGAGCCGGTCGCGCTGACGAGGGCTACACGCGGGTCGTCGACGAGCTTCTCGCCGACCGCGCGGTCACCGAGCAGGAGGCGGTGAACGTCGCGCGGCGCGCCGACCTCGTCGGCGGCCCGGGCCAGCAGATGGTCACAGGCCACGGAGATCAGCGGGGTGAGCTCGGACGGCTTCCAGATCACGGTGTCGCCGCAGACGAGAGCGACGGCGGTGTTCCACGACCACACGGCGGCGGGGAAGTTGAAGGCGGAGATGACCCCGACCACGCCGAGGGGATGCCAGGTCTCGGCCAGGCGGTGGCCGGGGCGTTCGGAGGCGATCGTACGGCCGTATAGCTGCCGGGACAGGCCGACCGCGAAATCGCAGATGTCGATCATCTCCTGGATCTCGCCGAGCGCCTCGGAGCGGATCTTGCCCGCCTCGATGGTGACGAGGTCGGCCAGGTCGCTCTTGTGCTCGCGCAGCAACTCACCGAGGCGGCGGACGAGTTCACCGCGGCGCGGCGCGGGCGTGGTGCGCCAGGCGAGGAAGGCCGTACGGGAGGCGGCGATGGCGTCTTCGGTGTCCGCGTCGGTGGCGGCCGTCAGCCCGAAGAGGTTCTCACCGGTGAGGGGTGTGCGAGCGGGGAAGTCGCTGCCCTCGGCCACATCGGCGCCGATGTTCTCCAGGGCGGCGCGGGCGCGGGCGCGCAGGTCGTCCGTGGTGGGCAGTGCGGTGCTGGTCATGACGGTCCTTCGGGGTGTGAGGGGTCAGCTGGGGGTGCCGGTGAGCCCCAGCTCACGGGCGAGGTGTGCGAGGGAGTCGTTCTGCTGCTGCTCGTAGAGG
>NZ_JAHLEM010000261.1 GCF_018883605.1 Streptomyces niphimycinicus | reverse complement strand
CTCCAGGGCGGCGCGGGCGCGGGCGCGCAGGTCGTCCGTGGTGGGCAGTGCGGTGCTGGTCATGACGGTCCTTCGGGGTGTGAGGGGTCAGCTGGGGGTGCCGGTGAGCCCCAGCTCACGGGCGAGGTGTGCGAGGGAGTCGTTCTGCTGCTGCTCGTAGAGGGCGAAGGGGTCCAGGACATCGCGGCCGATGGCGCCGGAGAGCCAGTCGGCGTCGTACGCCGTGCCCTGCTGGTCGCTGTGGCGGGTGCCCTCGCCGCTGAGGTTGGACTGGAAGATCCCGGCGGCGGAGCGGGGCAGGAAGTCCTCGTAGACGATGGGCTCGGCGCGCACCCAGCCCTGCCGCAGCAGTTCGCCGATGCCGACCGGAGGCCGGCTGCCGTCGCGTGGCCGGTCGGGGCTGGGCTGGTAGGTGAAGTAGGCCAGCCCCCTGGCGGCGAGTTCCTGTTCGCTGCCGGGCAGGTGCCGCTCCCACACGGCGCGCGCGATCTCACCGCGGGGTTCCGAGGGGTTCCGGGACGCCTGCTCATCGATGTGGCCGAGGAGTTCGTCGTAGAGGGCGCGGCCCTCGCGGGTGAGGGCGATGCCGCGGGCCTCGACTTCACCGAAGCGGACTCTGAGGGCGCCGCTGATGACACTGCCGTCCGGGGTGCGCATCGCGCGGGGTTCTGCCAGGGCCCGGAAGGAGGTCTGGCGCAGCAGGACGTCGGGGCCCGTCCAGGCCGGTGGGCCCTGGATGGTGTCGATCATCTCGATGCCGCGATCGGTCATGCGCCGGTACAGCTCGTCGATGTCGAGGACGCGCGGGGTGAGGTGGTTGATATGGGTGCTGCGCACGCCGCCGATGTCCGCGGCGACGGCGGAGATCCGCTCCAGGGTCTCGTACCAGGTCCTGTCGACGGGCTCGGCGGACAGTTCGAATGCCCGCACGGCGAGGTGCAGGAACCGCTCGGCCTCCTGCTGGGGGAGTTCCCCTTCGGCGGTGGCACGGTCGGCGAGCGCGAGCAGCTCGGGGGGAAACAGTTCGCGGTCCGCGAGGAAGGCTTCCAGGCGCGAGCGCAGCTCGGCGTCGAAGAAACGGGGGTCGGCCGGGGTGAGCATGGAGGTGAAGACCCGGAAGGGATTGCGCGCCAGTTCCTCGCCGTCGACCGGCCGGAAGGCGGTGGAGACGACGGGGACGGCGCTGGCCGCGGCCTCCCGCAGATCGTAGAAGCCCACCGGGTGCATACCGAGTGCGCCGAAGATACGCGCCACTTGCCGCAGTTCTCGCGGGGTGCCGACACGGATGGCTCCGTGCCTCTCGGCGGTCACCCGGCCGATGGACCCGAGGCGCTCGGCGTCGGCTCCCCGCGCGCGCAGGACGTCCTCGTTGACCTCGCGCGAGACATCCACGAGCGTGGTGTAGGCGGGAACCTCCTGCCCGTACATCTCCGACAGCCGCGCCGCGAACGCGGCCCTGAGCTGCCACTGACTGATCGTTGACATGGTTCGGCCCTTCGATCGGGGTTCACGGTTCACACCACATGTGCTTCGGGGCGGATCTCGGCGCCGAGGCGGAACCGGTCGGCGCTGAGCGGGGAGATGTCGGTGAACGGCTCACGCTCCAGGTACAGATCGCGGACGACTTCGCCGACCGCGGGCGCCTGAAGGAATCCATGGCCGGAAAACCCTGCGGCGTAGAGGAAGTTGGGCAGTGTGCCGGAGCGGCCGATCAGCGCGTTGTGGTCCGGGGTGACCTCGTACAGGCCGGCCCATCCGCCGACGGTCTCCATGTCGGCCAGGGCGGGGGCGCGGTGGCGGGCGACGGTGCGGAACTGCTCCATCCACTCCGGGGTCCAAGTGGTGTCGAAGCCGTCCTCCTGGTCGGGCTCGGCCAGCCCGAGCAGCAGACCGTCGTCGCTGTTGTGGAAGTAGGCGGTCGAGGAGAAGTCGATGGTGAACGGGATGCGCGGGGCGGGCGGCGCGAGCGGCGCGGTGAACGCAAGCTGCCGTTTCACGGGCCGGACCGGGAGGTTGATCCCGGCCATGTCGCCGATCCGCGCCGACCAGGCCCCCGCCGCGCAGACGACGGTGGAGCACGCGATACGGCCGTGGCTGGTGTGCACACCGACGACACGGTCCCCGGCCGTGTCGATACCGGAGACCGCGGTGTGAGTGGCGATGGTGACACCGGCCCGGGCCGCGGCCCGCGCATACCCCTCGACGACCAGCCCGGGGCGGGCGTGCCCGTCGGCCGGGGAGTACGCGGCGGCCACGAGACCGTCGGTGCTGAGATAGGGACACAGGCGCTGGGCCTCGTCCGGGCTGATCATGCGGCTCGGCACGTCCAGGCTGTTCTGGAGCTCGACGCCGGTCTCGAAGTCACTCGCCTGCTGTTCGCTGTCGAGCAGGAAGAGGTAGCCGACGGTGTCGAGCCGGATGTCGGCGCCGGGCCGATGGGGGAACTCCTGGTAGGCACGCAGGCTGCGGCTGCCCAGCTCGATGTTGAGCGGATCGGAGAACTGGGCACGTACGCCGCCGATCGGCTTGCCGGAACTGCCGCGGCCGAGGTCGTCGCGCTCGACGACGACGATATTCGTCACCCCGGCCTCGGCGAGGTGAAACGCGATGCTCGCACCCATCACGCCGCCACCGATGATCACAACATCGGCGGAGGTCGGAACGGTACGGAGGGCGGAGGAGGGCAAAAGACCACTCCCTTCCAGAGGCCACCCCGTCGGACGGAGCCGGGTCCATGTCCGGGGGCGGCGGGGCTGTCAGGACAGAGCGATGCCGATCAGCAATCTGTGCGTCATCGTGCAGCACACCAAACGTTGACGTCTATCAACGGTCAATGCTTCTGATCTTTTAGGATCCCTATATGGACTGGACGAGTGCCCAGCTACGTTCGCTGGTGGAGCTGACCAGACGCGGCACCATCACCGCGGTCGCGGAAGCCCTGGGATACACCCCCGGCGGGGTCTCGCAGCAGATCGTCGCGCTGGAGAAGGCCACCGGCATGCAACTGCTGCGGCGGGTGGGACGCCGCGTGGAACTCACCGACGCCGGGGCCACACTGGCCCTGCACGCCGAGCGCATCCTCACCACGGAGGCCGAGGCCGTCGAAGCGCTGGAGCGCACCCGGAACGAGATCTCCGGAACGCTGCGGGTCGGGCTCTTCGCCACGGCCGCCGCCGAGATCCTGCCATCGGCGCTGCACCGGGTGCGCGAGACGCATCCGGGCGTGACCGTGCGCAGCCGGGACATGGACGTGGACGAGGTGTACGACGCGGTGGCCGGTGGAAGCGTGGACCTGGCGCTGGGCCTGGACTACCCGGACGTGCCCATCCCGCGGGACCCGTCGTTGCGGGTGATGGAGCTGTCCAGGGAGCGCTTCTCGCTCGCGGTTCCCACCGGAACCATGTCGGCTGGGCCCGGCCGGTCCGGTGGGTCCGGCCAGGCCGGTCCGTCCGGCAGTCGGTCCGGTCGGTCCGGTCGGCAGAAGGTCTCGCTCGCCGACACCAGGGAACAGGGATGGATCCTGCCGCCGGCCGGCAGCTACTACGGCCGCGCCGTGCTCACCGCCTGCCGTCGAGCCGGTTTCGAACCCCAGGTTCTGCACGAGGTGACGGACACGGCCGCCACCCTGGCCCTGGTCGAGGCCGGTGTCGGGGTCAGTGTGGTGACGGACCTGATGCTCCGGCTGCGCCCGTCCCGCCTCGATGTCCTGGAGCTGCACGAGACGATGGAGCGCCACATCGTGGTGGTGTTCCGTTCCTTCGCCGAGCACCGGCCGACGGTGGCCGCCCTGGTCGATGTCCTGCGAACCTCCGTGGGCCGCCGGCCGTCCAGGCGTAAGCAGCAAAGTGACGGCAAGCCCCTCACTCGCTGAAAGGGACGGAAGAGGGCCCAGGTTCTCTTGGTCTCAGGAGCGCAAGTTGTCGCGCTGCTGAGTCTTTCGAGCGCGGCACACCCTGGGTGATGGTTTCAGGCCAGTGGTGACCCCCACCACGTCGGCGGCCCGTCGTGCCGCCGCCTCGCCTGCCATGGAGCCAGCGATGTCCCCCCATCACACCCCAAAACAAGGGCTTCCCGCACTTCTGGGAAGAGGACCCCAGGGGATCTTCAGACGCACACTCCCCTCCGAGCAGCCCGCCGGCGAGCGCATGGTGCGCACCCTCGGGCTGACACAGCTGACGATGATCGGCGTCGGTGCGATCATCGGTGCCGGTATCTTCAGCCTGGCAGCGGCCGTCGCCAGGGACGTCGCCGGCCCCGCGGTACTGATCTCGTTCCTGGTCGCCGGAGCCGCGTCGCTGTGCGCGGCCTTCGCGTATGCGGAGTTCGCCGGCATGGTGCCGAAAGCCGGCTCCTCCTACACCTACTGCGCGGCGGTCCTCGGGGAGATCGTGGGCTGGATCGTGGGGTGGGACCTGCTCCTGGAGTACACCGCCATCGTCGCGGTCGTCGCGATCGGCATGTCCGGCTACCTGGGCTTCCTCCTGGATGCCGTCGGCATCCACCTGCCCACCTGGGCGCTGGGCGCTCCAGGCACCGGCGCCGGCCACAGGATCGACCTGCTGGCCGTGGCGATCTGCCTGGCCGTCGCCTGGCTGCTGACCCGTGGCACCCGCACCTCCGCCCGCGTCGAGACCGTGCTGACCATCGTCAAGATCGCCATCGTTCTCGTGGTGATCGTGGTCGGCTTCACCAAGGTCGACACCGGCAACCTCTCGCCGTTCGCGCCCTTCGGGCTCGGCGGGGCCTTCACCGGAGCCGCCACCGTCTTCTTCGCCGTCTTCGGCTACGACGCGCTGAGCACCGCCGCCGAGGAGTCGGTGGAGGCCCGGAACAAGCTGCCCAAGGCCATGATGTTGTCGCTGGGCATCTCCATGGCCCTGTATGTGCTGGTGTGCATCGTGCTCACCGGCATCCAGCACTACACCGAGCTCAACCCGAACAGCGGTATCTCCAGCGCCTTCGCCAGCGTGGGACTGAACGGGCTGGCCAACGTCATCGCGGTCGGAGCGGTCATCGGTATCGTCACCGTGACGTTCTCCTTCATGATGGGCGCCTCACGCCTGTGGTACGCGCTCAGCCGGGACGGACTCATGCCGGCGTGGTTCGGTGCCATCCACCCCAAGCGCAGGGTTCCGCACCGCGCCACCTGGATCATCGGCATCGTCTCCGCCGTGCTCGCGGGCGTGCTGCCCATCAACGCGGTGGCGGAGCTGACCAACATCGGAGTCCTGCTGGCCTTCATGGTGGTCTGCCTCTCCGTGCTGATCCTCCGCTACCGGAAGCCGCACCTCAAGCGCACGTTCAGATGTCCTGGCATGCCGGTGGTGCCCGTCCTCGGCGTGATCTTCTCCGGCTGGCTGATGTCGTTCCTGCAATGGGAGACCTGGGTGCGGCTGGGGGCGTGGCTCGTTGTCGGGCTCGTCATCTACGGCGCCTACGGCTACCGACGCACCCGCCAGGTGATGCCCGGAGGGTCCGTGGACCTCGACGCCCTGGACGACCTGACCGACACCGAGGAGTCCGGGCCGCACGTCGTGCGGGCGCCTGGGCGGTAGGCGGCCATTGGGCGTACGCGTTCCCGCCGGGGGCCTATTCCGCCTGCTCGTCCCGTGCCTCGTGGACATACGGCTCTCCGGCCGGTACCGCACTGCGCAGGGAGCGGATCATCGTGCCGAGCAGTGGGTTGCTGTTCTCATCACGGTGCAGGGCCATCACACGGCGGAAGGCCGAGCGCTGCGCCACCCGAGTCGCCTCCACCGAGTCACCGGGCGAGTGACCGAGCCCCGGCACGATGGCCACGCCGAGGCCCGCGGACACCAGCTCCCGTACGACGTCGTAATTGTTGCTGCGGAAGGCGACCGCGGCCTCGAAACCGGCCACCGCGCACAACCGGGCCAGCGAGAGCGCACCGGCCGTGCCTTCCCTGCTGGTGATCCAGCGGGCCTGCGAGAGCCCGGCCAGGTGGGAGCTCAGATCGCTTCCGCGGGCCCTGAGCAGAACGAGGTCCTCGCGCACAAGCTCATGGCGGGCCAGGCCGTCCGACCACTGCCGGGGGTTCAGCCCGTACTCGTACACCAGCGCCACGTCCAGATCGCCGGCGTTCAGCGCGGCGACGAGCTCCTCCGGCTCACCCTCCTCGAGCTGCACCTGCGCCCGCGGGTGGGCCGAGGTCAGGGCCGACAGTGCCGATGGCACGAGCCGGACACTGGCGGTGGGGAAGCTTCCGAGCCTCAGCCCGGCCGTGGCACCGGTGGCGAGCTGGTGCACCTGATGGCCGAGGTCGTCCATGGCCGCCAGCACCGGGGCGCTGAGGTCGACCAGCCGGTGAGCCGCCGCGGTCGCCCGGACGCCGTGCGCCTCCCGCTCGAACAGCACCAGCCCTGTGTCCTTTTCCAGGGCGGAGATCTGCTGGGAGATCGCGGAGGCGGTGTAACCGAGCTCGCGGGACGCGACGACGAACGAGCCGGTGCGCACGACGGCCCTCAGGGTGAGTAGATGCTGAGGCTTGAGCAATGTGTTCCTCCCGCCGGACTCGGGACGGGCATAGCGTAAGCATCGCTGTCGCTCAAAGGTCAATACTTTCGTGCTGCTGGGTCTTGTGGGGTGGGCCGGGGCCGCAGATCGTTGCTGTGACGAGGCCGGACACGACCGATGAACAAGGGAGCAACCGCAGTGACGGCGACAGTACAGGGCGGCCCGGAGCGTCCCGACGCCGCGGCCGTGACCGAGGCGCTCACCCGAGGTGGCTGCGGCGAGGTGCACGGCGACGCCGGACGCCGGGCCCAATACGCGGCCGACGCCTCCAACTACCGGCAGATCCCCCTGGCCGTGGTCTTCCCCCGCGAGCGACGGCACGTGCTCAACACGATCGCCGTAAGCCGCCGCCTGGGCGTACCGATCACCTCGCGCGGCGCGGGCACCAGCACCTCGGGCCAGGCCATCGGCTCCGGCGTGGTCATGGACCTCTCCCGCTACTTCAACCGCCTCCTCGCGCTGGACCCCGCCACACGCACGGCAACGGTGCAGCCCGGCATCGTCCTGGACGACCTGCAACGGGCCGCCGGCGAACACGGCCTGCTCTTCGGTGCGGACCCCTCCACCCACAGCCGCTGCACGCTCGGCGGAATGATCGGCAACAACGCGTGCGGCTCGCACTCCCTCGCCTGGGGCCGCACCGCGGAGAACGTGCTGGAACTCGAAGTGGTCACCTATCGCGGCACGGTGCTGCGGCTCGGTGAGATGACTCAAGGAGAGATCGACGCGGCCATCGCCGTCGGCGACGACCGCGGCCACCTCATCGCGGCCCTGTACCGCCTGGCCGAGCGGAACCTGGCAACCCTGCGCACGCGACTGGGCCGGTTCCCCCGGCAGGTCTCCGGCTACGCGCTCGAACATCTGCTGCCGGAGCGGCGCTTCAACCTCGCCCGGGCCCTGGTCGGCAGCGAAGGCACACTCGCCGTCATCCTCTCCGCCACCGTCGGCCTCGTATCGCCTCCCCCCGCGCGAGCCCTGGTGGTGCTCGGCTACCGCGACGCATGTGCGGCAGCCGACGCCGTACCCGCCCTCCTGGAGCATCGGCTCCTGGCACTGGAAGGGCTCGACCACGCCCTGACCGACATCGTCACCCGCACCGAGACCCGCCGGGCGATCGACACCCTGCCCGGGGCCCGGGCATGGCTCTTCGCGGAACTCGGCGGCCGGGAAGACGAACTGCCCAGTCGTGCCGGGGAACTTGTCGCGGCGGCCGGGCAGACCGCCGGATTCACCGGCAGCGAGATCGTCACCGACCCTGTGCGCGCCCGGCAACTGTGGCGGATCCGGGAAGACGGAGCCGGTCTGGCCACCCGCCTGCCCGATGGATCGGAAGCATGGCCCGGCTGGGAGGACGCGGCCGTTCCTCCCGACCAACTGGGCTCCTATCTCCAGCAGTTCACCGAACTGCTCGCACGACACCACTTGCGGGGAGCGGTCTACGGGCACTTCGGGGAGGGCTGCCTGCACATACGGATCAACTTCGACTTCACCACCGAACACGGCACCGCCGGCTTCCGCGCCTTCGTCACCGAAGCCGCCGAACTGATCGCCGCGCACGGCGGCTCCCTCTCGGGAGAGCACGGCGACGGCCAGGCCCGCTCCGAGCTGCTGCCGCTGATGTACGACCCGGACGTCATCGCCCTGTTCAAGCGGTTCAAGGGCGTCTGGGATCCCGACAACGGCCTGAACCCCGGAATGATCGTCGATCCGCTGCCCGTCGACGGCAATCTGCGGGTCAGCCCGCACCGCACACCCCTGCCCCTGACCACCGTCTTCCCCTTCCACTCCGACGACGGCGACTTCGCCAAGGCAGCCCGCCGGTGCGTCGGCGTCGGCAAGTGCCGTACGGCCGCCCCGCGCGGCGACGTCATGTGCCCCAGCTACCGTGTCACCCTCGACGAGAAGGACTCCACCCGTGGCCGCGCCCGCCTGCTGTACGAAATGACCCAGGGCGAGGTCATCACCGACGGCTGGCGGTCCACCGAAGTGCGGGACGCGCTCGATCTGTGTCTGTCGTGCAAGGGATGCGGCGCCGACTGCCCGGTCGGCGTGGACGTGGCCACGTACAAGTCGGAGTTCCTGCACCACCATTACCGGGGACGGATCAGGCCCGCCTCCCACTACTCCATGGGCTGGCTGCCCCTGCTGTCGCGCGTGGCCGCCCGCATGCCCCGGCTGGTCAACGCCCTCACGGCGTCGCGCCTCGCGCCGACGATCAAGCGACTGGGAGGCATAGCCGAAGAGCGTGATGTGCCCCGCTTCGCCGATCGGACCTTCCTGGCCTGGTTCCGCACGCGTACGGCCGAGGGCGACGGACACCGCGGCCCCGTCATGCTGTGGGTGGATTCCTTCAACAACCACTTCACCCCCGACGTCCTCAAAGCCGGCGTGGCGGTACTGGAACATGCCGGATACCGAGTCCAGGTCCCGGCCGGCACCCAGTGCTGCGGACTCACCTGGATCACCACCGGACAGCTCGGCATCGCCCGCCGAATCGCCCGCCGCACCGCCACCGCGCTCGCACCGGCCATCCGCGCGGGCATGCCGGTCGTGGGTCTGGAACCGAGCTGCACCGCGACGTTGAGAACCGATCTGCCCGAGCTCCTGGACGGTGACACCGACGCATCTGCGCTCGCCCGTTCCACCCGCACCCTCGCCGAACTCCTCGTCCATCACACCGAGGGCTGGCGGCCTCCGCACATCGACGCCCGCTCCATCAGTCAGACCCACTGCCACCAGCACGCCACCAGCGGCTTCACCGCCGACAGCGAACTCCTGGACGTTATGGGGGTCGACAACGCCATCCTCAACTCCGGCTGCTGCGGACTGGCGGGAAACTTCGGCTTCGAACGTGGCCACTACGACGTATCCGTCGCGGCCGGTGAACAGGTCCTGCTGCCCGCGGTTCGAGCCGCCGCGCCGGACACCGTCGTCCTCGCGGACGGCTTCAGCTGCCGCACCCAGATCACCCAGCGGACCGACCGCACGGGCACCCACCTCGCCGAACTCATGGCCCGTGCCCTGCCCCCGCGATCCTGACCAACCGGCCCTTTCCTTCCGCAGACAAGGAACCCGCACTGTGACTGACGCACTGTCCCTCGTGGACGACTGGGGACCCGAAAAGATCGTCGTCGTCTCCCACCGACGCACCGGCATGAAGGGCGTCCTGGTCATCGACAACACCGCCCGCGGCATGGGCAAGGGCGGCACCCGTATGAGCCCGGCCGTCTCGGTCGGTGAGGTCGCCCGCCTGGCCCGTGTCATGACGTGGAAGTGGGCCAGTGTCGACCTCTTCTACGGTGGCGCGAAAGCCGGCATCGTGGCGGACCCGGCCTCACCCGACAAGGAAGCGATCCTGCGCGCCTTCGCCCGCGCCCTGTCCAACGAGGTGCCCCGCGAATACGTCATGGGTCTCGACATGGGGCTGACCGAGAACGACGCGGCCATCGTCCAGGACGAACTCGGCGACCGCGGCGCGGCCGTCGGCACCCCGGGCCACCTCGGGGGAGTGGCCTACGACGAGCTCGGTGTCACCGGCTATGGAGTGGCCGAGGCCGCGGACGCGGCCGCTCAGCACCTTCGGCTACCACTCGGCGGCGCCAGGGTCGCCATCCAGGGATTCGGGGCGGTCGGCCACGCCGCCGCCGGGCGGTTCGCCGAACTCGGCGCCACCGTCGTCGCCGTATCCACCGCGCAGGGAGCCCTCCACGACCCCGCCGGACTGGACGTGGCCGCACTGCACGCCGCGAGGCAAGAGCACGGTGACGCCTTCGTCACCCGCCACCACCAGGGCGTCGTCATACCACCCGGCCAGGAACTCGCCGTCGACTGCGACATCCTGGTCCCGGCGGCCCTGCAGGATGTCATCGACGACACAACCGCCCACCGGATCAAGGCCAAGCTGGTGGTGGAAGGCGCCAATCTGCCCACCTCACCACGGGCACAGTCCATCCTCGCGGAACGTGGCATCTCCCTCCTGCCCGACTTCGTGGCCAACGCCGGTGGCGTTGTCGCCGCCGCCTTCGCGATGGACGCCCGCTACTCCGGATTCCGGCCCGAGACCTCCACCATCTTCGAGACGATCTCCAAGCGGCTGCGCACCAACGCCGTCACCGTTCTCGAAGAAGCCCGGCGCCGCGCCAGCACCCCGCATATCGCGGGCCGCGGCCTCGCCGAGGAACGCGTCCGCGCCGCCATGCGCAGCAAGGGCCGCATCGGCCCCTGATCCTCTTGTTGCCTGCATGCGTCCCGGTACCGGCTACCTGTCAAGCAGGTGACACCGAGAGGGAGGAGCACGGACTGCCGCTGGTCCGCTTTCCGCCCGCCCGCACCGCCGACGCGCACCGAGCGGTGGAGAGCGGTGCGGTCGGCAAGGTCCTGGTGGACGTCGCGTCGTGACGTCCCGTCGGCCACCGTGTGAATATCCGGGCAAACCGCCATGGGCTGAACTCACGAGCACTCATTGAGCCTCCGGTGGTCAGAGGCTGGTGAGCAGGCCGTCGAGCGGGGCGGGTACGCGGTCGGGGTCGAGGGCCTCGACCAGGACGTGGCCGTAGCGGATCTTGCGCCCCTTCTTCGTGCCGAGGAAACGCCGCAACTGCTGCTGTGAGGTGCGGCCCCGCTGTGCGGGCTGGCGCAGGAACGTCTGGAGGGCGCGCAGATCGCCCTCCGCCCGGACGAGCTCCTCCACCCGTGTCACGCCCAGCGCGCGGATGAGCTCGTCTTCCAGGTCCGCCGCGCAGACGAAGAACTCCTGCTGTGCCGCACTGGCCCGCTCCAAGCCGCGGGTGTAGTAGCGGCGCTCCGCCTCGTCGCACAGTCCCGTGAGGCGGAGCCCCAGGCCGGGTGGTCCGAGGAGATGGGCGAAGCGCCCGACGCTCATCGCACCGCCCTCGGCCCTTCGAGCAGGACGGCCGCCCGGACAGGGCAGCCGGGCGGCCAACTCGCGCGTGGGGCCGCCGGGGCCGCCGGCCGCCCACGTGGTGACCGCGTCCCGGAACGACCCCATGTCAACCATGGGGCGAGTCTCCGTCTCTTCCGGCCACCTCGCCAGGGAATTTCACCCTCCCCGGGCCGACTGCCGGCGGTTACGGTCCAGCACGGTGAGCAGGTCGCGCTGCCCGCCGTCGCCGTCCCGCCATGCGGTCTCGGTGGCGATGACGCCGAGCGGCGAGACGGCCCCGTACAGGTCCGGATCGACGACCTCGCGCTGTCGGTCGTCGTCACCGTCATCGGACATCGCCCCGAGTGCGGCTGGATCGTCACCGACGGCGGCTGGATGGCGATGTCCCGCGACCGCCGCGGCACGGCGGCTCAGCCCCAGGACCAGGGATACGGCCTGGTCACCGACCTGGAGGGACGCCTCAGCCCCGGCCTGGTGATGAGCGCCGTGAGCCAGGAACACGGCACCATCACCGCCCGCGACGGCGCCACCCTGCCCGACCTGCCCATGGGCACCCGTCTGCGCGTCCTGCCCAACCACGCCTGCGCCACGGCCGCACAGCACCGCGGCTACCACGTCATCGACAGCGGCCGTTCAGCGACGGACGCATCCGCCGTCCAAGCCGTCTGGAACCGCGTCAGCGGCTGGTGACCAGCCACCAATGGCCCTGAACAAGTTCAACGCACGAGCTTCTCGTCACGCACCCGGTGCTGATAGCGCTGCGGTGACTCTCCTACTTCGCGTTCGAACGCGGTGGGAGCGGCTAACTCCGCCACTTTAGGTGGCCAGGCGGTGCTCCCGCCACACCGCCGGGGTGCGGGCGTGCCCGGCCAGCGCCCGGCCGAACCGCAGCGGCCCGCCGAACATCTCCGTCACCTGGGAGCGGTAGGCGAGGGCACCGCGCAGCCAGGCGGAGAAGTCGGCCCGGTGCTCGGTGACCTCCATACGGGGACCGCCCGCCGGGGGCGGCCGATAGGGGAACTCGGCGTAGTACGCGACCTGGACGCCGGTCCCGGCCGCCGCGCGCTCGGCGGCGACACGCGCGATGACATGGTCCACATGGGTGCGTCCGGCCAGCGGAAGCAGCAGCAGGTCGGCCTCGCGCAGATACGGGCCGAGCGTTGCCGCGACCGCCTCGGCCGTCCCCGCGTCGTCGGGGTGTACGGCGCGGCGGCGCGACAGCGGCCCCGGGTAGCGGTCCTCGCGGTGCACGGCGTCGGGGAAGCCGAGGCCGACCGCCCGGAGGGGCCAAGCGGCCAGCGCGGCGGCGTCCTCGGCCCGGCGGACGGCGGCCGCGGGGCCGCCGTCGAAGACCGTGACCACGGTGAGAGCGTCCGCGCCTGCCGCCCACGCGCCGAACATCCCGCCGCAGGACCACACGGCGTCATCGGGATGCGGGCTCACCACGACCCGGCGCATCGGCCCTCGATCGTGGCCGGCGGCGCGATCTCCGGGCGGCGCCGGCCGAGTTGAGCCGGATCCGGGCCGCTGAGCAGCAGCGGCTCAGACATCGTGGGCTCCCGTAGACGTCTCCCGTACGGGGGAGGGCAGGCCGAACACCGCGAGCAGGTCGAGGGCGGTCCCCGCGTAGTGGTCGGGGCCTTCGGCGCGCAGCGTCTCCGGGGCGGTCTGTCCCCAGCCCGCCGCGACCACGGTGGCGCCCGCGGCCCGGCCGGAGCGCATGTCCAGCACGCTGTCGCCGACGAAGAACGCCCGTGCCGCGCCGGGGGCGTCGGGCAGTGCGGCGAGCGCGGTCAGCACGATCTCCGGATCGGGCTTGGGCCGCGTCACCTGGTCGCTGCCGATCACGACGTCCAGGCCGTGGGCGATCCCGGCCGCGGTGAGCGCCTGCATGGCGCGTTCGTAGGTCTTGCCGGTCGCGACGGCGGTCGGCACCCCGGCCGAGGCGAGCGAGGCCAGCACCACCGGGATGCCCGGGTGCGCGGTGACCAGCTCGATATGGCGGGTGCTCTCGGCCGCGTAGACCGCCGCCAACTCGGCGGGCAGGCCGAGGGCTTCGAGGATCCGGGGCAGCGGCGCGCCCATATGGGCCAGGAATGTGGTGAACGGCGGATCGCCCGGCCGTCCGGCGGCCCGCCAGGTGGCGGCGAAGGCGCGGCGCATGTTTTCGGTGGTGTCGAGCAGGACGCCGTCCAGGTCGAAGACGACAGCGGAGGTAGCGCTCATGACCTCGATGATTGCGAGCGTGATGACCAAAGTCAATGCGGATGTTTGACTTTAGTTGTCGGCCTGCATACCGTGGCTCCATAAGCGGTGAGCAGGGGGGACCGACCATGCCGCATACCGCACCACCCAAGGCCGTCGTGCTCGGCATCGACGGGGGCAGCCTCGATCTGATCGAGCCGCTGGTCGCCGAGGGCGCGCTGCCGGTGCTCGGCAGGCTCCTCGCCGACAGCGCACACGGCCCGACCACCACCACCTGGCCGGCGCACACCGCGCCCGGCTGGAGTACGTTCGTCACCGCGCGCCGCCCCGGCGGCCACGGCATCTACCAATTCTTCGACACCCAGGACCCGGTCTACGGGGACCGTCTGGTCGGCACCGGCGACTACGGCTGCGACACCGCCTGGGAGTGGTTCGCCCGGCAGGGCTGGAGCGTCGGGCTGGTCAATGTGCCGATGTCCCACCCGCCCCGCGAGGTCCCCGGCTACCAGCTCACCTGGCCGCTGGCGCGGACCCTGCGCTACAGCGAACCGCCGGGCCTGCTGGGGGAGCTGGCCCGGGCGGGCGCGGGCTTCAAGGCCGATATCGCCGCGATGTTCCGGGGCGACCTGTCCTACGCGGAGGCGGCTGTCGAGCATGTCAGGGCGCGCGGCCGGACGATCCAGTACGTGCTGCGTGAGCGCCCGGTCGACGTCTTCATGGCGGTCATCACCGAGATCGACCGCATCTGCCACCACTACTGGCACTTCGCCGACGCCTGCCACGACCGTCACACCCTCCCCGACCGCCAGGAGTGGGCCGACGCGATCCGCGCCACCTACATCGCGATCGACGAGGTGTTCGGCGAGATCCTCGACGCGGTGGGCGACGAGACGCCCGTCATGCTGCTGTCGGACCACGGGTTCGGGCCGGGCCGCTACAACGTCGCCGTCAACGCCGTGCTCGCCGAGGCCGGGCTGCTGGCCACCCGGCCCGCCGCCACCCCGCCCGCCGCGGGTGACGGCCTCGCCGACTGGTTCCGGGCCGACGGCCGCGAGGTGGACTTCACCCGCACCCGCGCCTATATGCCCACGCCCGGCTGCTACGCGGTCAACGTCAACCTCGCGGGCCGCCAGCGCGACGGCATGGTGACCGACCCGGGCCCCGTCCTGGCCGAGGCCGCCGAGCTGCTGCTGGGGCTGCGCGCCCCCGACACCGGCGAGCCGGTCTTCGCCGCCGCGCTGCCGCGCGCGGACGCCTACCCGGGCCCGATGACGCACGCGGCCCCCGATCTGCTGCTCATCCCCGCCGACGAGGGCGTGCTGGCGAGCCCGGCGATCAGCGGCCCGCTGTGGCGGCCCAGCGAACAGACCGGCATGCACCGCTATCTGGGGATGTGGGCGCTGCGCGGGACGAGCCTTGCGCCGGGCCGCCGCACCGCCCCCGTCGCACTCGCCGATCTGATGCCCACGCTGCTGGCGGAGGCCGGTCTGACCTTCCCGGCCGCCGTCCACGGCCGCCCGCTCCAGTGGGACGGCCGGGACGGCCGGGACGGCGCCGACGGTGGACGCGCCTTCCTCGCCCCCGGGGAGACCGCCTCCGCGGTGGCGTCCGGGAGCGCCGAGGAGACGGCGCGGCTGAGCGAGGAGGACCTGACCGCCAAGGCGCTCGGCGCCATGGGCTACCTGTGAGACGGCGACCGATCCGGTGACGGCGACCAACCCGGTGAAAGCGACCGATCCGGCGACCGCGGCCACTCCTTCGAGCCACGACTGGCACAACATCCGGCCCTCCCGGGCCGCCCGACAACGTACGGAGGTCTGATGAACGACACCAAGGACCGTCTGCGCCGCGTGCTGGTGGAATCACTGCGGCTGGACCTCGCCCCCGAGGCGGTGCCCGACACCGGCCTGCGCGAGGCGGTCGGCATCGACTCGGTGATGGGGCTGGAGTTCCTCATCTGGGTGGAGAACGAGTTCGGCATACAGATCCAGGACGAGGACCTCAGCGTCGAGCTGGTCGACTCGCTCGACACGCTCGCCGCCTACGTGGACGAGCGCGCGGCGCAGACCGCCGCCGCCCGGGATTGACGGGGGGCGACAGGCGTGAGCTTCCCGGTGGTCATCACGGGCATGGGCGCCGTCACCGTATTCGGCGACGGCTGCACCGCGCTGTTCGAGGCGCTGCGCAAGGGCGAGTCGGGCCTGCACGAGCTGCGCGGCATCGCGGTCGCGCGCGGCAAGAACCGCTCGGCCCAGATCGAGGACCCACGCCGGACGGGCCCCTGGCGGCTGTCGGACATGGCGGTGGACGCCGCCCGCGAGGCGCTCGCCCAGGCGGGCGGGCCCGCGCCCGGCGTCACCGGCCTGTACGTGGGCACGACCGGCGGTGACAACCGGGCGCTGGAGGACCGCTGGGAGGACTTCCTGGCCGCCCGCCGGGCACTGGCGGCCGGGGCCGACCCGCAGGTGGACGACGAACTCGCCGAGGCGATGGTGCGGTTCCCGATCGGGGTGCTCGCCGATGTGCTGGCGCACCGGCTCGGCATCGAGGGCCCCCGCTACGCGGTGACGAACGCGTGCGCGTCCGGCACCACCGCGACCGCGATGGCCCTGCTGGCGCTGCGTCAGGGCACCGTGGACCGGGCCGTGGTGGTCGGCGCCGACCACCTCAAGGCCACCTCCTACTGGGGGGCCGAGCGCGCCGGGTTCGTGGGCCACGACCTGCGCCCCTTCCACGCCGACCGGGACGGCAGCGTCCTCGGGGACGGGGCCGGGGCGCTGGTCCTGGAGCGCGCCGCCGATACGGCCGCGCGCGGCGGCACCCCGCTGGCCGGGCTCGCGGGCTGGGCCATCACCTGCGACGACAACCCGCATGCGATCATCCCGCCGGAGGACGGCGCGTCCAACGCCGAGGCGGTCCGGCTGGCCCTGGCCGACGCCGGCATCTCGCCGGAGGAGGTCGACTACTTCAACGCGCATGGCACCGGGACACCGTTGATCGACCGGCTGGAGACCGCCTCGGCCAGGCTGGTCTTCGGCGACCGGGCGGGCCAGGTCGCGATCAGCAGCACCAAGTCGATCGTCGGGCATCTGGCCGCCGCGTCCCCGATCATCGAGGCGATCGCGACCGTGTACTGCCTCACCGAGCAGTGGGTGCACCCCACGGCCAAGCTCGACCGGATCGACCCCGCGCTCACCTTGGACTACGTCCCGCTGCGCGGCCGCCCGCAGCGGATCCGCGCGGCGGTGTCCAACTCGCTGGGCGGCGGCGGCACCAACGCCGTCCTGGCGTTCCGCCCACAGGACTGCGCCCAGGCCGCGCCGGACCCGTTGGAGCCCGCCCCCGACGCCTTCGAGCCCGTCGCCGACGTGGTGGTGACCGGGACCGGCGCGGTGAGCAGGCTCGGCGACGGCCCGGACGCCCTGGAGGCCGCCTACGGTCCCAACGCCGCACCCGGTCGGACCCGGCCCTACTCGGTGCTGGACCATATCGACGCGGCGGCGGGCTACCAGTACCTCAGCCGCTCGGCGCAGCTCGGGTTCGGCGCGGCGGCGCAGGCGATGGCCGACGCGGGCCTGCCCGTGCCGCTCCCCGCCGAAGGGCCGCTCGCCGGCCGCCGGGTGGCGGTGGTCATGGGCACGGCCGTCGGGGGCTTGAGCGCGATGGCCGAGACGCTGTGCCCGCATCTGTCCGCCGACCCGACGCGGATCACCCCGTCGATGTCGCTGGACCACGGGCCGCAGCTCGCCGCGACCCTGGTGTGCCGGGCCGCCGGTGTCACCGGCCCGATGGTCACCCTGATCAGCGGACCGGCCGCCGGTCTCCAGGCGGTGGAGGTCGGCCGGGCGCTGCTGGCGGCCGGGGCCTGCGACATCGTGATCGCGGGCGGCGGCGACGCGGGCGACGCCCCGACCCGGGACGCGGCGCGGCTGCTGGCGAGCCGTCAGGGCCG
>NZ_JAHLEM010000260.1 GCF_018883605.1 Streptomyces niphimycinicus | reverse complement strand
CCCGGGGCCGGGCGGGCTACTACGGCGCCCGGCACCGCCGCGCCGCCGAGGCGTCCCTGGAGCGGGTGCTGACCGGGCCCCCGGGCGCCGATTCCGGCGGCCGTGAGCTGACCGTCTTCGTGCCCGTGGAGGAGGACGGCCGCGCCACCGCCGTCACCCTGCTGCGCGCGCTGTACGCCCTCCGTGACGCCGCCGACTACCACCGGACGACCGGCGGCATGGAGGCGTACGACGCGGCGGTCGCGGCCGGGGCCTGCCGGGAGCTGACCGAGGCGGTGGTCGCGCTGGTCCAGGGCACGGAGGGGGCGCGGGTGGCGCTGGAGTGGTCACCGGCCGCCGGTCCGCCGCCGGGGTTCGCCGCCCGGCCCGATCCGGTGGAGTTCTCGCCCGGCGATCTGCCGGGGCTGCGGGAGGCGGGCGCCCGCTATGTCCGGGACGAGCCGTCGGTGCCCGTATGCCTCACCGGTGCGGTGGTCCGGCTGCGCCGTACCGGCCCCGGCGGTCCCGGGACGGTGCGGCTGCGGGTGCTCTCCGGGGCCGATGTCGCACAGGTGCGGATCACCCTGGACGAGGAGGACTACCGGATCGCCGGCCACGCCCATCTGGTGGGGCTGCCGATCCGGGTGCGGGGGCGGCTGGAGAGCCGGGGCGGCTTCCGGCGGCTCAGCGGGGCCACCGGCGTCACCCCGGTCCAGGTGGACGAGGCCGAGCGGGACCGGCTGGTCAAATCGCTCCAGGAGAACCTGGACTTCTTCGAGGAGGCATGCGGCGGCCCCTGACCGGACGCCCCGGCCGTGACGGTAGTCGTCCCCGTCCGTGATGGTGGTCGTCCCGCGCGGTGACGGCGTGCACAACCGTTTCGCGGTCCCACCCGTCGGCTCGGTACGATTCACGCTGCGCCGCATTCGAAGCGGTGAGCCATCCATCAGTCAGGAGAGACCGGTGTCAGACGTCCGTGTGATCATCCAACGCGATTCCGAGCGGGAAGAACGCGTGGTGGCCACGGGCACTACGACGGCGGACCTCTTCTCCGGCGACCGCTCGATCGTCGCCGTACGCGTGGCCGGGCAGCTCAAGGACCTGGCGTACCAGCCGGCCGAGGGCGACGAGATCGAGCCCGTGGAGATCACCAGCAAGGACGGCCTGGACATCCTGCGCCACTCCACCGCGCATGTCATGGCCCAGGCGGTGCAGGAGCTGTTCCCCGACGCGAAGCTGGGCATCGGCCCGCCGATCAAGGACGGCTTCTACTACGACTTCGACGTCGAGACCCCGTTCCACCCGGACGATCTCAAGCGCATCGAGAAGAAGATGCAGGAGATCCAGAAGAGGGGGCAGCGGTTCTCCCGCCGCGTGGTCACCGATGACGAGGCGCGCGAGGAGCTGTCCGCCGAGCCGTACAAGCTGGAGCTGATCGGGCTCAAGGGGTCGGCCGCGGACGCCGCCGAGGGCGCGTCGGCCGAGGTCGGCGCGGGCGAGCTGACCATCTACGACAACCTCGACGCCAAGTCCGGCGAGCTGTGCTGGAAGGACCTGTGCCGCGGTCCGCACCTGCCGACCACCCGGAACATCCCGGCCTTCAAGCTGATGCGCAGCGCCGCCGCGTACTGGCGGGGCAGCGAGAAGAACCCCCAGCTCCAGCGGATCTACGGCACCGCCTGGCCGACCAAGGACGAACTGAAGGCGTACCTGGACTTCCTCGCCGAGGCCGAGAAGCGCGACCACCGCAAGCTGGGCGCCGAGCTTGACCTGTTCTCCTTCCCCGACGAGCTGGGCTCGGGCCTCGCGGTGTTCCACCCCAAGGGTGGCGTGATCCGCAAGGAGATGGAGGAGTACTCGCGGAAGCGGCACGAGGAGTCGGGGTACGAGTTCGTCAACACCCCGCACATCACCAAGGCCAAGCTCTTCGAGACCTCCGGCCATCTGCCGCACTACATGGACGGCATGTTCCCGCCCATGGAGTTCGAGGGCCAGGACTACTACCTCAAGGCCATGAACTGCCCGATGCACAACCTGATCTTCAGGGCGCGCGGGCGGTCGTATCGCGAGCTGCCGCTGCGGCTCTTCGAGTTCGGCACGGTCTACCGGTACGAGAAGTCCGGCGTCGTCCACGGTCTGACCCGGGCCCGGGGCTTCACCCAGGACGATTCGCACATCTACTGCACCAAGGAGCAGATGGCCGATGAGCTGGACAATCTGCTCACCTTCGTGCTGGACCTGCTCCGCGACTACGGCCTGAACGACTTCTATCTGGAGCTGTCCACCCGGGACGATTCCGACAAGTTCATCGGTGGGCCGGAGCAGTGGGAAGAGGCCACCGAGGAGCTGCGCAAGGCGGCCGAGAAGCAGGGCCTGGAGCTGGTCATGGACCCGGGCGGCGCGGCCTTCTACGGCCCGAAGATCTCGGTCCAGGCCCGGGACGCGATCGGCCGTACCTGGCAGATGTCGACCATCCAGGTCGACTTCAACCAGCCCGAGCGGTTCGAGTTGGAATACACCGCGGCCGATGGCTCCCGTCAGCAGCCCGTCATGATCCACCGGGCGCTGTTCGGCTCGATCGAGCGCTTCTTCGCGGTGCTGCTGGAGCACTACGCGGGCGCCTTCCCGGCGTGGCTGGCCCCGGTGCAGGCGGTCGGCATCCCGATCGGCGACGGCCATGTGCCGTACCTGGAGCAGTTCGCCGCGCAGGCCAAGGCGAAGGGCCTGCGGATGGAGGTGGACTCGTCCTCGGACCGGATGCAGAAGAAGATCAGGAACGCGCAGAAGTCCAAGATCCCGTTCATGGTGATCGTCGGTGACGAGGACGTGGCCAACGACGCCGTGAGCTTCCGCTACCGCGACGGCTCGCAGAAGAACGGCATCCCGATCGACGAGGCGCTGGCCGAGATCGCCGACGCCGTGGAGCGCCGGATCCAGGTCTGATCCACCGCGGTCTCCCACGGAGGCCGGGATTCCGAGGGGCGGCCCTGACCAGGGCCGCCCCTCGGCTCTTCCTCACCCCGGCCGGGCGAATATGCTGGCCCGCATGACGAGTGAGCCGGAACAGCAGATCGGAGTGGGGACGCCTGACGCGTTCCAGCGCCTGTGGACGCCCCATCGGATGGCCTACATCCAGGGGGAGAACAAGCCGACCGGCCCGGGCGCGGGCGATGGCTGTCCGTTCTGCTCCATTCCGGAGAAGTCGGACGAGGACGGCTTGATCATCGCTCGAGGCGCCTCCGTGTACGCCGTGCTCAATTTGTACCCGTACACCGGTGGCCATCTCATGGTCGTCCCGTTCCGGCACATCGCCGACTACACCGAGCTCTCGGCCGAGGAGACGATCGAGTTGGCGGAGTACACCAAGGCCGCCATGACCGCGCTCCGTACCGCCTCGGGTGCGCACGGTTTCAACATCGGCATGAACCAGGGCACCGTCGCCGGAGCCGGGATCGCGGCGCATCTGCATCAGCATGTGGTGCCGCGCTGGGGTGGGGACACCAACTTCATGCCGGTCATCGGCAGCACCAAGGTGCTGCCGCAACTCCTCGCCGACACCCGCCAGTTGCTGGCCGAAGCCTGGCCGCGGGCCCAGGGATAGCCACCGAGCCGCATGCGTTTGAGGAAGGCCCCGGCCACGCGGCCGGGGCCTTCCTCATACGGTGCGTACGGCGGCTTACGCGTCGTACAGGTCGGCCTTCTTCGGGGCCGCCTCCTGGATCTGGCCGCTGAGGGCCAGCGAGCGGTTGCCGAAGCGCTCGGTGTCCACGCCGTGGTGCTTGAGCACCCCGAGGGCCGCCTCATGGACCACTCGCAGCACCGGGGTGGCGGTGCGCAGCGCGTCGTCCGCCATGAAGCGGTGCCGCCAGGGCTTGTCCGCCCAGGCGTGCCGCAGACCGAACGGCTCGGGCAGGACCAGCTTGCCCCCGAGGTAGTCCAGTATCGGCGGATACCAGGTGAAGGGGGCGCGCGCGGTCAGCCGCACGACCTCCTTCGCGTTCACCAGCGGCAGCGGGATGGACTTGGTCTCCCAGAACCGGAAGGTCTTGGAGACCGTCTTGCTGGGCGCCGACGGCTTGTTGTGGAACAGCGGATGGATCGGCCCCAGCGCATGCCCGGTGACCTCGATCCGCAGCGTCTTGTGCAGCAGGGTCACCGTGATCATCAGGGTGATCACCAACTGGCCGTCCCAGAGCACGAACTGCACACCCAGGTAGTGCCGGTCACCGGCGCCGAACTGCTGCTTGTCGCAGATCCGCTGGAGCTCGACGCCCTTTATCTGGAAGCCCTCCTCCTCGGAGGTGCCGCCGCGCTCGACGGCCTTGGCTCCTTCGCCGATCGGAGAGACCACCCAGTGGCGCACGGAGGGCTTGGGGAAGCCGCCGGTGTGCAGCGGGGTGCGCTCCAGCATGCGCAACTGGTCATGGATCGCCCGTATGACGTCCCAGCTACGGAAGGGGTCGATCTCCTTGCCGGGGTCGGCCGAGACCAGGTCCTCGGCAAGCTGCCAGCTTCCCCAGCGGGTGCCCATGCCCAATATGCCCTTGGGGCCGGCGTAGAAGACCACATTGCTGTGCTGCTCGGCGGTGAGCTTGTGGAGCGCCTTGCGCAGCTCCTCGGCGGCGGTCTGGCCCGGGTGGTTGGGCACCGTCTCGGGCACCTTGGCGCCGACGCCGCCGCCGGAGAGCAACCCGCCCCAGGAGTCCCGGAGCTCCTTGGCGGTGCGCTCACAGATCTGCTTGGCGATGTACCAGCCGATCACGGGGGCGACCACGACGCCGCGCAGATATATCCCCCAGAAGCCGCTGAAGGGCAGCTTGATCAGGAAGATGAGGACCATCACGCCGAGCGCCACCAGCAGCGCGGTGCCCAGTGCCCCCATCCGCTTGTCCTGGGCCCCGGCGATCGAGCGGCGCAGTTGGAAGACGCCGAGCCAGAGCAGTGTCCCCGGCAGGAACAGCACCCCGAAGATCACCATGACGGCGGTGAGCCGGGCGTCACGGGTCTTGCGGATGCGGTTGGCGGCCAGACAGTGCTCGACGACCGTCTGGGGCTCCGTGCCGAAGGACTGGATCACCTGGCCCCGGCCGCCGCCGAGCATTCTCATCTGGACGGCGCGCGCGAACGCCTCGCCCAGATTCGGCTCGAAGAGCGACATTCTCGGTGCCTTGACCTCGGAGACCGTCCACTCCGAATTGGCGTCGAGCAACTTTGCCACGGGGTCGTCGCGGTAGGCGGCCGAGGCGAGTGCCTGGGTCGCTGCCGTCTGTCCCGCCGCTCCCGACAGGGGAACCTGCGCCCCGGGACTGAAGTCGAATCCGTCCGTCACCAACGCCCCCAATACGGCACGCTCTTGCGCTGCGACCTCAGCGTATCCGGGGTGTGCACCACCTGTCGCCAGTGCGTGTGCGGCCTGTGGAAAACCCTGGTGGAGAAGACCGGCCGCAGGCCCGCCGCTGGGCGACGGATGGCAAAGGCCCGCCCGCCCCGGCGCGGTGGGGGCGGGCGGGCCGTGAAATACGCCCTGGACCGACCGTGAGATACGCCACGGGCGGGCCGTGAACTACGCCTCGGCGGAGACCTGTTCGCGCATCTGCTCGGCCAACTGATGGGGCATCGCCTCATGCCGGGCGTAGCAGCGGCTGAACCGTCCGGTGCCGTGCGACAGCGATCGCAGATCGACCGCGTACCGGCCAATTTCGATCTCCGGCACATCCGCCTTGATCAGGGTCTGTCCACCGCCCGACTGTTCGGTGCCGACGACCCGGCCGCGCCGGCCGGACAGATCGCTCATGACGGCACCGACATAGTCGTCCGGGACCAGCACGCCCAGTTCGACCACCGGTTCCAGCAGGTCGATCCGGGCGTCGGCGGCCGCCTCGCGCAGCGCGAGCGCGCCCGCCGTCTGGAAGGCGGCGTCGGAGGAGTCCACCGAGTGTGCCTTGCCGTCCAGCAGCGTGACCCGCACGTCGACCAGGGGGTAGCCGGCCGCGACGCCGCGCGCCGCCTGGCCGCGCACGCCCTTCTCGACGGACGGGATGAACTGCCGGGGCACCGCGCCGCCGACGACCTTGTCCACGAACTCGATGCCCGAGCCCTCCGGCAGCGGCTCCACCTCGATCTCGCAGATCGCGTACTGGCCATGGCCTCCGGACTGTTTGACATGGCGGCCGCGCCCGGCCGACTTGCCCGCGAAGGTCTCACGCAGCGAGACCTTGTACGGCACCGCGTCCACCTGGACTCCGTACCGGCTGCGCAGCCGTTCCAGCGCGACGTCCATATGCGCCTCGCCCAGGCACCACAGCACCACCTGGTGGGTGTCCGGGTTCTGCTCCAGGCGCATCGTCGGGTCCTCGGCGACCAGCCGGGACAGGCCGAGCGACAGCTTGTCCTCGTCCGGTTTGCTGTGTGCCCGGATGGCGACGGGCAGCAGCGGATCGGGCATCTGCCAGGGCTCCATGAGGAGCGGCTGGTCCTTGGCCGAGAGGGTGTCGCCGGTCTCGGCGCGGGTCAGCTTGGCCACGCACGCCAGATCGCCCGCGATGGCCTGGGCGAGGGTGCGCTGCTGCTTGCCGAAGGGCGCGGACAGGGCGCCGACCCGCTCGTCCACGTCGTGGTCCTCATGGCCGCGGTCCTCCATGCCGTGGCCGGAGACATGGACGGTCTCGTCGGGGCGGAGGGTGCCGGAGAAGACCCGCACCAGGGAGATCCGGCCGACGTACGGATCGGAGGAGGTCTTGACCACCTCGGCGGCCAGCGGACCGTCCGGATCGCAGCTCAGCGGCGGGTGTGCGGCGCCCTGCGGGGTGGTGACGGCGGGCGTCTCGCGCTCCAGCGGGCACGGGAAGCCCCCGGTCACCAGGTCCAGCAGCTCGACGGTGCCCAGGCCCTGCTTGGACCCCTCGACGGCGGGCGCCGCCGCCAGTACGGGGTGGAAGCTGCCGCGTGCGACGGCCTTCTCCAGGTCCTCGATCAGCGTCTTGACGTCGATCTCCTCGCCGCCGAGATAGCGGTCCATGAGGGTCTCGTCCTCGCTCTCGGCGATGATCCCCTCGATGAGCCGGCCGCGGGCCTCCTCGACCAGTGGAAGCTGGTCCTCCCGGGGCGGCGATTCGGCGCGCGTCCCCGAGGAGTAGTCGAAGACCCGCTGGGTGAGCAGCCCGATGAGGCCGGTCACCGGGGCGTGCCCGTCGGGTCCCGGCTCGCCCCGCAGCGGCAGGTACAGCGGCAGTACGGCGTCGGGGTCGTCGCCGCCGAAGCTGTCCCGGCACAGCTCGGTCATCTCCTCGAAGCTGGCGCGGGCCGCTTCCAGATGGGTGATCACGATGGCGCGCGGCATGCCGACGGCGGCGCACTCGTCCCAGATCATGCGGGTGGCCCCGGTGATGCCCAGGGCGTCCTGGGCGGCCGAGACAACGAAAAGGGCCGCGTCCGCCGCTCGCAGACCGGCCCTGAGTTCCCCGACGAAATCGGCATAGCCGGGGGTGTCCAGGAGATTGATCTTCATCCCGCCCCATTCGACGGGGACCAGGGAGAGCTGAATCGAACGTTGCTGCCGGTGCTCGATTTCGTCGTAGTCGGAGAGGCAGCCGCCGTTCTCGACTCTGCCCGCCCGGTTGACCGCGCCGGTCGCCAGTGCGAGGGCCTCCACCAGCGTCGTCTTTCCCGTCCCACTGTGGCCGACCAGAACCACATTCCGCAGGGAGCTGGGCCGGTCGGCCGTCGCTGCCCTTCCGGCGGCCCCTGGGTGTGTACTCGTCTTGTCGCCCATGTGTCTCGCCTCCCGGTCGACACCTTGCGATACTTCGAGCTTTCCACCGCTGTAACGGTGCGTCCATACGTCACACATGCGGCCGTAGCGCGCGGGCGGTCACGGAGCTGTCCGACAGGTGCACGGCGCCCCTCCGGGGCGTGGCTACGATGGGCGCTCCGGTGGCCTCTTGGTCACCCGGCCCGTATCGACCCCCCGGGAAGGCCATGCTGAACAAGTACGCGCGTGCATTCTTCACGCGTGTTCTCACACCGTTCGCCGCCCTGCTCATCCGTCTGGGGATCAGCCCCGACGCGGTGACCCTCACCGGCACCGCCGGCGTGTGCGCGGGCGCACTGGTCTTCTACCCCCAGGGGGAGTTCTTCTGGGGAACGGTCGTCATCACGCTGTTCGTCTTCTCCGACCTGGTCGACGGCAATATGGCGCGGCAGCTCGGGCGCTCCAGCCGCTGGGGCGCGTTCCTCGACTCCACGCTGGACCGGGTGGCCGACGGCGCGATCTTCGGTGGTCTGGCGTTGTGGTATGCGGGCAGCGGGGACGACAATGTGCTGTGTGCGGTGACGATCTTCTGCCTCGCCAGCGGCCAGGTGGTCTCGTACACCAAGGCACGCGGCGAGAGCATCGGGCTGCCGGTGAACGTCAACGGGCTGGTGGAGCGCGCCGAGCGACTGGTGATCTCCCTGGTGGCCTGCGGCTTCTCGGGGCTGCACAAGTTCGGCGTGCCGCATATCGACATCCTGCTCCCGATCGCGCTGTGGATCGTGGCCGTCGGCAGCGCGGTGACCCTCGTCCAGCGGGTGGTGACCGTGCGCCGGGAGGCCGCCGAGGCCGACGCCGAGGAGCGGGCGGTGCCCCAGGGGGGCGAGACGCGGTGAAGGACAGGCTGACCGACGCGCTGTACGGGCTCGGCTGGAGCGCGGTCAAGAAGCTCCCGGAGCCGGTCGCCGTGCGCCTCGGGCAGCGCATCGCAGACGAGACCTGGAAGCGGCGCGGTAAGGGCGTGCTGCGGCTGGAGGCCAATCTGGCGCGGGTGGTGCCGGACGCCTCGCCCCGGCGGCTGGCCGAGCTGTCGCGGACGGGCATGCGCTCGTATCTGCGCTACTGGATGGAGTCCTTCCGGCTTCCGGCCTGGAGCCCCGAGCGCATAGAGAGCGGCTTCGACGTCAAGGACGCGCACTATCTGGTGGACGGTCTCGCCGAGGGCCGGGGCGTGGTCCTGGCGCTGCCGCATATGGGCAACTACGACCTCGCCGGGGCCTGGGTGACCACACATCTGGGGGTGCCCTTCACCACGGTCGCCGAGCGGCTGAAGCCGGAGTCGCTGTACGACCGGTTCGTGGCCTACCGCGAGGGGCTGGGCATGGAGGTGCTGCCGCACCAGGGCGGGAGCGCCTTCGGGACGCTGTCCCGGCGGCTGCGCTCGGGCGGTCTGGTGTGCCTGGTCGCCGACCGCGATCTGTCGGCCTCGGGCGTGGAGGTGTCGTTCTTCGGCGAGCGGGCGAAGATGCCCGCCGGGCCCGCCGCGCTCGCCCTCCAGACCGGTGCCCTGCTGCTGCCGGTGACCCTCTGGTACGACGAGTCGCCGGTGATGCGCGGGCGGGTGCATCCGCCGGTCGAGGTGCCCGGGGACGGGAACCGCGCGGAGCGGACCGCCGTCATGACCCAGGAAGTCGCCGACGCCTTCGCCTCGGGGATCGCCGAGCACCCGGAGGACTGGCACATGCTCCAGCGGCTGTGGCTCGCGGATCTGGATCGCGGTCCCGGAAGTCCTGGAACTCCCGGAAGTCCCGGAAGTCCCGGCAGTCCTGGAATGGAGAAGCCTTGAGGATCGGGATCGTCTGCCCGTACTCCTGGGATGTCCCAGGCGGCGTCCAGTTCCATATCCGCGATCTGGCCGACCATCTGATCCGGCGCGGCCACCAGGTCTCCGTGCTGGCCCCGGCGGACGACGAGACCCCGCTGCCGCCGTACGTGGTCTCCGCGGGCCGCGCCGTGCCGGTGCCGTACAACGGCTCGGTGGCCCGGCTGAACTTCGGCTTCCTGTCGGCCGCGAGGGTGCGCCGCTGGCTGCACGACGGCGGCTTCGACGTCATCCACATCCACGAGCCCACCTCGCCCTCGCTGGGGCTGCTGGCCTGCTGGGCGGCCCAGGGGCCGATCGTCGCGACGTTCCACACCTCCAATCCGCGCTCCCGGGCCATGCTCGCGGCGTATCCGATCCTTCAGCCGGCGCTGGAGAAGATCAGCGCGCGCATCGCGGTGAGCGAGTACGCGCGCCGGACGCTGGTGGAGCACCTCGGCGGCGACGCGGTCGTCATCCCCAACGGCGTCGACGTGGACTTCTTCGCCGACGCCGAGCCGAAGGAGGAGTGGCAGGGGGAGACGATCGGCTTCATGGGCCGGATCGATGAGCCCCGTAAGGGGCTGCCGGTGCTGATGCGCGCCCTGCCGAAGATCTTCGAGGCGCGGCCGGGTGCGCGGCTGCTGATCGCCGGGCGCGGCGACGAGAAGGAGGCCGTGGCGGCCCTGCCGGCGCCGCTGCGGGAGCGCGTCGAGTTCCTGGGGATGGTCAGCGACGAGGACAAGGCCCGGCTGCTGCGCAGCGTCGATGTCTATGTCGCGCCCAATACGGGCGGCGAGAGCTTCGGCATCATCCTCGTCGAGGCCATGTCGGCGGGCGCCGCGGTCCTCGCCAGCGATCTGGACGCGTTCGCCCAGGTGCTGGACGGGGGCGCGGCGGGTGAGCTGTTCGCCAACGAGGACGCCGACGCCCTGGCGGCGGCCGCGGTGCGGCTGCTGAGCGACGACAAGCGGCTGGCCGAACTGCGGGAGCGGGGCAGCCGGCACGTACGCTGCTTCGACTGGTCCACGGTGGGGGCCGACATCCTCGCGGTCTACGAGACGGTGACGGACGGGGCGGCGTCCGTGGCCGCGGACGACCGTACGCGGCTGTGGGCGCGTCTGGGCCTCGCCAGGCCCTAGCGGCCCCGGGGGCCGACCGGGAGGGGCGTACGGCGCCGTACACGGCCGCTACGAGCGCCTCCGGCGTGCGGGCTCCACCCCGGACTCCCGGGGCGGCAGGCGGTAGCGTGGCGGGCCGTGAGCACCTTGATCTGGATCGCGGTCGCGCTGGTCGTCATCGCCGTCTACCTGAGCTGGACCGCCGGACGCCTCGACCGGCTGCACAGCCGGCTGGACGCGGCGCGGGCCGCACTCGACGCGCAACTGCTGCGGCGAGCCTCCGTCGCACAGGAGCTGGCCACCGCCGGAGTGCTCGACCCGGCCGCGTCGATCGTGCTGTACCAGGCCGCGCACGCCGCCCGGCAGGCCGAGGAGGAGCACCGCGAGGTCGCCGAGAGCGAGCTGAGCCAGGCGCTGCGGGCCGTCTTCCAGGACAGCGCACAGGCCGAGGCGGTACGGCAGGCGCCGGGCGGTGAGGACGCGCTGGGGGAGCTCACGGGGGCGGTGAGGCGGGTGCCGATGGCCCGGCGGTTCCACAACGACGCGGTGCGGGCTGCGCGGGCGCTGCGCCGCCATCGCACGGTGCGCTGGTTCCGGCTGGCGGGTCATGCCCCGTTTCCGCTCGCCTTCGAGATGGACGACGAGCCCCCGACGGCGCTTGGGCGGGTGCCCGGCGCCGAGGAGGCCGAGCGCTGACGGAGGCCGAGCGCTGACGGAGGCCGTGCGCTGACGGAGGCCGTGCGGTGCGCCGGTGGCGGAGCCCGCCCCCTGACACCTTCCGCGCACTGAGGATTCACCGGCTGTTTCGAGCCACCGGCCTTCGATTGGCCCTTGCCGTGCCCCGGCCCGAGCCGCTTTTGTCATTCGTGTAGCACACACGCTCGCGACCTGGACCAGATGGCCGGGTCATGTTCCGGTATCGAACGGCCCTACGATGGGCTCATCGCACTTTTCATTATCGAGTGAGGTCAAACCGTGTCCATCACGCCCGCCAGCACGCCCAACTCCGACGCCCCCGCGACCGGCACCGCCCGCGTCAAGCGCGGTATGGCCGAGCAGCTCAAGGGTGGCGTGATCATGGACGTCGTCACCCCCGAGCAGGCCAAGGTCGCCGAGGACGCCGGTGCCGTCGCGGTCATGGCACTCGAGCGGGTGCCGGCCGACATCCGTAAGGACGGCGGTGTGGCCCGGATGTCCGACCCGGACATGATCGAGGGCATCATCGGCGCCGTCTCCATCCCGGTCATGGCCAAGTCGCGGATCGGCCACTTCGTCGAGGCGCAGGTGCTCCAGTCGCTCGGCGTCGACTACATCGACGAGTCCGAGGTCCTCACCCCGGCCGACGAGGTCAACCACAGCGACAAGTGGTCCTTCACCACCCCGTTCGTCTGCGGAGCCACCAACCTGGGCGAGGCGCTGCGCCGGATCGCCGAGGGTGCGGCCATGATCCGTTCCAAGGGCGAGGCCGGTACCGGCAACGTCGTCGAGGCCGTCCGCCACCTGCGCCAGATCAAGGGCGAGATCGCCCGCCTGCGCGGCCTGGACAACCACGAGCTGTACGCGGCCGCCAAGGAGATCCGCGCCCCGTACGAGCTGGTCGCCGAGATCGCGCAGACCGGCAAGCTGCCGGTCGTGCTGTTCTCCGCCGGCGGTGTCGCCACCCCGGCCGACGCCGCCCTGATGCGCCAGCTCGGCGCCGAGGGCGTCTTCGTGGGCTCCGGCATCTTCAAGTCGGGCGACCCGGCCAAGCGCGCCGCCGCGATCGTGAAGGCCACCACCTTCTACGACGACCCCAAGGTCATCGCGGACGCGTCCCGGGACCTCGGCGAGGCCATGGTCGGCATCAACTGCGACACCCTCCCCGAGTCCGAGCGCTACGCCAGCCGCGGCTGGTAACCGGCGCCCGTACGGCACCACATGGCACCACGCGCCCGGCGTCCCGGCCCGGCGCGTGGTGCTCCTGACGTTCGAGAGGTCTTCGCTTCCGTGACTACGTCGTCCACTGCTTCCCTGCCGACCGAGTCCGCGCCCGACGCGCCCGTGATCGGTGTGCTCGCCCTCCAGGGCGATGTCCGCGAGCATTTCGCCGCGCTCACCGCGGCCGGGGCCACGGCCCGGCAGGTCCGCCGCCCCGAGGAACTCGCCGAGGTCGCGGCCCTGGTGATCCCGGGGGGCGAGTCGACCACCATGTCCAAGCTGGCGGTCATCTTCGGACTGCTGGAGCCGCTGCGCGAGCGGGTCCGGGCCGGAATGCCGGTGTACGGTACGTGCGCGGGCATGATCATGCTCGCGGACAAGATCCTCGACGGCCGGGACGACCAGGAGACCATCGGCGGCATCGACATGATCGTGCGCCGCAACGCCTTCGGCCGTCAGAACGAGTCCTTCGAGGCCCGGGTCGACATCGAGGGCATCGAGGGCGGCCCGGTCGAGGGGGTCTTCATCCGCGCGCCGTGGGTCGAGTCCGTGGGCGGTGGAGCCGAGGTGCTCGCGACGTTCGACGGGCACACCGTCGCCGTCCGGCAGGGCAATGTCCTGGCGACCTCGTTCCACCCCGAGCTGACGGGTGACCACCGGGTGCACAAGCTTTTCGTGGAAATGGT
>NZ_JAHLEM010000026.1 GCF_018883605.1 Streptomyces niphimycinicus | reverse complement strand
GGCCGCGAGCCGTTCCTGCGCGGGCAGCGAGGGCTGGACCGAGGCGCGCCGCACCCCGAGCACCTCGCCGCGCAGGTCGGCGGCGACGGCGAGGACCTTGTGCACGCCGATGTCGAGGCCGAGCACGCAGCCGGACTCGGCGCGGAAGCGGTAGCGCTTGGCGGGGCGGCCGATCTGGCGCCGCCCGCCGACGGCTTCGGGGGCCACCTCCTCGACGAGCCGCTGTTCAGCCAATCCGGTCAGCGCGTTCTCCACGGTCGCCCGGGTGACAGCGGCGGCGTTGACGAGTTCGGTGAGTGTGAGTTCCTCCGCCTCGTGCAGAGCGCGCAGCACAGCGGCCTGGTTGAGGCGCCGGAGCAGTGATGAGTCGCCTCCGGTGATGGACACGTTCTTCTTCGACCCCCTTGACGCTGTGATGGGAGCGATGCACGATCGGGCCATCTTATTTTAGAAGGTACCAAAAATAAGTAGAGTTCGATGCAGACGTCCGGATCGAGGACAACCGTGAATCGCAACGCCAGGACAGCCGCACCGCTCCTCGCTCTCGGCCTGGCCGCAGGCGCCTGCTCACCCGCCGGGTCCACTTCGGGCTCGTCGGAGGAGGGGAAGGCCGAGATCACCTTCCTGACCTTCCAGACGCCGAACCTGGACGCGAAGTACGGGGACGTGGCCATCGCCCGCGCCGAGAAGAAGGTCCCTGGTGTGAGCGTCAAGAAGCTCGTCGCGCCGAGCACCGACCGCACCGGGTGCGCCAAGCAACTGCTGCCCTCCGGACAGTTCCCCGACGTGATGATCGCCGTTTCTCCCTCCGGTTTCGCCGAGTCCGGGAACCTGGCGGCGTGGACGGACAAGGAACTCGCGCCCTTCACGTTCCCCCACTCCAACCCCATCGGCGGCAAGATCTACCAGACTGCCGTACAACACGCGCCTGACGCCGCTGGTCTATTACAGCAAGGACAAGTTCAAGAAGGCCGGGGTCGCCGCGCCCCCGAAGACCTACCAGGAACTCCTCGACGACAGCGCCAAGTTGAAGAAGGTCGGCAGCAACCCGTTCGTCGTCGGCGGTGGCGGCAAGGACGCCTTCGCGGCCTCCTTTCTGTGGACCGCCCTCGTCGGCACCGACGTCTACAAGAAGATGCCGGACTGGATGGTCCAACGCCGTCCGGACGAGGCGAAGTTCGCCGACGCCGACTTCAAGGGTGCCACCGACAAGTTCGTGCGGCTCGTGAAGATGGGCTATGTCGACAAGGCGGGCCTCCCGCGCGACTATGCCGCCACCGAGAGGGCGTTCCTCGGCGGCAAGGGCGCCATGTACCCGATGGGCACCTGGTTCGCCACGGCCGCCGACAAGAACGCGATGAAGGACGACATCGGCGTCTTCCCGTTCCCGACCGACGACGGCTCCCCGGCCGTCCCCTCGTACACCGGCGGCGGAATGTCCGTGAACGCCAAGTCCCAGCACGTGGCCCTGGCGAAAAAGTTCGCGCTCGCCTTCCAGCGGGACCGGCGGAACCTCGACGCCGTCGTGAAGAGCGACGGCGCGATCATCGCCATGAAGGGATACATGCCGCCCGCCGACATGGGGCCCGTCTACACCGCGACCGCCAAGGTCTACGACGGCGCCGTCAAGGACAAGGGCATCGTCAATGCCTTCCTCGTCGAGACCGGCGACGACTCGCCGCTGCCCGGCATGGTCGAGAAGTCGTACGCCTTCGCGCGGGACCTCATCGCCGGGCGCAAGAACGCCGACCAGGTGACCCAGGCACTCGACGAGGACTGGGGCAAGGCCAAGTGCTGGCGATCGCCGAAAAGGGGGCGGCCGTGCGCCGGGCCGCCCCCCTGATCCCCGCCCCGCGCCGCCGCAGCCCCTGGCCCGCCCTGCCCCACTTCGTCGGCTTCGGCCTGCCCGGACTGCTCGTCCATGCCTGCTTCGTGCTCGCGCCGATCCTGCTGAGCGTCGGCTACAGCTTCACCAACGCCGACCAGTTCAAGCCGCACACCCGCTTCATCGGGTTCGACAACTACGTGAACCTGCTGACCGACGACGCGTTCCTGGCCGCGCTGAAGGTCACCACGATCCTCACGCTGATCGTCGTCATCGTGCCCAACGTCCTCGGTCTCGCCGTGGCCCTGCTGCTCGACCGGCGCGGCTGGCTCTACAACGCGCTGCGCGGCGCTTTTTTCGTCCCCGTCGTGCTGTCCTCAGTGGTCGTCACCGTGATCTGGCAGGCGATGCTCACCGACGACGGGCTGATCAACACCGCGCTGCGTTCCCTCGGTGTCGCGCATCCGCCCGGCTGGCTGTCCGACCCCCAGCTCGCCCTGTACTCCATCCGCTCCTGCGGCCGGCCACCGCGTCCGTCCTCATCTTCCTGGGCGTGTGGATCTGGAACGACTTCCTCAACCCGCTGATCATCCTCGGCCCGCCGGCGGCACCACCGTCACCGTCGGCGTCTACCGCGCGATCGGCGAACACCAGCAGGACTACGGCCAGGTCTTCGGGCTGATGTTCCTCGCCGCCCGGCCCGTGCTGATCTTCTACCTCGCCCTCCAGAAGCACTTCGTCAAGGACCTCACCGGAGGAGCCGTCAAGGGATGACCGTGACCCAACCCGCCCCGATAGCAACCGAGTTCACCAACCTGCACCGGCACATCGGCCGTCCGCTCGGCCGCCCGCTGACGCTCGCCGTCGCCGGCGCGGGCGCACGCGGCAGTGGGTACGCGCTGCTCGCCGCCGAGGGCGACATCCCCGTGCGCATCACGGCGCTCGCCGAACCGCGCACCGGTCGCCGTGACCAACTGGCCGCCCGGCTCGGTGTGCCCGCCGAGCACTGCCACGACGACTGGCGGGAGCTGGCCGCCGGGCCCCGCGTCGCGGACGCCGTCGTCATCGCCGTACAGGACGCCCAACACCTGGAAGCGGCCGAGCAGTTCACGGCCCGCGGCTACGACATCCTCCTCGAAAAGCCCATGGCCACCACGGTCGACGAGGTCGACCGCATCGCCGCCGCCGCCGAGGCCGCCGGGGTCTCCCTCACCGTCTGCCACGTCATGCGCTACTCGCCATACAGCGTGCGCGTGAAGGAGATCGTCGCCTCCGGCCGGATCGGGGACGTCGTCAGCGTCCAACACCTCGAGCCCATCGGCTACTGGCACTACGCGCACTCGTACGTCCGCGGAAACTGGCGCCGCGAGGACACCTCCAGTTTCATGCTCCTGACGAAGACCTGCCACGACATCGACTGGATCGGCCACATCGTGGGCCGCCCGGTCGAGGCGGTCTCCTCGTTCGGCTCGCTGTCCCACTTCCGCCCGGAGAACGCGCCCGAGGGTTCGACCGACCGCTGCGTGACCTGCCCGCTCAACGACACCTGCGCCTACTCGGCGCTCAAACTGTACCCGGTCGGCCTGCGTGAGGGCGGCGTCAAGCGGTACTTCACGCGGATCGCCGCCGACGAGCTGACCGAGGACGCGGTGGAGCGGGCGCTCACCGACGGACCGTACGGGCGGTGCGTGTACCGCAGCGACAACGACGTCGTCGACCATCAGGTCGTCACCCTCGTCTACGAGGGCGGCGCCACGGCCGCCTTCACCGCCACCGCGTTCACCCCGCAGGAGAACCGGCACACCAAGATCTTCGGCACGCGCGGTCAGCTCAGCGGCGACGGTCGGCACATCGAGGTCTACGACTTCACCACCGACGAGCGCACCGTCATCGACACCGACAACGGCGGGGCCGGCGCGGCCGAGGGACACGGCGGAGGCGACGCGGGCCTGGTCGCCGCCTTCGTGCGGGCCCACCATCAGGGGCGGCCCGAACTCCTGCTGACCGGCGCGGGCGAGAGCCGCGACAGCCACCGTGTCGTCTTCGCGGCCGAGCAGGCGCGGCGCAGCGGACGGGTCGTCGTGCTGGCAGGCACGGCGTGATGAACCCATGGGCGGGCGGCCGGCGCGGGCTCGTCCCCGTGCTCGCCGTCGCGCTCGTCGCCCTGCTCGCCGGGACGTGGCTGCTGTCGGGGGAGCTCGTCGAAGACACCGACCCGCTGCTCGTCGCGGTGGGCCGAACGGGCTTGGCGTGCACGGTACTTGCCGCGTTCGCGGCGGCACGTGCCGACACCCGCGAACAGGCGCGGGCGGTTCTCGCGCGGCCCGGCCGGCTCGTGTATCTGGCCTTACTCGGCTTCGCCGCGTACGCACTCGGCACGCTCCTCGCCATGCCGCGCATCGGAACCTCCCTCACCAACCTGGTGGTGGCGCTGATGCCGTGCGCGTCGCTGGCCCTCGGCGCACTCTGGTTCGGGCAGCGCGCCACCGTCCGGCAGGCCGCGGGAGCGGTGCTCGCCACCGCGGCCACCGCGGCGTACGCCCTGCTCGGGGGAGGCAGCCGGCTCGACGGGGCGGGCCTGCTGCTCGCCGTCGCCGGGATGCTCGCCTTCGCCTGGTACGGGTTCCTGTACCGACAACACCTCGGCGGCATCGCCCCCGTCGCCGCCCTGCCCGTGCTGCTCGGCGCGGCGACAGCGCTGCTGCTGCCCTTCACCCTGGCGGCACACGAGGCTGCGCCGGGGGAGTGGGCCGGGATCGCGGTGCTCGGCGGGGCGGTGTACGGGCCCGCCTACCTCGTGCAGCACCGCCTGATCCTGCTGCGCGGCCCGGTGTTCACGGCCGCCGTCCAGCTGGCGGTGCCGTTCACCGTACGGCTCGGAGAGTGGGCGACCGGTCTGTCCGGACCGCCCTCCGCTGTCGAAGTCACTCTGCTGAGCTGCGCGTTGGCGGGCATCGGCCTGGTGACCCTGCCGCGCCTGAAGCGTTCGACGTCCTACCGCACCACCGCACATCCCACCCGGCAGGGAGCCACCCCGCCGGACCGTGTGCCGCGCACAGCGGCAGGAGAGGATCGACCATGAGGCACCCGAGACACCCGCAAGCGTGGCGCGCCACCGTCCTGACGGGCGCGCTCGCCCTGAGCCTTGGCATCGCGACGACCGCACCGGCCGACGCGACCCCCGCCGCCCAGCGCGCCGTGCACCACGGCGTCAGGGGCGCCCTCTCGCTTTCCGCCGGCTATCTGTCCATCGGCCTGGACCGGACAGGGACCGTGACCGGACTCCTGGACTCACGCACCGGCACGGACCATCTGGCCCCCGGTAAGGCCGCCTCCCTCGTCAGCCTCGTCATCGACGGTAAGCAGATACGGCCCACGCGTGTGGTCCGCGACCACCACGACTCCCGCGTGCTCACCTTCAGCAACAGCAAGGCCGGTTACGAGGTCGATGTACGGGCTGTCGACAAGGGCGCGTACACGACGCTCGAAGCCGTACGTGTCCATGTCCCGGACGGCGCCGACGTACAGACCCTGCTGTGGGGACCGCTCGCCACGGACATCACCCGGACCGTCGGCGAGACGGTCGGCATCGTGCGCGACGACGCCTTCGCCATCGGCCTGCGCCCCCTGACCGACCGCACGGAAGGCGCGTGGCCGCAGGAGTACCAGGACTACGGCTGGGAGAGCGAGGTCGCCGACAACCCGTCGAAGCTCCAAGTCGCCCCGCACGAAGAGTGGAGCGCGGCCGGGAAGACCCCGTGGGGCTCGGTGCTGCGCGCCTTCACGTACGACTACACCCAAAAGCGCGAGCGGCAGAACCTCGGCGGCTACCGCATTCCTGTCGGGCCGCTGCCCCAGCCCAGCGCGCGCGTCACCGGCTCCAAAGTGGCTCTGTTCGGCACCACGCCCGGCATGGCCCCGACCGTCCTGTCCGCCGTCGCCTCCGGCGAGGGCCTGCCGTACCCGACGCAGAACGGCCAGTGGCAGAAGGCCGCGCAGGCCAGTAGCCAGTCGTTCCTCGTGCTCGGCGACCTGAACACGGACACGATCCCGGCGGCCGCCCGCTTCGCGAAGGCCGCGGGCATCGGCTACGTCTACTCGCTGCCCAATGCCGTGGGGCCCTGGCAGAGCACCGGGCACTACCAGTTCAACTCCAGCCTCGGCGGCAGCGACGCGGGAGCCAGGGCGGCGGTGGACCTGGCCGCATCCAACGGCGTACGCCTCGGCGTGCACACCATCTCCGACTTCATCAGCACCAACGATCCGTACGTCAGCCCCGCTCCCGCCGACTCCCGCCTCGCCATCGGTGGCCCGGCCAAGCTGACCCGCCCCCTCGCCGCAGGCGACACCACGCTCTTCCTCGACTCCGACGCCCTCCTCGCGAATGGCCTGTACGGCAAACTCCTGCGCGTCGGGGACGAGTTCGTCTCGTACGACACCGCGCGGAAGACCGGCGACGAGTGGCAGGTCACCGGCGTCAAACGCGCCCAGTGGGATTCGGCCGCCGCGGCTCACGCCACGGGGGAGACAGCCGCCCGCGTCGTCGTCAACAGCTACGGCGGACCCATCGGCGGCCACGACATCATCAAGGAGATCTCCACCCGCCTGGCGACCGCCTGGAACGACACCGGTATCCGTGCCAACTCCTACGACGGCGTGGAGTCGGCGTCGGAGTCCGGCTGGGGCTCGTACGGGCAGGCCCTGCTCATCAACGGCGCCTACAAGCGGAACAAGGCCAAGGACGGCTTCGTCACCGAGACGAGCCGCATGACCTCCAACACCTGGGACGCGCTCACCCGCGCGAGCTGGGGCGAGGTCGGCTCCACCTCGATGAATCAGGTCTTCATCAACAACGAGTTCTACCAGGCCAATTACCTTCCCGGGATGCTGGGTTGGGTCAGCCTCAACGGCTCGGAGAGCCTGCTGAGCATCGAGAGCAAGCTGGCGCGCGGCGCGGGACTCAACGCCGGTGTCGGATTCCAGACGTCCGTCGCCAACCTCACGGCCGGCGGCGACAACGGCCTGAAGGTCCTCGACGCCATCAAGCAGTGGGAGACGGCCCGTAACCTGGGAGCCTTCACCAAGGCGCAGCGGGCACGGATGCGTGACCAGTCGACCAACTGGCACCTCACCACCGTCACCCCCGGCAGGAAGTGGGCGCTCCAGGAGCTCGACGCGAGCGGCACTCCGGTCGGCGCGCCGCAGCAGGTCGTGGCACCGGCCCCTCGCCTCGTCACACAATCCCTTCCAGCGGCGAAGCCGCACGGCCTCTACGAAGCGAAGGTCGCCACGAACACCCCGGCGACCGTGCGCTACGAGGTGACCGCGGGCGCACTGCCCGAGGGGTTGGTGCTGAACCGGGACACCGGTGGCATCACCGGTGTCCCGAAGCGGGCGGGGAAGTCCGGGTTCACCGTCACCGCCCGCAACACCGGCGGACTACCGGACGCCTCCGCCCACTATGAGATCACGTTCGACTAGGGCCTGTGTGATGTCGCGATCCATCGGATGCTCGTAAGCCTTCTTCTCGGGGATGAGCGCCTCGATATGGCGTTTCCGCCGGTAGGCGCGGTTGGCGCGGGACGAGTACGCCTTGTTCGCGGCGACCGCGCCCGGCCGGGCGCGGGGCCGGCCGGCAGGCGGTCGGGTTGAACCGGCTGCCGGCCTCGTAGCGCTGCAAGCGCAACGAGAAACAACATCCGGCCGTTGGCAACGTGCGTCGGCGTGCCATGCCTCGGGCCGCGAAGAGCCAAGAACGTGCAGAACTAAACGACTTCGAACAGCATCAGTCATGAGAGTCGTTCGGAGCTGTGGCTCATGAATCCTCCTTGCCATATCCGGGAGGTCGGGTCAGAAGTGGGCAATGCGCACGCCTGGACGACCGTTCATTCGAGCTGTCGGCCCCACTCGGCGAGCCACCCGGGCGTTGACAGGCTCCCCGCGATCCCTCACCATCGGCACGACTGCGCGACTGTGTTCGTTCATGTTGCAGATTGCGCGTTTGATGGTCGATCCTCCCCACCTTCTCGGAGTCGACATGACACCCCTGCTCAAACGCAGACCAACTCTCCTTGCGCTCCTGTTCCTTGTGGTCGGCGCCCTCATCTATGGGCCCATGCCCCATGCCCAGGCCGCCCCGAGCGCGTCCATCACGATCGACGGCAAGAAGCCCGGCCGCACCTTCGACGGAGTCGGGGCGATCAGCGGTGGCGGCGGCAACACCCGGCTGCTCATCGACTATCCGGAGCCGCAGCGCAGCCAGCTGCTCGACTACCTGTTCAAGCCCGGCTACGGGGCCGCCCTGCAAGTCCTGAAACTGGAGATCGGCGGCGACACCAACTCCACCGACGGCGCCGAGCCCAGCCACGAGCACACCCGTGGGCAGGTGGACTGCGGGGAGGGCTACGAGTGGTGGCTCGCCGAGCAGGCCAAGAAGCGCAACCCCGACATCAAGCTGGCCGGCCTCGCCTGGGGCGCCCCGGGATGGATCGGCGACGGCAACTTCTGGTCCCAGGACACGATCGACTACTACATGTCCTGGTTCGGCTGCGCGAAGAAGCACCACCTGGACATCGACTACATCGGCGGCTGGAACGAGCGCGGATACAACGTCGACTGGTTCAAGAAGCTCAAGTCCACGCTCACGGACAAGGGTTACGACACGAAGGTCGTCGCCGCCGAGAGCGGTTGGGACGTGGCGGACGCGCTCAAGAACGACCCCGAGTTCAACGAGGCGGTCGACATCGTCGGTGTCCACTACCCCTGCGGCTACCAGACCGACTTCACCGCGTGCCCCAGCACCGACACCGCGCAAGGCCTCGGCAAGCCGCTGTGGGCGAGCGAGAACGGATCCCTGGAAACCGACACCGGAGCCCCCGCGGTGGCCCGCGCCATCAACCGCGACTACATCGACGGCAAGATGACCGCCTACTTCAACTGGCCGGCCATCGCCGCGCTCTACCCGAACCTGTTTTTCTCGACCGACGGCATGTCGGTCGCGGCGCAGCCCTGGTCGGGCCACTACAGCATCGGCACGACGACCTGGATCACTGCGCACACCTCGCAGTTCACCAAGCCGGGCTGGCAGTACATCGACTCCGCGAGCGGCTATCTCGGTGGTGACCGGGCCAATGGCAGCCATGTCTCGCTGAAGTCGACGAACGACAGGGACTACTCGACGGTCATCGAGACCGTGGACGCCAAGGATGAGCAGACTGTGAACGTCGCCGTGGGCGGCGGCCTGTCCACCGGCGCGGTGCACGTCTGGTCCACCGACGTTAAGTCGGACAGCACCGCGGACGACTTCGTGCGCGGCGACGACATCACACCGACGCACGGCACATACCGCCTGACCCTGAAGCCGGGACACGTCTACACGCTCACCACCACCACCGGCCAGGGCAAGGGCACAGTGAAGCCTCCGGCGGGCGCCGCAATGAAGCTGCCCTACTCCGACACCTTCGACAAACCCGGTGCGTCCACGAACGCCAAATACTTCTCCGACATGAACGGCGCTTTCAAGACCGTGGACTGCGGCGGCGGCCGCGCCGGCACCTGCCTGCGCCAGATGGCCCCGACCGGCCCGATCCGCTGGACCGACGAGCCCTACTACGCACCGTACTCGTTCATGGGCGACGGCTCGTGGACCAACTACACGGTCTCCGCCGACGTGCTGCTGGAACAGTCCGGCAGCGCCGAGCTCCTCGGCCGAGTCGGTATACAGGGCCGCAACAACAATGGCCTGGATGCCTACCACTTGAGGGCCGGTGACGACGGTTCCTGGTCGATCGACAAGAGCGACAGGACATGGAAGTACACGACCCTGGCCAAGGGGAAGACCGACGCCCTGGGCCTGAACACCTGGCACAAACTGTCGCTCATGATGCGGGGCACGAAGCTGACGGCGTCCCTCGACGGCAAGACTCTCGGCAGCGTGGACGACTCCACGTTCGCCCGCGGCCAAGCGGGCATCGGGGTGACCGGCTACCAGACCGACCAGTTCGACAACTTCAAGCTCACCGCGGGCACGGTGCCACGGCCTCGCACGGGTGAGGTCACGTCCGGCCTGGGCGGCAAGTGCCTCGACGACGCCCAGGGCGCCACCGCGGACGGAAACCGCATCCAGATCTGGGACTGCAACGGCTCCGACGCGCAGAAGTGGTCATCGGACGGCAGCACGCTGCGCCTGGGCGGCCGGGACGGCAAGTGCGTCGAGGCCGACGCCAAGAGCACGCGGAACGGCACCCCGGTCCAGCTCGGGAAGTGCGACGGCGGCGAGAACCAGCGCTGGGTGCCACGCTCCGACGGAACCCTCTGGAGCGCGGGCTCCGGACGCTGCCTCGACATCCCGGGCGGCAACTCGGGCAACGGCGCAGTGCAGTTGGCCCTGTGGGACTGCAACGCCGGGGAGAACCAGCGGTGGACGCTGCCCTGAGGCATGTCTGACAGGACGGCATTCCGCGGCGGGATCTGCCGTCACCGTTCGGGAAGTGACAGACCGCCCGCTTCCGTCATCGCAGGTGGGCGGCGGACGGCGCCTAGGAGAAGATCTTGGGTGCCGTCCAGGCCGCCGCCGAAGGGAGGCACGGACCGACTGGTCTTTGGTGAGCACGGACTCCACCCGGTTCAGGCGCGGCCCGAGGACCCGTTCCAGCGACGGGTCCTCGGGCCTGGTGGTATGCCCGCATCCCACGTACCCCTGGCTCGGCTCATCGACTGCGCAGCCGTCGCACTCGACCTGGCTCGCGCATTGCGGCCGGACGGCAGATCTTCGTGCCCTCGCAGCCTTCCAGATGTATCACATCTATATCTCTGCTCTGGCCCGATTAATTGTGTTCAACTTCTTGACGTGACTGCGGCCAAACCACAGACTCTTCTGAGCTCAAGGCGCTTGAAGGCGAGGCGTCAGGAGGAGAGGCCGTCAGCGAGGGCTGTGCGACCACCAAAAGTTTCTGGACTATGTGAGTCCCTTCAGGTGATTGAAGTTGATCATCTGCCAACGGGTTTCGGAACGGCGGCGAGGTGATACCACCGCCCCGCGGCACTGCCGCTCAGAGGGATGAAGCGCAGCACGAACCTCCAAGAACGATCCCATCGAGAATGCTTGGAGCCCGCCATGAGATGTCGCCTGAGACTGCTTGCGTGTCTGCTCCTCTTACTGTCCTTCGTCGCTCCCGCCGCGCCGGCGACAGCCGAACCCGCCTCCGTCAATGTCAGGCCCGCGGTGGTACCTGCCCTTCAGAAGTGGCAGGGCGGTATGGGCTCCTTCGAGCTGCGCCGACACAGCCGAATCGTGTTCGCCGGAAAACATGGCGACGGACTGCGTGACCGGATTGCCACGCTCCCGAACGAGGTCGAGCAGGTGACGGGGCGGAGGCCGGACATCGCGCCCGGGGCCCCGCAGGACGGCGACATCGTGCTGGCGGTCGATCCCACACTGGCCGAAGCCGAGGGCGGTGCCCGGTTCAAGGAGGAGGGGTACACCTTCACGGTCACCGACCGGAACGTGTGGATCACCGCACGGACCACGAGGGGCGTCTACTACGGCACGCGCACGCTGCTGCAGATTCTGCTGCTCGACGACGGCCGTGACTCGGTGCCCGTGGGCACCGCCGTGGACTGGCCGAACTACAAGGTGCGGGGCTTCATGCTGGATGTCGGACGGCGCTTCTTCACCGCTGACTTCATCCGGGACTATGTGCGGCTCATGGGCTGGTTCAAGCTCAACGAGCTGCAACTGCACCTCAACGACAACGGGTTCAAGGGCGACAGGCCCTGGAGCGAGGTCCAGGCCGGCTTCCGGCTCAAGACCGACAACCCCGAACTGGCCGGGCTGGCCTCGAAGGACGGAGCCTACGACCGACGCGACTGGGACTCCTTCGAGGACACTGCGGCCGTCAACGGTGTCACGATCACCCCTGAGATCGACGCTCCCGCCCACTCGCTGGCGTTTACACGGTTCCGGCCGTCGCTGGGGCTCAACAACGGCGACTCCGACCACCTGGACCTGTCGAAGCCGGAAACCACCGCGTTCATGAAGTCGGTGTTCGACGAGTTCGTTCCCTGGTTCCGCAGTCCGGATGTGCACTTCGGCGCAGACGAGTACACGGTGGACAAACCCCGCTACAAGATCTACTTCAACGAGATGGCGGCCCACGTCCGCGCGCTCGGGAAGCATCCACGGGCCTGGGGCAGCTTGTCCGTCATGGCCTCCGACGCCGACGGCTACGACCGCGACGTCACCCTCAACAGCTGGAACAACCAGTGGTACGGGCCGCAGGCCGCCAAGCGGGACGGATTCTCCTTCATCAACACCAACGACGACCTGCTCTACATCGTCCCGTTCGCGGACTACTACCACGGCCGGGGGCTGGACGGTAAGTATCTCTACGACCAGTGGGAGCCCAACGTCTTCCCGGACGGTCAGAGCGTCGAACCTGGTGACCCTCAACTGCTCGGCGCCATGTCCGCCGTCTGGAACGACCTGACCGAAGCCACCTACGGCGAACTGGATGTGCACGGGCTGGTCGAGCCCACGTTCGGCGTGCTGGCCCAGAAGATGTGGAGCGGCGCCAAGTCGGACGTACCGTACGACTCCTTCCTCGCGACCGTGCGCAGGCTCGGCGTGGGCACAGGACTGACCAAGGTCGCCACGACACTGGCCACCGCGGCCAACGGAGAGGTGAGCCTGGGCAGACCGGCGACTGCGTCCGCGGGCGAGGCATGCGCGGCGTTCGACGGCGTGGGCACCACCAAGTGGGAAAGCGGACGAGGAGATGACGCCTGGCTCCGAGTGGACCTCGACCGTCCGGAGACGGTCAGCAAGGTCGAGTTGGACTGGGCGCCCGCGCACGGGCGCGACTACGAGATCCAGGTGTCAAGGAACGGCACGACCTGGACCACGGTCGCAGGTCGCACAGGCCGCGAATCCGCGGGTTCCGACACGCTCACCTTCGATCCGGTCACGGCCCGGCACGTGCGGCTCATCGGGACCGAGGCGGGACGGAAACAGGACGGATACGCGCTGTGGAGCATGCGCGTGTTCGATGCACCCGACCTGGCTCTGCATCAGCCGACCACGGCATCGTCGTCCGAGGTGCCTGGCCTGGGACCGGAGAACGCCACCGATGGGGATGGAAAGACCCGATGGGCCAGTGCCTACCGGGACGACGAGTGGATCCAGGTGGACCTCGGCCGCTCGCAGAATGTCCGGCGCGTCCTGCTCGACTGGGAGACGGCATCCGCAGCGGACTACGACATCCAGGTCTCCGACGACGTGGAGAACTGGAAGACGGTGGCCGCGGCCAGAAGCAAGCCGACGGGCGCGCGTGTGGACGAACTCACCTTGGCGCCGGTGACAGGCCGATACGTGCGCATGCAAGGGATCAAGCGCACGTCTTCCTACGGCTACTCGCTCCGGCGATTCGAGGTCCGAGCCACGAGCCCGGAGGCCGACGTCATCCATCAGGGCCGGCAGCACTGACCACCTGGGTTCACCCATTCCGTCGCGGACACCGGCGGAATCGGTACCAGCACCACCTTCGAACAGATCGACATGGAGGATTCATGGACAGACGGAATTTCCTGATCGCCAGCGGTTTGAGTTCGCTGGCGACGATCGCGGTTCCGGCGATGGCCGAGCCGGCGTCCGCGGCACAGGAGCCCAGGGCACTGCGGATCAAGGCGGGATTCCTGGCGATCGGCCTCGACCAGGCGGGTCGGGTAGCCAGTCTGGTGGACCTGCGCAACGGAACCGACTACGCGGCGGCGGATAGAAAGACGCCCCTGGTGTCTGTCGTGCTGGAGGACGGGAAGCAGGAAACCCCTACCCAGGTGCGGGTTTCGCGACGAGACCCGCGGGTGTTGGTGTTCAGCAGCGACAAGGTGCGCGTCGAGGTGAAGGTCGTCACGCGTGCGACGTACTCGACGCTCGAGATCATCGGCCTGGACGCCGCGTCGGGTGTGGATGTGCAGACGTTGTTGTGGGGGCCGCTGGCGGCACGCGTCAACCAAACGGTGGGTGAGGGTGTCGGCCTGGTCGGCGACAGCCGCTTCGTGTTCGGCATCCACCCGCTCAACGACAAGACCGTCGGTGCCTGGCCCAAGGAGTTCGGCTCGTTCGGGTTCGGCTCGGACGTCGAATCCAAGCCGTACGGGCAGGGCGGGACACAGAACGACTGGAGCGCCGCGGCGAAGACGTCGTGGGGCAGCATCCTGCGTGCCTACACCTACGACTACAGCAAGGTCCGGATCAGGGACGGCCAGATCCCGACCGGCCCGCTCTCGGGATCCGAAAGGAAGATCACCGGGTCGAAGCTGGCGGTGTTCGGCAGCGCACCGGATCTTGTGCTCACCGTGCTCAGCCAGGTCGCGCGGGGGGAGGGCCTGCCGTACCCCACCATCAACGGGCAGTGGCAGAAGGTGGCCGAGGCGACCCGGCAGCCGTTTCTGGTGCTGCACGACCTGAGTTCCGCGAATCTGGCCTCCGCCGTCACGTTCGCCCAGCAGGCAGGCA
>NZ_JAHLEM010000259.1 GCF_018883605.1 Streptomyces niphimycinicus | reverse complement strand
AGTCCGTGGGCGGTGGAGCCGAGGTGCTCGCGACGTTCGACGGGCACACCGTCGCCGTCCGGCAGGGCAATGTCCTGGCGACCTCGTTCCACCCCGAGCTGACGGGTGACCACCGGGTGCACAAGCTTTTCGTGGAAATGGTGCGGGGCGCGTAGCGCTCGGTTGAGGGTGGTGGCGGGAGACGGGGGATATGGCGCGGGGCGCGTAGCGCTCGGTTGAGGGTGGTGGCGGGAGACGGGAGGGCTGGTCCGCGCCGCGGGCTGAGCCGATCCCGGTAGGATCTCAGGCGTTGGTACAGCATTGGGTAACGCGAAGGAGACAGGCGGATGTCCGGCCACTCTAAATGGGCTACGACGAAGCACAAGAAGGCCGTGATCGATGCCAAGCGCGGCAAGCTCTTCGCGAAGCTGATCAAGAACATCGAGGTCGCGGCCCGGATGGGCGGCTCCGACCCGGAGGGCAACCCGACGCTCTTCGACGCCATCCAGAAGGCGAAGAAGCAGTCGGTTCCGAACAAGAACATCGACAGCGCGGTCAAGCGCGGTGCGGGTCTCGAGGCCGGTGGCGCCGAGTACGAGACGATCATGTACGAGGGCTACGGGCCCAACGGCGTGGCCGTGCTCATCGAGTGCCTGACCGACAACCGCAACCGCGCGGCCTCCGATGTCCGCGTCGCGATGACGCGCAACGGCGGCTCGATGGCCGACCCGGGCTCCGTGTCGTATCTGTTCAACCGTAAGGGCGTCGTCATCGTCCCCAAGGGCGAGCTCGGCGAGGACGATGTGCTGGGCGCGGTCCTGGACGCGGGCGCCGAGGAGGTCAACGACCTCGGTGAGTCCTTCGAGGTGATCAGCGAGGCCACCGACCTGGTCGCGGTCCGTACCGCCCTTCAGGAGGCGGGCATCGACTACGACTCGGCCGATGCCAACTTCGTGCCCACGATGCAGGTCGAGCTCGAGGAAGACGCCGCGCGCAAGATCTTCAAGCTGATCGACGCTCTGGAGGACAGCGACGACGTGCAGAACGTCTTCGCCAACTTCGACGTCTCCGACGAGGTCATGGCCAAGGTGGACGCCTGAGGGCGGATCGGCACGGCGGTCAACGCCTTCGGCCAACGCCGACGGGCCGGCGGGGCATCACCCCACCGGCCCGTCGGCGTTGTCCGCGCCGGTGTTGTCGGTGGCAGCCGCTAGCCTGCAAGAACAGGTGACCGAAGCAGCGGTGAGGGGAGGGGCGCGGTGCGGGTGCTGGGCGTGGACCCGGGGCTGACCCGGTGCGGCGTCGGCGTGGTCGAGGGGGTCGCGGGCCGCCCGCTGCGGATGCTCGGCGTGGGCGTCATCCGGACCGGGGCGGATCTCGCGATCGGCGACCGGCTCGTCCTCATCGAGCGCGGCATAGAGGAGTGGCTGGACGCTCACCGGCCCGAATTCGTCGCCGTGGAGCGGGTGTTCAGCCAGCACAATGTGCGCACCGTCATGGGCACCGCCCAGGCCAGCGCCGTCGCCATGCTGTGCGCGGCCCGCCGCGGGCTCCCGGTCGCGCTGCACACCCCCAGCGAGGTCAAGGCGGCCGTGACCGGCTCCGGGCGGGCCGACAAGGCGCAGGTCGGCTCGATGGTGACCCGGCTGCTGCGGCTGGACGCACCGCCCAAACCGGCCGACGCGGCGGACGCCCTGGCGCTCGCCATCTGCCATATCTGGCGGGCCCCCGCGACCAACCGCCTCCAGCAGGCCGTCGCCGCCCACCGCACCACGAATAGCGCCCGCACCACGAATAAGGCCCCCACCACGAGCACCGCCCGCCCCACGAGCACCGCCCCCACCACGAGTCCCGTCCGCCCCACGAGCACCGTGCGCACCACGAAAGGCCGTATCTCATGATCGCGTTCGTCTCCGGTCCGGTGGCGGCCGTCGCCCCGGACACCGCCGTGATCGAGGTCGGCGGGGTCGGGATGGCGCTCCAGTGCACCCCCGCCACCCTGGCCGGGCTGCGCGTCGGCCAGCAGTCCCGGCTGGCCACCTCCCTCGTCGTCCGTGAGGACTCGCTGACTCTCTACGGCTTCGCCGACGACGACGAGCGCCAGGTCTTCGAACTGCTCCAGACCGCCAGCGGGGTCGGCCCCCGGCTGGCCCAGGCCATGCTGGCGGTGCACTCCCCGGACGCGCTGCGGCTCGCGGTGTCCACCGGGGACGAGAAGGCGCTCACCGCCGTCCCCGGCATCGGCAAGAAGGGCGCCCAGCGGCTGCTGCTGGAGCTGAAGGACCGGCTCGGCGAGCCGCTCGGCTCCGCCGTGCCCAGCGCCCGCTCCGCGGCCGCCCCCGGCTGGAGCGACCAACTGCACACCGCGCTGGTCGGCCTCGGCTACGCCACCCGGGAGGCCGACGAGGCGGTGGCCGCCGTCACCCCGCAGGCCGAGGAGGCGGTGGCCGCGGGCGGCAAGCCGCAGGTGGCGCAGTTGCTGCGGGCCGCTCTTCAGACCCTGAACCGCACACGGTGAGCCACCGCGGCCGCGGCAGGCCGCGACCGGCGGCACCACTCCAGACGACATCGCGAGGCGAAACGCAGTGAACTGGGACGAGACCCCATCGGCCACCGCCGACGACGCCCCGCCCGGCCCGGGCGGCAGGCTGGTGGGCGCCGACGCCGACGGCGACGACCAGGCGGTGGAGGCCGCGCTGCGCCCGAAGGACCTCGGCGAGTTCGTCGGGCAGGAGCGGGTGCGCGAGCAACTTGACCTGGTGCTCAAGGCGGCCCGGCAGCGCGGCGGCACGGCCGACCATGTGCTGCTCTCCGGCGCGCCCGGACTGGGCAAGACCACCCTCTCCATGATCATCGCCGCCGAGATGGCCGCCCCGATCCGGATCACCTCGGGCCCCGCCATCCAGCACGCCGGCGATCTGGCCGCGATCCTCTCCTCCCTCGCCGAGGGCGAGGTGCTCTTCCTGGACGAGATCCACCGGATGTCCCGGCCCGCCGAGGAAATGCTGTACATGGCGATGGAGGACTTCCGCGTCGACGTCATCGTCGGCAAGGGGCCCGGGGCCACCGCCATCCCGCTGGAGCTGCCGCCGTTCACGCTGGTCGGCGCCACCACCCGGGCCGGGCTGCTGCCGCCCCCGCTGCGCGACCGCTTCGGCTTCACCGGCCATATGGAGTTCTACGCCCCGGCCGAGCTGGAGCGGGTCATCCACCGCTCCGCCGGGCTGCTCGATGTGACCATCGAGGCCGAGGGCGCCACCGAGATCGCGGGCCGCTCCCGCGGCACCCCCCGGATCGCCAACCGGCTGCTGCGCCGGGTGCGCGACTACGCCCAGGTCAAGGCCGACGGCGTGATCACGCGCGAGATCGCCGCCAGCGCGCTGGCCGTGTACGACGTGGACGAGCGCGGCCTGGACCGGCTGGACCGGGCGGTGCTCAGCGCCCTGCTCAAGCTGTTCGGCGGCGGCCCGGTGGGGCTGTCGACCCTGGCGGTCGCCGTGGGGGAGGAGCGTGAGACGGTCGAGGAGGTCGCCGAGCCCTTCCTGGTCCGGGAGGGGCTGCTGGCCCGTACGCCCCGGGGGCGGATCGGCACCCCGGCGGCCTGGGCCCATCTGGGGCTGACCCCGCCGCCGCAGCCATCCGGCGGCGGCCAGACGGGGCTCTTCGACGCATGAGGAGCCATGCCGAGGCATAAGCGCCCGCTTAACCCGGCATCATGGCGTAGAGGACCAATAATGGCCGGGTCAGGAACCCCGGTACCGCGCCGGGCGTTGTTCCATTGGCGTGGGCTCGCTTAGACTCCGCCGATGCCGTCCGTATGCCGTCCGCTCACTGTGCGGTATACCCACCCCCGTAGACCAGGCCGCCCCCCGGCGGTCGTGTGAAGGAATTTCCGTCCCGTGAATCCCGTAACTCTCCTGCCGTTCATCGTGCTCATCGGGGCCATGTTCCTGATGACTCGTTCGGCCAAGAACAAGCAGCGCCAGGCCCAGCAGATGCGCAATGACATGCACCCTGGCACGGGCGTGCGGACCATTGGCGGCATGTACGCGACGGTCAAGGAGGTCCACGACGAGACGGTCCTCCTAGAGGTGGCCCCCGGCGTGCACGCGATCTACGCGAAGAACGCGGTGGGAGCCGTCCTGGAGGATGACGAGTACAACCGCATCGTGCACGGCATCGACCCCGACGAGGACGTCGACGCCGCCGACACCCCTGTCGTTCCCGACGACGCCTCCTCGCTGACCGAGGCCGCCGACGCCGGTGATGGCGACTCCTCCGCCGACAAGGCCGACGCGGCCGACGAGACGGACGAGAAGGCCGGGAAGACGGACGTCAAGAAGATCGACCTCGGCAAGGACGACGCCGCGGCGGACGCCACGACGGCGAGCACCTCCGAGGACGAGAAGCGGGACGGCGGCACCGACGCGAAGTAAGTCCGTCATTCCGGGAAACCGCGGCGCGCCCCCGCTTGGTGCGCCGCGGTTCCCTGAACGGTCTAGGCTCCGGCGGGGGCTCGTCCCCACAAGACTTCGTGGCCGCTCCGCGCACACCCGATGCGGGGCGGTTGGACAGGGAGATACGAGAAGGTGGCAGCACCGAAGAAGGGCCGCAGGTCCTCCGGGTCACAGGGCAGGCCAGGGCGCGCCTTGGCCGTCATCCTGATCGCCATCGTGGCGCTGACCGGAGGCATGTTCGTCTCCGGTCACACCACGCCGCGACTGGGTATCGATCTCGCGGGCGGCACCAGCTTCACGCTGGAGGCCAAGAACCAACCGGGCAAGCCCAACGCGATCAACACGGACAATATGAACACCGCCGTGAGCATCATCGAGCGGCGGGTCAACGGTCTGGGCGTGTCCGAGGCCGAGGTCCAGACGCAGGGCGCGAAGCACATCATCGTGAACATCCCCAAGGGGACGAACGCGAAGCAGGCCCGGCAGCAGGTCGGCACCACCGCCCAGCTCTACTTCCGGCCGGTGACCACGACCACCAGCGGCCAGAAGACCCCCGACCCCAGCTCCACCCCCAACCCGTCGGCCAGCGGCAAGGGCGGCAAGGGTGACGACAAGGGCGGCAAGCCGTCGGGCACACCGTCGGCCTCCTCGTCGGCTTCCTCGTCCTCCTCCGCCAGTCCCAGCACCCAGGGGCGGGCCCTCTCCGAGGGGCTGAAGGCCGACAAGAAGCCCAGCGAGACCCCCTCGCCGTCGAACACCCCGAAGCCCGACCCGTCCAAGACCCCGCCCGGCTCCGCCGACCAGCAGGAGCTGGCCAAGCAGTTCGCGGCCCTGGACTGCACCAAGCCGGCCGCCCGCGCCGCGGCCGCCGACAAGGCGGCCAACGCCAAGCCGAGCGACCCCGTGCTGGCGTGCAGCGAGAAGGGCGACTCCAAGTTCGTCCTCGGCCCCTCCGAGGTCGAGGGCACCGACGTGGACGACGCCTCCGCGGTCTTCGAGAGCCAGAACGGAGCGGGCTGGATCGTCCAGCTCGACTTCAACGGCAAGGGCTCCAAGAAGTTCGCCAAGACCACCGGCGAGCTCACCACCAAGCAGTCCCCGCAGAACCGCTTCGCGATCGTCCTGGACGGCGAGGTCGTCTCCGACCCCGAGGTCACCCAGGGCGCCATCACCGGCGGCCGGGCCACCATCTCCGGCGGCTTCACCCAGCAGAGCTCCGAGGACCTGGCCAACGTGCTGTCCTACGGTGCGCTCCCGCTGTCCTTCGACATCGCGGACGAGACCACCGTCTCCGCCGCGCTCGGCGGTGAGCAGCTCGACGCCGGTCTGATCGCCGGTGCCATCGGCCTCGCGCTCGTCGTGATCTACCTGGTCGTCTACTACCGCGGGCTCGCCCTCGTGGCCATGGCCAGCCTCGGCGTCTCCGCGATCCTGACCTACACGATCATGGTGCTGCTCGGCCCGGGCATCGGCTTCGCGCTGAACCTGCCGGCGGTCTGCGGTGCCATCGTGGCCATCGGTATCACCGCCGACTCGTTCATCGTCTACTTCGAACGGATCCGCGACGAGATCCGGGAGGGCCGCTCGCTGCGCCCCGCCGTCGAGCGCGGCTGGCCGCGGGCCCGGCGCACCATCCTGGTGTCGGACTTCGTGTCGTTCCTGGCCGCCGCGGTGCTCTACATCGTCACCGTCGGCAAGGTGCAGGGCTTCGCGTTCACCCTGGGGCTGACCACGCTGCTCGACGTCGCCGTGGTGTTCCTCTTCACCAAGCCGCTGATGACGATCCTCGCCCGCCGCCCGTTCTTCGGGAACGGCCATTCGTGGTCCGGACTGGACCCCAAGCGCCTCGGGGTCACGCCGCCGCTGCGCCGTCGCCGTCCCGCCGCCCCCGGCCCCGCCGACACGAAGGAGGCGTGAGATGTCGCGACTCGGCACTCTCGGCGCCAGGCTCTACCGAGGCGAGGTCGGCTACGACTTCGTCGGCAAGCGGAAGATCTGGTACGGCATCTCGATACTGATCACCATCACGGCCATCGTGGGCCTGGCGGTGCGCGGCCTGAACATGGGCATCGAGTTCTCCGGCGGCGCGGTCTTCACCACTCCGAACACCAAGGTCTCGGCCTCCGACCTGCGCCAGACGGCGGAGGACGCGTCCGGCGGTCACACCGTCGTGGTCCAGGAGCTCGGCCGGGGCGGCCTGCGCATCCAGATCAGCGAGCTGGGCACCAAGGAGGCCCTGCCGGTCCAGGAGAACCTCGCCAAGGAGCTGGGCGTCAAGACCAGCAAGATCGACACCCAGTTGGTCGGTCCGAGCTGGGGCGAGCAGATCGCCAGCAAGGCATGGCAGGGTCTGGCGATCTTCATGGTGCTGGTGGTGATCTATCTCGCCATCGCCTTCGAATGGCGGATGGCGCTGGCCGCCCTGATCGCCCTGATCCACGACCTCACCATCACCGTCGGTGTCTACGCACTGGTCGGCTTCGAGGTCACCCCGGGCACCGTGATCGGTCTGCTGACCATCCTCGGTTATTCGCTCTACGACACCGTCGTGGTCTTCGACGGTCTCAAGGAAGCGTCGAAGGACATCACCAAGCAGACCCGCTTCACCTACAGCGAAATCGCCAACCGCAGCCTCAACTCGACCCTGGTGCGGTCCATCAACACCACGATCGTGGCGCTGCTGCCGGTCGGCGCGCTGCTGTTCATCGGTGGCGGTCTGCTCGGCGCGGGCATGCTCAACGACATCTCCCTGGCGCTCTTCGTCGGCCTCGCCGCCGGTGCGTACTCCTCGATCTTCATCGCGACCCCGCTGGTCGCCGATCTGAAGGAGCGCGACTCGAAGATGAAGGCCCTGGCCAAGCGGGTCAAGGCCAAGCGTGCCGCGGCCGCCAAGGCCGAGGCCGCCGGGTCGTCGTCCGACGAGGAGGACGCACCCGACCTGGAGGACGCCGCCGCGGCCCCCGCCGGGGTCGTCGGCCAGCGCCGCCAGCCCGCCGCCCGTAACCGGGGGCGCGGCCGCCCGTCGGGCAAGCGGCGATGAGCGGGGGAGCCCGACGATGACCGAGACGACGCGGACCGCGGCGGACAGTCCCGACGGCAGGCCCGACGGATCCGGCGCCGCCGCCGCCGAGGAGCTGCGCACCCTGCTGCTCAGCCGGATCCAGGACGTGCCGGACTACCCCCAGCCGGGCGTGATGTTCAAGGACATCACCCCGCTGCTCGCCGACGCCACCGCCTTCGGCGCGCTCACCGAAGCCCTCGCCGAGCTGTGCGTCCGGCACCGGGCGGACAAGGTGGTGGGCCTGGAGGCACGCGGCTTCATCCTCGCCGCCCCGGCCGCCGTCCGCGCCGGAATCGGCTTCGTACCGGTCCGCAAGGCCGGCAAGCTCCCCGGGGCGACCCTCGGCCAGGCGTACGAGCTGGAGTACGGCGCCGCCGAGATCGAGATACACGCCGACGCGCTGGAGCCCGGCGACCGGGTCCTGGTGATCGACGACGTACTGGCCACCGGCGGCACCGCCGAGGCGTCCCTGCGGCTCATCCGGCGGGCCGGCGCCCAGATCGCCGGGGTCGCCGTGCTGCTGGAGCTCGGCTTCCTCGACGGCCGCGGCCGTCTGCTGGCCGCGCTGGGCAGCGCCCCGCTGGAGGCCCTGATCACGGTCTGAGCCGGATCACGGGCCCGCAGGCCGGGCCGAGGCCCGCAGGCCGGGCCGAGAAGACCGCCGGAGGGCGGGGACCGCGCACCGCCGGTCCCCGCCCTCCGTCATGCCGCCACATGCCCCCGTCCTGCCCGGCTTGGCAGTCGGCAGGCAAGCGGAGTGGCGGGATCGATACCATGGCAGCCTGACCTTTAGAGGTCCGGACCGCTTGAGGAGTGCTCTTGCCAGACGAGGCCCAGCCGCTCTCGCCCAAAGTCCGTCCGGGCGGAACCCCCTCCGCACAGCCGGACGCGCCCACCGCCGCCGAGCCGACGGCGGCCTCCGGCGCGCCCAAGAACAGCGGCGACAGCCCGGTCCGGCGCGGCCCCGAGCAGACGAGCCCGAAGCCCGCCACGGGCCGCTCCAGCAACCTGCCCGCCACCACGCCCCCCGCGCGCCCCGTACAGAGCCCCGCGCCCCGCTCCGGCTCCTCCAACCGCGTCCGGGCCCGCCTGGCGCGCCTGGGCGTCCAGCGCTCCAGCCCGTACAACCCGGTGCTGGAGCCGCTGCTGCGGATCGTGCGCGCCAACGACCCCAAGGCGGAAGCCTCGACGCTGCGCCAGATCGAGCGCGCGTACCAGGTGGCCGAGCGCTGGCACCGCGGCCAGAAGCGCAAGAGCGGCGATCCGTACATCACCCACCCCCTCGCGGTGACCACGATCCTGGCCGAGCTGGGTATGGATCCGGCCACTTTGATGGCCGGGCTGCTGCATGACACCGTCGAGGACACCGAATACGGCCTGGACACCCTGCGCCGGGACTTCGGCGACCAGGTCGCGCTGCTCGTCGACGGCGTCACCAAGCTGGACAAGGTCAAGTTCGGCGAGGCGGCCCAGGCCGAGACCGTGCGCAAGATGGTCGTCGCCATGGCCCGGGACCCCCGGGTGCTGGTCATCAAGCTGGCCGACCGGCTGCACAACATGCGCACCATGCGCTACCTCAAGCGGGAGAAGCAGGAGAAGAAGGCCCGCGAGACCCTCGAGATCTACGCCCCGCTCGCCCACCGCCTGGGCATGAACACCATCAAATGGGAGCTGGAGGACCTCGCCTTCGCGATCCTCTACCCCAAGATGTACGACGAGATCGTGCGGCTGGTCGCCGAGCGGGCCCCCAAGCGCGACGAGTACCTGGCCGTCGTCACCGACCAGGTCCAGGGCGATCTGCGGGCGGCCCGGATCAAGGCGACCGTCACCGGCCGGCCGAAGCACTACTACTCCGTCTACCAGAAGATGATCGTGCGCGGCCGCGACTTCGCCGAGATCTACGACCTGGTGGGCATCCGGGTGCTCGTCGACACCGTCCGCGACTGCTACGCGGCGCTGGGGACCATCCACGCGCGGTGGAACCCGGTGCCCGGGCGGTTCAAGGACTACATCGCGATGCCCAAGTTCAACATGTACCAGTCGCTGCACACGACGGTCATCGGGCCCAGCGGCAAACCGGTCGAGCTTCAGATCCGCACCTTCGACATGCACCGCCGCGCCGAGTACGGCATCGCCGCGCACTGGAAGTACAAGCAGGAGGCGGTGGCCGGCGCCTCCAAGGTGCGCACCGATGTGCCCCGTAAGGCGGGCAAGGACGACGCCATCAACGACATGGCGTGGCTGCGGCAGCTTCTGGACTGGCAGAAGGAGACCGAGGACCCGGGCGAATTCCTGGAGTCCCTGCGCTTCGACCTGTCCCGCAACGAGGTCTTCGTCTTCACGCCCAAGGGCGACGTCATAGCGCTTCCGGCCGGGGCCACCCCGGTCGACTTCGCCTACGCCGTGCACACCGAGGTCGGCCACCGCACCATCGGGGCGCGGGTCAACGGGCGGCTGGTGCCCCTGGAGTCGACCCTCGACAACGGCGATCTGGTGGAGGTCTTCACCTCCAAGGCGGCGGGCGCCGGGCCGTCCCGCGACTGGCTGGGCTTCGTCAAGTCGCCCCGCGCCCGTAACAAGATCCGCGCCTGGTTCTCCAAGGAGCGCCGCGACGAGGCCATCGAACAGGGCAAGGACGCGATCGTCCGGGCGATGCGCAAGCAGAACCTGCCCATCCAGCGGATCCTGACCGGGGACTCGCTGGTCACCCTCGCCCATGAGATGCGCTACCCCGATATCTCCGCGCTCTACGCGGCCATCGGCGAGGGCCATGTCTCCGCGCAGAACGTGGTGCAAAAGCTCGTCCAGGCGCTCGGCGGCGAGGAGGCGGCCAACGAGGACATCGCCGAGACCGCCCCGCCCATCCGCCGCACCAAGCGCCGCTCCAGCGCCGATCCGGGCGTCGTGGTCAAGGGCGTCGAGGATGTGTGGGTCAAGCTGGCCCGCTGCTGTACGCCGGTCCCCGGCGACCCCATCATCGGCTTCGTCACCCGCGGCAGCGGCGTCTCCGTGCACCGCGCCGACTGTGTCAACGTGGACTCGCTCTCCCAGCAGCCCGAGCGCATCCTCGACGTCGAATGGGCACCCACCCAGTCGTCGGTCTTCCTGGTCGCCATCCAGGTCGAGGCGCTGGACCGGTCCCGGCTGCTGTCGGACGTCACCCGCGTCCTGTCCGACCAGCACGTCAACATCCTCTCGGCGGCCGTGCAGACCTCCCGCGACCGGGTGGCCACCTCGCGCTTCACCTTCGAGATGGGCGACCCCAAGCACCTGGGCCATGTCCTGAAGGCCGTACGGGGCGTCGAGGGCGTCTACGACGTCTACCGGGTCACCTCGGCCCGCGCCCGCTGAGAACCCGCGCCCGCCGACCACACGACAACGGCGGCCCTCGGCGCCTTCGCACCGGGGGCCGCCGCCGTCGTATCGGCCGGATCAGCGGAACATCAGCCGCCGAACTCCTGGAGACCCTTCAGCGCCTGGTCCAGCAGCGCCTGCCGGCCCTCCAGCTCCTTGGAGAGCTTGTCGGCCTTGGCGTTGTTCCCCGCCGCGCGGGCCGCGTCGATCTGCGTACGCAGCTTGTCGACGGCGTCCTGAAGCTGCCCGGTGAGCCCCTGGGCGCGCGCCCGCGCCTCGGGGTTGGTGCGCCGCCACTCCGCCTCCTCGGCCTCCTGGATGGCGCGCTCCACCGCGTGGATCCGGCCCTCGATCCGGGCCCGGGCGTCCCTCGGCACATGGCCGACGGCCTCCCACCGCTCGTTGACCGAGCGGAAGGCCGCGCGGGCCGCCTTCAGATCCGAGATCGGCAGCAGCTTCTCGGCCTCGACGACCAGCTCCTCCTTACGGGTGAGATTCTCCCGCTGCTCGGCGTCGCGCTCCGCGAAGACCTCGCTGCGCCCCTGGAAGAAGATGTCCTGCGCACCGCGGAAGCGGTTCCACAGGTCCTCCTCGGCCTCGCGCTGCGCACGGCCCGCGGCCTTCCAGTCCGCCATCAGCTCCCGGTACCGGGCCGCGGTCGGACCCCAGTCGGTGGAGCCGGAGAGCGCCTCGGCCTCGGCGACCAGCTTCTCCTTGGTCTGCCGGGCCTCCTCGCGCTGTGCGTCCAGGGCCGCGAAATGTGCCTTGCGGCGCTTGGAGAACGCCGAGCGGGCGTGCGAGAAGCGGTGCCACAGCTCGTCGTCCGTCTTGCGGTCCAGGCGCGGCAGGCCCTTCCAGGTGTCCACCAGGGCGCGCAGCCGCTCCCCGGCCGCCCGCCACTGCTCGCTGGCGGCCAACTGCTCGGCCTCGGCGACCAGGTCCTCCTTGGCCCTGCGGGCCTCGTCGGCCTGGACCGCCTTGGCCGCCTTGCGCTGCTCACGGCGGGCCTCGACGTCCCCGGCGAGCTTGTCGAGCCGCTTCTTCAGCGCTTCCAGATCGCCGACCACATGATGCTCGTCGACCTGGTGCCGGATGTGGTCGATGGCCGCCGTCGCGTCCTTGGCCGACAGATCGGTGGTCTTGACCCGGCGCTCGAGGAGACCGATCTCGACGACCAGACCGTCGTACTTGCGCTCGAAGTAGGCGAGGGCCTCTTCCGGCGATCCCGCCTGCCACGATCCGACGACCTGCTCACCGTCGGCCGTCCGCACGTATACGGTCCCCGCCTCGTCGACGCGGCCCCAAGGCTCGCTGCTCACAGCGCCTCCTCCACATGATGCCGGGGCGGGCGCGCGGCCCGCCGGCATCGTCCACAGTTTCTTCCGGCCGGGATGCGCCCTGGCCGGTCTCACGGCAGGGTGGCGGCCTCCGGGGCAGGCACCCTGCACAACGCCAACATAGGCGACCGGTGCCCCGGCTGTCCGTATCCTGCGCGACCGAAATTTCGCAGTACGCGGGTCGGCGACCTCAGGACTTGCCGACCGTCGCCTTGTTGATCACGACGCTGGCGTTGGGGGCGGTGTTCATCGTCTGGTCCGGGGCTCCGGCCCCGGCGTCGGCGATCTTCTTCAGGACCTTCATCCCCGCCTCGTCCACCTTGCCGAAGGGCGTGTAGTACGGCGGGAGGTCGCTCTCCTTGTAGACCAGGAAGAACTGGCTGCCGCCGGTGTTCTTGCCCTGTTTGGTCTGCGGGTTGTACTGGTTGGCCATGGCGACGGTCCCGGCCGGGTACTTGCCGCCCTTGACCGAGGGGTCCTTCAGGTTCTCGTCCGGGAGGGTGTAGCCGGGGCCGCCCGCGCCGGTGCCCTGCGGATCACCGCACTGAAGCACGTAGATCCCCGAGTTCACCAGCCGGTGGCACTTGGTGTGGTCGAAGTAGCCTTCGCCCGCCAGGAAGTTGAAGGAGTTGACCGTGTGCGGCGCCTTGCCGGCGTCCATGGCCACGGAGATGTCCCCGCAGGTGGTCTCCAGCTTCATCGTGTAGGAGGCCGACTTGTCGACCGTGAGGGCCGGCTCCTTCTTCCACGACAGCTTCTTCGGCTTCTTGCCCGCGACCGCCTTCGCCTCCTTGGCACAGGGGTCCGGCGCCTTGCTGGTGGGCGCGGCCGAGGGGGTGCCGGACGCGGCGGCGTCGTCCTTGGTCTTGTCCTTGTCGCTCCCGGACAGCGCGCCCGTGGCCGCGATGGCACCGCCACCGGCCAGGACCACGGCCAGTACGGCGGCGATCACGACATTGCGCTGGCGCGTCTTGTGCCGGGCGGATTCGCGCCGCTGCTGCTGGCGAAGGTACTTCTCCCGGGCGAGTTGCCGCCGCCGCTGCTCGTTACTGACCACCGGGTCGTCTCCTCAAGGCGTGTGCCGTCAGTGTCCTGCTGTTGTGCGTGAGGGCTCGGCCGTACCGTATACGGGTTCGCTGTGGTGGGGGCGCCGCCGGTAGGCTCTGAAGCCGCCGACAATCTTCCACCGGACGACTCTTAAGGACGATCGTGCTCATTGCCGGGTTCCCCGCCGGGGCCTGGGGGACCAATTGCTATCTGGTCGCCCCCGCCGCCGGTGAGGAGTGCGTGATCATCGACCCGGGCCATCAGGCGGCCCAAGGCGTCGCGGAGGCGGTTGCCAAGCACCGGCTCAAGCCCGTCGCCGTCGTCCTCACCCACGGCCATATCGACCATGTCGCCTCGGTCGTCCCGGTCTGCGGCGCCCATGACGTACCGGCCTGGATCCACCCGTCCGACCGCTACATGATGAGCGACCCCGAGAAGGCGTTCGGGCGCTCCATCGGCATGCCGCTGATGGGCGAGCTGACCGTGGGCGAGCCGGACGACGTCAGGGAGCTGGCCGACGGCGCCGAGCTGAAGCTGGCCGGTCTCGACCTCACCGTCGCGCACGCCCCGGGCCATACCAAGGGGTCGGTGACCTTCCGGATGCCCGAGCAGGCGGACGTCCCGTCCGTCTTCTTCGCGGGCGATCTGCTCTTCGCCGGCTCCATCGGACGCACCGATCTGCCCGGCGGCGACCACGCCGAGATACTCGAGTCGCTGGCCCGTGTGGTCCTGCCGCTCGACGACTCGACCGTGGTGCTGTCCGGCCATGGCCCCCAGACCAGCATCGGCCGTGAGCGCGCCACCAACCCGTATCTGCGCGAGGTGGCCGCCGGCCTGGGAGACGGCGCGCAGCGCCCGGCTCCGCGACGAGGAATGTGACGAGAGACTTCCGTTGAGCACCTTCAAAGCCCCCCGGGGCACGTATGACCTGATCCCGCCGGCCTCCGCGGCGTACCTGGCGGTGCGCGAGGCGATCGCCGCACCGCTCAAGCGCTCCGGCTACGGCTATATCGAGACCCCCGGTTTCGAGAATGTGGAGCTGTTCGCGCGCGGCGTCGGCGAGTCCACCGACATCGTGACCAAGGAGATGTACACCCTCACCACCAAGGGCGGCGACGAGCTGGCGCTGCGCCCCGAGGGCACCGCCTCGGTGCTCCGCGCCGCCCTGGAGGCCAATCTGCACAAGGCCGGATCCCTGCCGGTCAAGCTCTGGTACTCGGGCTCGTACTACCGCTACGAGCGCCCGCAGAAGGGCCGCTACCGCCACTTCTCGCAGGTCGGCGCGGAGGCGATCGGCGCCGAGGACCCGGCCCTGGACGCCGAGCTGATCATCCTGGCCCACGACGCCTACCGCTCGCTGGGGCTGCGCGACTTCCGCATCCTGCTGAACTCGCTGGGCGACGCCACCTGCCGCCCCGTCTACCGGGCCGCCCTCCAGGACTTCCTGCGCGGCCTCGACCTGGACGAGGACACCCGGGCGCGCGTCGAGATCAACCCGCTGCGGGTGCTGGACGACAAGCGGGAGGCGGTGCGCGAGCAGTTGACCGGCGCCCCGCTGCTGCGCGACTACCTGTGCGAGGAGTGCAAGGCGTACCACGCGGAGGTCCGCGAGCTGATCACCGCGCGCGGCGTGGTCTTCGAGGACGACGCGACGCTGGTGCGCGGCCTGGACTACTACACCCGCACCACCTTCGAGTTCGTCCACGACGGGCTGGGCTCGCAGTCCGCGGTCGGCGGCGGCGGCCGCTACGACGGGCTGTCCGAGATGATCGGCGGCCCGGCGCTGCCCTCGGTGGGCTGGGCGCTCGGCGTCGACCGTACGGTGCTGGCGCTGGAGGCCGAGGGCATCGAGCTGAACCTCCCCGACGCCGTCAGCGTCTTCGCGGTGCCGCTGGGCGAGGAGGCCAGGAAGGTTCTCTTCGGCGTGGTCGGCGAGCTGCGTACGGCCGGTGTCGCCACGGACTTCGCCTACGGCGGCAAGGGCCTCAAGGCCGCGATGAAGGCGGCCAACCGCAGCGGTGCGCGCTACGCGATCGTGGCGGGCGAGCGCGACCTCGCCGAGGACGTGGTCCAGCTCAAGGACATGGAGTCCGGTGAGCAGGCGCCGGTGCCCCTGGCCGAGGTGGTCGAGGCGATCCACTCGCGCCTCGCCTGAGGGAGCCTCAAAACTCGCCTGAGCGAGCCTCAAAAGGGGGCCCGGGGAACGCCCGGGCCCCTTTCGCCGCTTTCCGCCGGGGGCAGTAGCGGGCGAAATTGGCGCACGGTCTCGCGGACCGTCAACTCGGCCGGGGCGGATTCATCCTCCCAATCGATGCCGATCCGGGACCGCCACCCGCGCTCCGCGGAGGCGGGGTCCCGGCCCAGTGGGGACGACCGGGAAGCCCGTCTTATGTCCTCCGAACGGGGGACAGGGCACCATGGCATGGCCTGGATAAGCGGGCCGTACGGCGGGGCGGGTGCGGCACAATGGCCGTGCCCGACGGGGCTGGACACGGTGGAGAGCGACGGACGGCGAGTATGGCGACGACAGTGATGGACGACGTGGAGTCCGGCGAGGTGCGGGAGGGCGTGCGGACCGGGACGGGGGGCAGTCGCGCCTTCGCCCTGCTGCTCGTGATCACCGGTGCGCTGGGGCTCCTCGCGGCCTGGGTCATCACGATCGACAAGAACAAGATCCTCGAGTACAAGGCCGACGGTAAGGTCTTCACGCCCGGTTGCAGCCTCAACCCCGTCGTCTCCTGCGGCAATATCATGGAGAGCGACCAGGCGCACGCGTTCGGCTTCTCGAACCCGATGCTCGGCCTGGTCGCCTACGGCATCGTGATCTGCGTCGGCATGTCCCTGCTGACCGGGGCGCGCTTCCCGCGCTGGTACTGGCTGACCTTCAACGCGGGCACGCTCTTCGGCGTCGGCTTCGTGACCTGGCTCCAGTACGAGTCGCTGTACGTCATCGGCTCGCTGTGCCTGTGGTGCTGCCTCGCCTGGGTCGCCACCATCGTGATGTTCTGCTACGTCACCGGCCACAACCTCAAGCACGGATACCTTCCCGCCCCCGACGGGCTCCGGCGCGGGCTCATGGAGTTCCACTGGGTGGTCCCGGTGATGTGGATCGGCGTCATCGGAATGCTGATCCTGACCCGCTGGTGGGACTTCTGGACAGGCGCTCAGGGCTGAAGCCCGTGCCTTCCGAACCCTGAGCCCGGCGGCGTTGTCGGAGGGGTGGCATAGGCTTCCCGTCGTGGAGCCAGACCTGTTCACCGCCGCCGCAGAGGACCGCCAGGAGAAGGATCCGGCCAGCAGCCCGCTGGCCGTGCGGATGCGTCCGCGCACCCTCGACGAGGTCGTGGGCCAGCAGCATCTGCTGCGCCCCGGATCGCCGCTGCGCCGGCTCGTGGGCGAGGGCGGCGGCGGTCCGGCCGGGCCGTCGTCGGTGATCCTGTGGGGTCCGCCGGGGATCGGCAAGACGACGCTGGCGTATGTGGTCAGCCAGGCCACCCAGAAGCGCTTCGTCGAGCTGTCGGCCATCACCGCGGGGGTCAAGGAGGTCCGGGCCGTCATCGACGGCGCGCGCCGCTCCTCAGGGGCCTACGGGCGGGACACCGTCCTCTTCCTGGACGAGATCCACCGCTTCAGCAAGGCCCAGCAGGACTCGCTGCTGCCCGCCGTGGAGAACCGCTGGGTGACGCTGATCGCGGCCACCACCGAGAATCCGTACTTCTCCGTGATCTCCCCGCTGCTCTCCCGCTCGCTGCTGCTCACCCTGGAGCCGCTGACCGACGACGATCTGCGCGGGCTGCTGGGGCGCGCGCTCACCGACGAGCGCGGGCTCGGCGGAGCGGTCACCCTCCCCGAGGACGCCGAGGCGCATCTGCTGCGCATAGCGGGCGGCGACGCCCGGCGGGCGCTCACCGCGCTGGAGGCGGGCGCCGGGGCGGCCCTGGACAAGGGCGAGGCCGAGGTCACCCTCACCTCGCTGGAGGAGGCGGTCGACCGGGCCGCGGTGAAGTACGACCGCGCGGGCGACCAGCATTACGACGTGGCCAGCGCCCTCATCAAGTCCATCCGCGGCTCGGATGTGGACGCGGCGCTGCACTATCTGGCCCGGATGATCGAGGCGGGGGAGGACCCGCGGTTCATCGCCCGCCGGCTGATGATCTCGGCGAGTGAGGACATCGGCCTGGCCGATCCGACCGCCCTGCCCACCGCCGTGGCGGCGGCGCAGGCGGTCGCCCTGATCGGCTTCCCGGAGGCCGCGCTCACCCTGAGCCATGCCACCATCGCCCTGGCGCTCGCGCCCAAGTCCAACGCCGCGACCACGGCGATCGGCGCGGCGCTGGCGGATGTGCGGGCGGGCCTGGCCGGGCCGGTGCCGCCGCATCTGCGCGACGGCCACTACCAGGGCGCCAAGAAGCTCGGCCACGCACAGGGCTATCTCTACCCACACGATCTGCCGGGCGGGATCGCGGCGCAGCAGTACGCACCGGACAAGATCCACGGCAAGCGGTACTACGAGCCCACGCGGTACGGCGCCGAGGCGCGGTACGCGGATGTGGTGGAGCGGGTGCGGGCGCGGCTGCGGGGCGACCCGCCGCTGTCCGCCGACGGTCCGGCCCCGTCGTAACGTCGTAGCGGACCGGCCCGCGGCCGCCGCATCCGCGCCGATCACCCCACTCGCAGGGCTCAGGGCACCCGCGGGCTCAGCTCGTCACTCGCGGGCTCAGCTCGTCGCCGCGTCGAACAGGGCGTGCATCGCGTACCGCAGCTCGGTCACGTTCCGCACCGGCTCGGGGAAGTCGAAGCGCGCGTCGAACGGCCGGTCCGCCTCGTCCGTGAAGCGCACCCGCAGACCGAAGCGGTCCAGCGCCACCGGGGTGGCCGCGCCCCGGGTGCAGACCACGTCGGAGCGGTCGCCGAGCAGGGTGCACAGCCCGCGCACCTGCTCGCTGTGGGCGGCGTGCAGATGCTGGAGCAGATCGGCCTCGTGCCGCACGAGCGGATCGGGGTCGGCGGTGGTGAAGTCGTCCGGCTCGACACCGTCCGCACCCCACAGGTCGTCCACGCACGCCTCGCCGACCTCCAGCCGCAGCAGCGTCCAGGCGGCTCTTCCGGCGGGCCCCACGCCGGTGGCCGGCTCACCGGACCGCCGGGGCCGCGGCGCC
>NZ_JAHLEM010000258.1 GCF_018883605.1 Streptomyces niphimycinicus | reverse complement strand
GCCGCGGGTCCCGGCGCCGCCTCAGCGGGCCTCGCGTGCCAGGCGGCCGATGTCGCAGGCGCCGGCCGACCGGTGCGCAGGCGACGACGATTCACCGGACGGGGCCCAGTGCCAGCAGCGGCGTTCATCTGCGCCATTCATTAGGCTCGACGGCATGGCGGCCGCTGCGCCCTCCCCCGATCCCCTGGACGTGGCCGCGGAGGCGACCCGGGGGCTGCGTGGGCTGTCCACCGAGCTCACGGCGCGGCTGCCGCGGTTGCTGGAGGCGATGCGTTCGCTCGGCGCCGGGCCGGACGCGCACACCGTCCTCGATCGGATCGTGCGCACCGCGGCAGAGCTGGTGGGCGCCCGCCGCGCCGCGATCGGGGTGTACCACGCCGAGGGCGACGCCGCCGGGGAGCAAGGCGGCCTGGCCGATGTGGTCACGTACGGCGACACCGAGACCGACACCAAGACCGACAGCGAAAGCGACCGGGAGCGGTGTGCGGCGCTGCTCGCGCCGTCGGCCGCCCAGCCGCCGGGCTCGTATCTCAGCGTTCCGCTGCGGGTCGGGGAGGAGGTCTTCGGCACCCTCTGCCTCGCCGGGAAGCGGGACGGCGGCCCGTTCACCGAGTCCGACCGGCATCTGGTCGAGGTGCTGGCGACCGAGGCCGGGATCGCCATCGGCCACACCCGCGTCCAGGGGGCCACCCGGCAGCGCGAGCGCTGGATCGAGGGATCGGTGGCCGTCACCCAGACGCTGCTGTCCGGCGGTGCCGGGGAGGGGCCCGCCGTGGTCGCCGAGAAGGTCCGGGAACTCGCGGACGCGGTCGTCGGGATCGTGCTGCTGCCGGAGGAGGGCGAGGGCGGGCTGAAGGTCGCGGCGGTGGCCGCCGATGAGCGGTCGGGGCTGCTCGGCGCCGTACTTCCGGCCCGCTCCCCGGCCGTGCCGAGACTGCTGGCCGGGCAGCCGGTCGTCATCGAGGATCCGGCCACCGACCCGCTGTTCGGCAGCGGCGTCCCCGGGCGCTACGGGCCGAGCCTGATGGTCCCGCTGAGCAGCGGGGACCGGGTGGTCGGCGTGCTGGCCACCGCGCGCGAGCCCGGCGCCCGCCCGTTCACCGCCACGGAGCGCACGCTGGCCGCCCAGTTCGCGGCGCAGACGGCGGTCGCGCTGGTGCTCGTCGAGGCGCAGCGCGACCGGGAGCGGCTCGCGGTCCTCGAGGAGCGCGACCGGATCGCCCGCGATCTCCACGACCTCGTCGTCCAGCGGCTCTTCGCGACCGGGATGCTGCTGGAGAGCGCGGAGCGCCAGTCGGACGCGCCGGAGGTGCGGGAGCGGATCGAGCGGGCCGTCGAGGAACTGGGCGCCACCATCCAGGAGGTGCGGACGGCGATCTACGCGCTCCAGCAGACCCCACCCGAGACGCCGCCCGGGCTGCGCGGCCGGGTGCTGCGGGAGGTCAGGGCGGCCGCCGTGCCGCTGGGCTTCCAGCCGTCCCTGACCTTCGTGGGCCCGGTGGACTCCCGGGTCGGCACGGCGACCGGCGCCCATCTCGTCGCGGCGCTGCGCGAGGCGCTGTCCAACGCGTTTCGGCATGCGCGGGCGGAGCGGATCGAGGTGGTCGTGGACGCCACGGGGCGGCTTGCGGACGGGCGACCGTCGGTGCGGCTGACGGTCGCGGACGACGGGGTGGGCGTGCCCGCGGGCGGGCGGCGCAGCGGTCTGACGAACCTGGTGCGGCGGGCCGAGGCGCTGGGCGGGTCGAGCGGCGTCGGCCCCGGGCTCGGGGAGGACGGGCGCGGTACGGCGGTGGTGTGGGAGGCGCCGCTACCGAACGGGGGCGCCTGACGGCGCCGCACGCCGGACTCCGTTGTGCGCT
>NZ_JAHLEM010000257.1 GCF_018883605.1 Streptomyces niphimycinicus | reverse complement strand
TCTGACGAACCTGGTGCGGCGGGCCGAGGCGCTGGGCGGGTCGAGCGGCGTCGGCCCCGGGCTCGGGGAGGACGGGCGCGGTACGGCGGTGGTGTGGGAGGCGCCGCTACCGAACGGGGGCGCCTGACGGCGCCGCACGCCGGACTCCGTTGTGCGCTTGCTGTCTGCCGTCTGCTGTCTGCCGTCTGCCGTCTGCCGTCTGCTGTCTGCCGTCTGCTGTCTGCCGTCTGCTGTCTGCCGTCTGCCGTCTGCTGTCTGCCGTCTGCCTTCCGCCGTCTGCCGTGCGCGTGACGCCGCCGTGCGTCTGCCGTCTGCGGTGCGCCTGGCGGCGGCCGTGCGCCTGCGTCTCCGCACGCCTGACGGCGCCGTGTGCCTAAGTCGCTGTGCGTCTGACGGCGGCCGTGCGCCGTGCCCGCTCTGTGCCTGACGCCGCTACATGCCTAACGTCGCTGTGCGCTTGACGCCGTTGTGCGTCTGACCGCGGCCGCGCGTCTGACGGCGCCGTATGCCGGACCCTGTTGTGCGCCTGACGGCGACCGTACGCCTGCGTCTGCCGCACGCTTGACGCCGCCGTATGCCTAACGCCGCTCTGCGCTAGGGCGGCTGTGCGCCTCGCCGCTGTGCGCCTGCGTCTGCCGTACGCCCGACGCTGCCTTCCGTCCGGCGGCGGCACCGCGTCTGCCGCGTTCGTGACGGCTCGTCGCCGGGTGAGGGTGATGCCCGGCTGGCCGGTGTGGGGCGCTGGTTGTCGCTCGCCCGGCCCAACGCCTCACCTAAGCGGGCCAACTAACGCGCCGTCGGAGTGCGGGGCGTGGTGGCCGACGGTGGGATGAGCCTCGCGGGCCGTTCGGACCTTCGTACCCCATCGCACTCCGCGACAGATGTTGGCCCGACCGCGGGGAAGGAAGTCATGACGTGAGCAGTCAGAGTCCCACTCCCAAGCGATCCCGGACGCGCCGTCGGGTCCTCTTCGCCACCCTTGCTGCGGCGAGCCTCACCGGCCAGGTGCTGACCATGTCACCCGCCGCTCAGGCGGACGACACGCTGGGGGGCGGCCGGCCCAAGCCGCCGCGGCCGCCGTCCATCATCCACGGGGTCCAGGAGTTCACCACGGACGGCACCTTCACGCCTCCCGCGGGCGTCACCTCGGTGCACATCCAGGCGTGGGGAGCGGGCGGCGGTGGCGGCGGCGGTGGTGGCGGCGCCAGCGCCACGCTGACCGGTCCCGGCGGCACCGGCGGTGGCGGTGGCTCCGGCGGCTTCACCTGGTGCGTCATCCCGGTGACGCCCTTCGCCACCTACACGGTGGACCTGGGCACCGGTGGCGGCGCCGGTACCTCCGGTCCCGGCGGCACCGGCACCAGCGGTGCCGGCGGCGCCGGTGGCACTGGTGGCAACGGTGGCGCGACGACCCTGGTCTCCACCAGCGGCACCCAGCTCATCGCCGGTGGCGGCACGGGCGGCGCGGGCGGTGCCGGTGGTTCGGCCGCTCCGGGCATTCCGGGCAACGGAGGCACCGGCGGCACCGGCGCCTGCAACAGCTTGTCCACGGTGAACCGCACCGGTGAGAACGGGGCGTCCGGTGCCGACGGCGGCGCGGGCGGCGACGCGGTCGACGGCATCGTCGAGCTGCCCCCGACGAACACCAGCGCGGGTGGCGACGGCGGCGTCGGCGGCCCCGGTGGCAACACCCCGGGCAGCGCGGGCGCCCCCGGTACCGCCGGCGGCAACGGCTACCTGGTCTTCTTCTGGTAAACGCGGTCGTGCGAACCGTAAACGCGGTCGTGCGAACCGTAAACGCGGTCGTGCGAACCGTAAACGCGGTCGTGCGAACCGTAAACGCGGTCGTGCGAACCGTAAACGCGGTCGTGCGAACCGTAAACGCGGTCGTGCGAACCGTAAACGCGGTCGTGCGAACCGTAAACGCGGTCGTGCGAACCGTAAACGCGGTCGTGCGAACCGTAAACGCGGTCGTGCGAACCGTAAACGCGGTCGTGCGAACCGTAAACGCGGTCGTGCGAACCGTAAACGCGGTCGTGCGAACCGTAAACGCGGTCGTGCGAACCGTAAACGCGGTCGTGCGAACCGTAAACGCGGTCGTGCGAACCGTAAACGCGGTCGTGCGAACCGTAAACGCGGTCGTGCGAACCGTAAACGCGGTCGTGCGAACCGTAAACGCGGTCGTGCGAACCGTAAACGCGGTCGTGCGAACCGTAAACGCGGTCGTGCGAACCGTAAACGCGGTCGTGCGAACCGTAAACGCGGTCGTGCGAACCGTAAACGCGGTCGTGCGAACCGTAAACGCGGTCGTGCGAACCGTAAACGCGGTCGTGCGAACCGTAAACGCGGTCGTGCGAACCGTAAACGCGGTCGTGCGAACCGTAAACGCGGTCGTGCGAACCGTAAACGCGGTCGTGCGAACCGTAAACGCGGTCGTGCGAACCGTAAACGCGGTCGTGCGAACCGCCGCCCCCGGCCCCACGGCCGGGGGCGGGCGGTCGCGTGCGCTTCAGTCCGCCAGGATCCGCTCGACGATCCGCTCGATGACGGCGGCGACGCCGTCCTCGGTGTTGGCGCCGGTGCGGTGGGTGGTCGCGGCGAGCACATCCGGATGGGCGTTGGCCATCGCGTACGAGGTGCCCGCCCACATCAGCATCTCCAGGTCATTGGGCATATCGCCGAACGCCACGACCTCCGTGGCGGAGATCCCGCGCTCGGCACAGCACCGGGCCAGCGTGCTGGCCTTGCTGACCCCGAGCCCGCTGACCTCCAGCAGGGCGGACGGGCTGGAGCGGGTGAAGTCGCCATAGTCCCCGGCCACCGAGCGGGCCAGTTGGAGAAAGGCGTCGGGCACCAGCTCGGGGTGGTGGGCGAGCAGCTTGAGGACCGGCGAGTCGGCGTGCGCGAATCCGTCGTGGAGCAGCTTCTCGGCGGGGGCGACGATCGCGCCCGGGTCGAGGTTGAACGGCGGGTACTCGGGTTCGTAGAAGATCCCGCCGCTGCGCTCGACCGCGAAGGACGTGCCGGGGGCCGCCTCGCGCAGCGTTTCCACGACGGCGAGGGCCTGGTCGGCGGCGAGCGGGCGGACCTCGATCGGCAGCCCGCCCTGGTGCAGATCGACCACGGCGGCGCCGTTGGCGCAGATCGCCAGGCCATGGCCGTGCACATGGGCGCTGACGACGTCCATCCAGCGGGCCGGGCGGCCGGTGACGAAGAACACCTCGATGCCCGCCCGCTCGGCCGCCGCGAGCGCCGCCACGGTGCGGTCGGAGACCGTCTTGTCGTCCCGCAGCAGGGTGCCGTCGAGGTCGGTGGCGATCAGTCGGGGCCGGGCCGGGGCGGGGCGGGAAGGCTCTGGGGCCGGGGTGTTCGGCCGCTCGGTCGCAGGAGTCACGGCAACCATCCTCCCGCATATGCCGCTCGGTGGTGCCGGGGCTGTGCTCGGATGGGTCCTCGGGCGCCGTCCCGGGCGTCCAGTGGCGCCGTCCCGGGCGTTCCTGGGCCCCGCCGCTACGACGTTGATCTCGGTGCGGCGCTGATCTCGGTGCGGCGCGCTCATCTCCGTGCGGCGCGCTGATCTCCGTACGGCGCCGATCTCGGTACGGCGTTGTCATACCCGCCGCTTAGGCTCGCCCTATGCGAGTGAGCACCGTGATCCTGCCCGTCCACCGCTGGTCCGAGCGAGGCCGGGAGATATGGCAGCGCGCCGAGGAGCTGGGTTTCCACGCGGCGTACACCTATGACCACCTGTCCTGGCGCAGCTTTCGCGACGGTCCCTGGTTCGGGGCGGTCCCCACGCTGACGGCGGCCGCGGCGGCGACCTCCCGGCTGCGGCTGGGCACCCTGGTCACCTCCCCGAACTTCCGGCATCCGGTGACGCTGGCCAAGGAGCTGATCACGCTGGACGACGTGTCCGGCGGGCGGATCACCCTCGGCATCGGCGCGGGCGGCTCCGGCTTCGACGCGACGGCGCTGCTGCGGGGCGACGAGGAGCCGTGGTCGCCCCGGGAGCGGGCGGACCGCTTCGGCGAGTTCGTCGAGCTGCTCGACCGGCTGCTGACCCACGATGTGGTCACGCACGAGGGCACCCACTACAGCGCCCACGAGGTGCGCAACATCCCCGGCTGTGTGCAGCGGCCGCGGCTGCCGTTCGCGGTGGCCGCCACCGGGCCGCGCGGGCTGCGGCTCGCGGCGCGATACGGCCAGGCGTGGGTGACCACGGGCGACCCGAAGATCGCCGAGACGGGCACCCCGGCCGATTCGGTGGCCGCCATCGCCGGTCAGATCGAGCGGCTGGGCCAGGCGTGCGCGGAGGCCGGACGGGACACCGGCGACCTCGGCAAGATCCTGCTCACCGGGTTCACCCCGGAGGCCACCGGGCCGCTGAGCTCGGTGGACGCCTTCGTGGACTTCGCCGGGCGCCATGCCGAGCTGGGCATCGACGAGATCGTGCTGCACTGGCCGATCCCCGACTCGATCTTCGCGGCCGACCTCGGGACCTTCGAGAAGATCGCCACGGAGGGCGCGGCACAGATAGCCGGATAACGGGCGGCACGGAGCGCCGGGTAACGGGTGGCACGGGAGCGCCGGATAGCGGGCGGCGCGGGTAGCCGGATAGCGGGCGCGGCACGGATCGCCGGATAACTGAATAAAGGCACGACGCAGATCGCCCTATAAGCGGCAGAATCGGGTATAGAGCCTTTGGCGTCGCGTCACTCGGGAGGCATCCCATGCCGCATACCCGCTATGCCCCGGACCGGGGGCTGACCACTCGCATGGTCACGACGATGTTCTTCATCGGGCTGCTCTATGTGGTCTTCATCGGTGTGCTGCTCGCCGTTTTCAAGGGCGCCTGGCCCCTGATCGTGATCATCGCGGGAGGGCTGTTCGTGGCGCAGTTCTGGTTCAGCGACCGGATCGCGGCGTTCAGCATGGGCGCCCGGGAGGTCACCCCGCAGCAGGCCCCCGAGCTGCACGGTGCGGTGGACCGGCTGTGCGCCCTCGCGGACATGCCCAAGCCCCGCGTGGCCATCGCCGACACCGATGTACCGAATGCCTTCGCCACCGGCCGCAATCAGCGCAACGCGCTGGTGTGCGCCACCACGGGGCTGCTCCGGCGGCTGGAGCCGGAGGAGCTGGAGGGCGTGCTGGCCCATGAGCTGTCGCATGTGGCACACCGCGATGTGGCGGTCATGACCATCGCCTCCTTCCTCGGCGTCCTGGCGGGCATCATGACCCGCGCGGCGCTGTGGGGCGGTCTCAGCCGGGGCAGCCGTAACAACAACGTGGGCATCGCGGTGCTGCTCATCCCCCTGATCAGCGCCGTGGTCTATGCGATCAGCTTTCTGCTGACCCGGCTGCTGTCCCGCTATCGCGAGCTGTCCGCCGACCGCGCCGGCGCGCTGCTGACCGGGCGCCCCTCGGCGCTCGCCGCCGCGCTGACCAAGGTGACGGGGCAGATGGCCCGGATCCCGACCCAGGATCTGCGCAAGGTCGAGCCGTTCAACGCCTTCTTCTTCGCGCCCGCGCTCTCCGGGGAGAGCGTCAGCCGGCTGTTCTCCTCGCATCCGACGCTGGAGCGGCGGCTCGACCAGCTCGCCCGCATCTCCACCCAGCTCGGCCAGGCGGGAAGGGACTGAGCGTGAGGATCTTGGACGCCATTCTGGGCCGCAGCAAGCCGGTACGTCCCGACCTCGACCGGCTCTTCGGGCTCCCGGGGGCCGCGGTCAGCCTGGAGGCGGGGGCGGGGTTCACCGCGACCGGGCGGGGCTCGGTCTGTTTCGCGAGTGTGGAGGGCGGCGCCTTCTCCCAGGTTCAGCGGGATGTGCGGGACCTGCTGGACGCGGACGCAGAAGCGGCCACAGACGCGGACGCGGACGCAGGCCGGGGCGGGGTGCCCGTGGAGTTCAGCCAGGACGCGTACGGCTACACCTGGCTGCTGGCCCGGCAGCCGCCGGACGATGTGCCCTCCCTGGTGAACGATCTGCACGCGGTCAATTCGCTGCTCCAGGACGGCGGGTTCGGCCCTCAGTTGCTGTGCTCGCTGATCGGCTTCCAGGACCCGGCGGGCCGTTCGCTCGCGCTGGTGTATCTCTACAAGCGCGGCACCTTCTACCCCTTCGCGCCGCTGCCCGGCGCCACCGAGAAGCGGGACAACGCGCTGGAACTCCAGGTGCGGGCGCTGCTCGGGGACGATCTGCGGATCGAGGAGGATCTGAGCCGCTGGTTCCCGGTCTGGGGCGCCCCGGGTCTCTAGGGTCTGTGATCCGTCCCAACTCCCCCCGGGCGAAGGCGAATCCATGGACCGGACGGGCCCTCAGGCATAGGAATGGGCTCGCGGGGCACCTTCTACCTTCGACATCGCATGCCGGAAGGTGACCTGACGCCCGGGGGAGGGCCGAATGAACTACTTGCGCGGCTTCATCCCATGGATCGCCCTCGCGGTCGTGTCGACACTGGGCTGGCAGTGGGGCGCCCTGGCCGGGCTGGTGCTGGGCGGGGCGATGCTGGTGCGGGCCCGTAAGGCGGGCATGGCGGCCGACGCCCTCATCCTGGAGTGCAGCACGGTGGCGTTCTTCACCGCGCTGACGATCTGGGCCTTCGCCCGGCCGGACAGCATGCTCAAGGACTACATCGGGGCGCTGGCACTGAGCTGGCTCGCCGTCACCGCCTGGACGACGCTCGCGGTGGGGCGGCCCTTCACCACCGGTGTCGCCCGCCGCCAGGCGCCGCCCGAGGTGTGGGACACCTATGTGTTCAAGCGGATCAATGTGGTGATCACCCGCGCCTGGTCCACCGCCTTCACGCTCTCCGCCGCGGCCATGGTCGTGGTGATCTCCGCCGGTCTGGGCATGGTGGCGGCGCTGGCGGTCCAGTTCGCGGGGTTCGTCCTTCCGGCCCTGTTCACCGCGTGGTACCCGGGATGGGCGCGGTCGCGGCTCACACCGGCGGCACACCGGGCATAGGCCCCCGGAATACCTGTGGATACCCTGGGTAACCCCCGCCCATCGGGGTCTGTCCCCTACGGGCGCGTCAGACCCGAGGACGAGGGGAATCCCACCGTCTGGAGTGACGCCGCCGGTGGCTGACACCACTACGGTCGAACATGTGACTGTGATCGCCACCGAAAGTCTGAGCAAGCGGTTCCCCCGCGTCACCGCGCTCGACCGGCTGTCCGTCGACATCGCACCAGGAGTCACTGGCCTGGTGGGTGCGAACGGCGCCGGTAAGTCCACGCTGATCAAGATCCTGCTCGGGTTGTCTCCCGCCAGCGAGGGCCGCGCTTCCGTGCTCGGTCTCGACGTGGCCAAGGACGGCAGCGCCATCCGCGAAAGCGTCGGCTATATGCCCGAGCACGACTGTCTGCCGCCCGATGTCTCGGCGACCGAGTTCGTCGTCCACATGGCGCGCATGTCCGGGCTGCCGCCCTCCGCCGCCCGTGAGCGCACGGCCGACACGCTGCGCCATGTCGGGCTGTACGAGGAGCGATATCGCCCCATGGGCGGCTACTCCACGGGCATGAAGCAGCGGGTCAAACTGGCCCAGGCGCTGGTGCACGACCCCCGCCTGGTCCTGCTGGACGAGCCGACCAACGGCCTGGACCCGGTCGGCCGCGATGAGATGCTCGGGCTGATCCGCCGCGTGCACACCGACTTCGGTATCTCGGTCCTGGTCACCTCGCATCTGCTCGGTGAGCTGGAGCGCACCTGCGACCACGTCGTGGTGATCGACGGCGGTAAGCTGCTCCGCTCCAGCTCCACCAGTGACTTCACCCAGGCGACGGCCTCGCTCGCGGTCGAGGTGACCGATACCACCGACCACCCGGACGGCACCAAGGCGCTGCGCACCGCCCTCGACCGGGCCGGGCTCACCGTCCAGCCCGCCGGCCGCGACGCCGACGGGACGCCCGGCTCCGACCATGTGCTGCTGGTCGACGTCGCGAGCGAGGAGACGTACGACACGGTCCGCGACACCATCGCCGACCTCGGTCTCGGCCTGGTCCGCATGGAGCAGCGCCGCCATCGCATCGCGGAGATCTTCCGGTCCGACGACGATGCGGACGCATCGCACGCTCCGGACGCATCGCATGCTCCGGACGCTCCGGACGCATCGAACGCCCCGGACGGCATGACGAAGCCCGCAGGACCGGCCGGCGCAAGCGCACACGGGAACGGAGGTGCCGTCGATGCCGCCTGAGACCGTGACCCAGCAGCAGCGTGCCGACGTCATTCACAACATCGGCTACCGCCACTACGACGGCCCGCGCCTCGGCCGCGCCTACGCCCGCCGCTCGCTCTTCTCCCAGAGCCTGCGCGGCGCCTACGGCCTCGGCCGTTCGGCGAAGTCCAAGGTCGCGCCGATGCTGCTGTTCGCCGTGATGTGCGCGCCCGCCGCGATCATCGTCGCGGTGGCCATCGCCACCAAGGTGGACAAACTCCCCGTCGAGTACACCCGCTACGCGATCATGCTCCAGGCCGTGATCGGCCTGTACACCGCGTCCCAGGCGCCGCAGTCCGTCTCCCGGGACCTCCGCTTCAAGACGGTCCCGCTCTACTTCTCGCGGCCCATCGAAGCGATGGACTATGTGGTGGCCAAGTTCGCCGCCATGGCCTCGTCGCTGTTCATCCTCACCGGCGCGCCCCTGCTGATCCTCTATGTGGGGGCACTGCTCGCCAAGCTGGACTTCGCCGATCAGACGAAGGGCTTCGCACAAGGACTGATCTCCGTGGCTCTGCTCTCGCTTCTCTTCGCCGGCATCAGCCTGGTCGTCGCCGCGCTCACCCCGCGCCGCGGCTTCGGCGTCGCCGCCGTCATCGCCCTGCTGACCATCTCCTACGGCGCGGTCTCCGCCGTCCAGGCCATCGCGTGGGACCAGGGCAACTCCGGGCCGGTGAGCTGGATCGGGCTGTTCTCGCCGATCACCATCATCGACGGGGTGCAGACGGCCTTCCTCGGTGCCACCTCCTCCTTCCCCGGCGGGGTCGGCCCCGGCACCGGAACCGGGTTCGTCTACGTCCTCGTTCTCCTCGGCCTGATCGCCGGCTCGTACGGGCTGCTGATGCGCCGCTACCGAAAGGTCGGCCTGTGACCACGATCGCCATCGACAACGTCTCCCGCTGGTTCGGGAACGTCGTGGCCGTCAACGACGTGACCATGAACATCGGCCCCGGTGTCACCGGGCTCCTCGGCCCCAACGGCGCGGGCAAGTCCACCCTCATCAACATGATGGGCGGCTTCCTGGCCCCCTCCACCGGGTCCGTGACCCTGGACGGCGCCCAGATCTGGCGCAATGAGGAGGCTTACCGCCACATCGGCATCGTCCCCGAGCGCGAGGCGATGTACGACTTCCTCACCGGCCGCGAGTTCGTGATCGCCAACGCCGAGCTGCACGGGCTGCCCGATCCGCGTGGTGCCGCCCGTAAGGCGCTCGACACCGTCGAGATGGACTACGCGGGCTCCCGGAAGATCGCCACGTACAGCAAGGGCATGCGCCAGCGCGTGAAGATGGCCTCCGCGCTGGTGCACGAGCCGTCGGTGCTCCTCCTGGACGAGCCGTTCAACGGCATGGACCCCCGGCAGCGGATGCAGCTCATGGATCTGCTGCGGCGGATGGGCGAGGAGGGCCGCACCGTGCTGTTCTCCTCGCACATCCTGGAGGAGGTCGAGCAGCTCGCTGCGCATATCGAGGTGATCGTCGCGGGCCGGCACGCCGCCTCCGGCGACTTCCGCAAGATCCGCCGGCTGATGACGGACCGTCCGCACCGCTATCTCGTACGGTCCAGCGACGACCGCGCGCTCGCGGCCGCCCTGATCGCCGACCCGTCGACCACCGGTATCCAGGTCGACGCGAGCACCGGCGCCGACGGCGGACTGCACATCCAGGCGGTCGACTTCGCCCGCTTCACCGAACTGCTGCCCCGGGTCGCCCGTGACCAGCACATCCGGCTCCTCACGGTCTCGCCCTCCGACGAGTCCCTGGAAAGCGTCTTCTCCTACCTCGTCGCGGCCTGAAAGGAGCCCACAGCGATGTCCTCGCTCTACCACCCCACCGTCGCACGGCTCACCTACCGGGCCCTGCTCGGCCGCCGCCGGGCGCTGATCCTCTTCACACTCCCCGGTCTGCTGCTGTTGATCTCGCTCGCCGTACGGCTGCTGACCGGAACGGACGACGCGACGGCCGACTCGGTCCTCGGCGGCTTCGCGATGGCCACCATGGTCCCGCTGATCGGCGTGATCGCCGGTACGGGCGCGATCGGCCCGGAGATCGACGACGGTTCGGTCATCTATCTGCTGGCCAAGCCGGTGAAGCGGCCGACGATCATCTTCACCAAGCTGATCGTGGCGATCGGCGTCACGGTCGCCTTCTCCGCCATCCCCACCCTGCTCGCGGGCTTCCTGCTGAACGGCAACGCCAATCAGCTCGCCGTCGGCTACGCCGTCGCCGCCGCCGTGGCCTCGATCGCCTACAGCGCCGTCTTCCTGCTGTTGGGCACCGTGACCCGGCATGCGGTGATCGCGGGGCTGATCTACGCCCTGGTGTGGGAGACGTTCTTCGGCAGCCTGGTGGCTGGGGCCCGCACCCTCAGCGTTCAGCAGTGGGCGCTGGCGATCGGGCAGAAGGTCGCGGACGGCGATGTGATCTCGTCGGACGTCGGCCTGGCGACCGGCGTCATCCTGCTGCTGGCCGTGACCGTGGGCGCGACCTGGTACGCGGGCCGCAAGCTGCGCACGCTGACCCTCGCGGGGGAGGAGTGACCACCGGCGACGAGTGACCCGCGGGAGGAGTGACCACCCACGCAAGGTGACCCGGCCCCAGGGGTTGATGACCCGGCCCCAGGGGTTCGTGCACGCCTTACGGCCGCCACCGCGCAGGGACGGCGGAGCGGCCGCCGGTTGTCCCCGCGGTGGCGGCGGTCGTCGTGACGGCCGCCGCCGCGGCGTATCCGGGGGCCGCGTGGCCTGGTGTGAGGCCGCTCGGGACCGAGGCTCGGGCCGTTCGGCCCTCCGGCCGCTCAGGACCCTCCGGGCCGCTCAGGACCCTCCGGCCGCTCAGGACCGGATCTTGCGGTCGCGGCCCGCCCCCAGGCCCAGCACCGCCAGCACCCCGCACACCGCCAGCATCAGCGTGAGCGGCAGCCCCCAGCCGCCGATGGTCTGGTGCACCACGCCGAGCGCCAGCGGGCCCACCGCGGCCAGCAGATAGCCCCAGGTCTGCGCCATTCCGGACAGCCGCGCCGAGGTGTGGGCGTCCCCGGTCCGCAGCACCATCATGGTCAGCGCGAGCCCCACGGCCCCGCCCTGTCCGACGCCGATCAGCGTCGCCCACACCCACGCCCCGGCGACAGGGGCCACCAGCAGACCCGCGATACCGGCGCCCATCAGCGCCGCGACCGCGACGGCCAGCGTCCGCTGGGAGCGCATCCGCCCGGCGAGGGTGGGCACCACGAACGAACCGACCATCTGAAGCATGGTGCTGAACGCGAAGACCAGCCCGGCCGTGTTCTTGCTCATGCCGTGGTCGGTGAAGATCGTCGGCAGCCATGCGATACAGACGTACGCGATCGACGACTGCAACCCCATGAACAGCGTGACCTGCCAGGCCAGCGGGGAGCGGCTCAGCCGCGGGCCCGCGTCCGGTGTCGTCCTCACGGGCGTCGCCGCGGGCTCACCGTGGTGCGTACCGCGCCGCGCGAGCACCGTCTGGGGTATCCAGACCAGCGCCGCGACCACGGCCAGCAGCGACCAGGAGGCGAGCGAACCCCGCCAGCCGCCGAGCGCGTTCTCCAGCGGCACGGCGGAGGCGGCGGAGACCGTCGCCCCGCCGATCATCGAGGTGGTGTAGAGCGCGGTCATCCCGGCGGCCCGGTGCGGGAAGTCACGCTTGACCAGGCCCGGCATCAGCACATTGAGGAAGGCGATCCCGCTGCCGACGAGGGCGCCCCCGGCGAAGAGCGCCATCACCGGTGGCGCCACGCGCAGCAGGATGCCGCCGATCAGCAGCGCCAGCGCGCTCAGCAGCACCGCCTCGGTACCCCAGCGCCGGGCGAGCCGGGGCGCGAAGGGCGAGGCCAGGCCCATGAAGATCAGCGGAATGGTCGTGACCAGGCTGCTCATGGTCGCGGACAGCCCGAAGTGGCCGCTGATCTCGCCGAGCAGCGGGGAGACCCCGGCGAGCGCGGCCCGCATATTGAGCGACGCCAGCACGATGCCGATCAGGAGAAGGGCGGGGTGGGCCCGCAGGGTGCGCCGCGCGGCGGCCACCTCGGGGGTCGGCCGCAGATCCGTCTCGGCGTCCACGAGCAGGGGTTCGGCCTCGGGGCCGGGGGCGTGCGGGCGTGGCAAGAAGAGCTCCGTTCCGGTCGTGGTGGGGTGGTGGGGGGTGGTGCGGCTCGCGGTGCGGCCCGCAGAGAGGGCTCAGCCGGTGGCGAGCAGGGCTTCGATGGCGCGTTTCGGCGTCTCCAGCAGCGCCCGCGCCGCCGCCTCGGCGGCCGCCGGATCGCCGGAGGCGATGGCGTCGACCAGGGCGCGGTGGTCGGCGGGGACGATGCTCGGCACCTCGCGGTCGCCGAGCGAGGCCACCAGCGCATCGCGCACCGAGCTGCTGAACCAGCCGTACGTCGCGCTCAGCGCGGCATTGTGCGCGGCCTCCACCACGGCGGTGTGGAACTCCAGATCATGGGCGGCGTGCAGCTCATGATGACCGTCCGCGGACTGCTCCCCGGCCCGCCCGAACGCCTCGAGCGACTCCAGCGTCGCCCGGATCCGCCGCAGATCGTCAGCGCTGTGTCGAAGCGCGGCCAGCCGCGCGCCCTCCGCCTCCAGCGCGATCCGCAGCTCCAGCACATCCCGGATCCCGGCGCGCCGCACACCCCGCATGACCTCGGCGGGGTCGGATGTGGAGACCACGAAGGTGCCCTCGCCCTGCCGGGACTGGAGCATCCCCGCGTGCACGAGGACGCGGACCGCCTCGCGGACCGTGTTCCGGCCGACCTGGAGCTGCTCGGCGAGGGCATGCTCGGTGGGCACGCGGTCGCCGACCTGCCACTCACCCTCGGCGAGCTGCGCCCGCAACTGCTCCACCACGCCGTCGACCAACGACTGCCGCCCAGCCGCCCGCAACGCCATCCCTCTCGGCTCCCTCACTCGATTCACCCGATTGCCCAGTCATCCTACAACTTCACCCTACAACTACCCCCCCGAAAGGCCCGGTGGGCAGGGCGCCGCCCCGCCCACCGGGCTCCTCCGATCCGCTACCCGCGCAGCCGCTTGGCGCGCCGCGCCCGCCGCTGGACCGACTCGGCCTTGAGCGTGGCGACGTCCCTGCGGACCTCGGTCATGTCCTCACCGAGATCGCAGAGCCGCTCGCTCATGGCGCAGATGACCCGCCCGTGCGCGTCGAGCCGCCGGTCCATGCCGTCCAGCCGAGCGGAGACCCTGGCCATCCACGGAGCCAGCTCGCGCAGCGTGGAACCGACATCCGCCAGACACGCCTCGACGGCGTCGAGGCGGCCGCCGATCGGCCCGGCCAGCATCCGCTCGGTGAGGATCCGTTCGAGCGGGAGCTGATCCGTCCCTGCTTCGGGTCCGCTCCGAGTCGACTCCTCGACATCGAGCAGATAGGTGCGTACCCGCTTGGCGGTATCGCTGTCCCGCAGCAGCATCGCGACGTTGAGCACCGCCCGGCGGGGGTAGAGGGTGAGCTGGGTACATGCCTGTGGATAACTCCGATCCCATAGGTCCATTGTGGACCTATGGAAGCCTTGCAGGTCAGCGCCTCGGAGCGTATGCATCCCGTTGCTGTGGAACTCCTCCCGGTGCCGTTTGGCCAAGCTCTTGACGGCTTCTTCCCCAACCTCGAGGTACTCCGCGACCATGCGCGTGGTGATATGCAGCCCATCCGGCAGCATGGTGAGGATCTTGACCTTGTCGAGGACATCCGTCCGTTCGATGACGCTGTCGCGCAGCGCGCGCGACTCCAGTAGTGCGATCTCAGGTGGCATATGTATGCCTTCCGGTCTGAAGTTCGGGTGATGGTCACGCCCCACAAGCCAGGGGGCTGGGCCGCCCGTATCCAGGGACCAGGAGCGGAGGCTGCCTACCTCTTTCGGACCCAACCGCCGTGACATCGCTGCCCGTCGATCCGTCGCCCGGCCGAGGCTCCAACTCGCGTTGCCTCCGCGCATAACGCGTATATGGAAGAACGATCCGATCGCGTAAGGGTTACTCGCACCGCGTGCGTTGACGAACGTCGGCCTCATACGGCGAAGGGGCGGGCGCTGTTGGGCGCCCGCCCCTTGTGACGTGCCGTCGTCCAGCGCTCAGGCGTGGACCGGTTCCGCCGGGGATTGCTCCGGGGTCGGCTTCGGGGGTGCTCCGCCGGGGCCGCCGCGGACGACGGCGAGGACCAGAAGGCCCGCCGCCAGGGCCGCGATGCCGGAGATCAGGCAGATGCGGTCGAGCCCGGCCGCGAACGACTCGTGGACGAGGGTGCGGGCCGCGTCCGCGTGGGCCGGGGGCGCGGAGGCGATGACGGCGTCGGCGTGGCCACCGCTGATGGCCTCGGCGGCCTGTCCGGCCGCCCGGGCCGGGACGGTGCCGCTGTCGTCGACCATGTCCCGTACCCGCGTGGCGAACACCGTGCCCAGGACGGCGATCCCCAGGGCGTAGCCCAACTGCCGGAAGGTGTTCACCGCGCCGCTGGCCATGCCCGCACGCTCCGGCGGGGCCGAGCCGAGGGCGGCAGAGACCAGCACCGGCATGGCCAGGCCGATCCCCAGACCGGCCAGCGCCAGACCCGGGACGAAGGCCGTCCAGTCCGCGTCGGGGGTCACCATCGCCGCGTTGACCAGCGCGCCCGCGCCCACCATCAGCAGTCCGCCGCCGAGCGCCCGGCCGGGGGCGACCCGGTCCAGCAGCCGTCCGCCCGCCGCGCCGACGACCAGCGAGACGCCCGCCATCGGCGTCACCGCGAGCCCCGCCTGGACCGGGCTCATCCCCAGCACCGACTGCAACCACAGCCCGGCGTAGGTGAGGTACGGGAAGGCCCCCGCCTGGAGCAGCAGGGCCGCGGCCATCAGCACCGCGAACGTCGGGCGGCGCAGCAGCCCCAGGTCCAGCAGCGGCTGCCGCTTTCCGCGCTCCACCACGGCGAAGGCGAGCAGCGCGATCGAGGCGGTCACCAGTGCGGCGACCGTGCCGGTGTCGGCCCAGCCCTCCTCACCGCCGCGCATCAGCCCATACGTCAGCGCCCCGGCGCACACCGTGAACGAGGCGGCGCCCGGCCAGTCGATCCGTACGCCCGGCGCGCCGCGCGACTCATCGATGGAACGGAGCGTGATCCACACCGCGATCGCCGTCAGCGGCAGATTGACCAGGAAGATCGCCCGCCAGTCGACGTACTCGGTCAGCACCCCGCCCAGCACCGGGCCGATCGCCGCGGCCGCCCCGCTCGTACCGCCCCACACGCCGAAGGCGATACCGCGGTCGCGGCCGGAGTATGTCGCCATCAGCAGCGGGGTGTTGGTGGCGAACATGGCCGCCGCCCCCGCCCCCTGGACGGCGCGGGCCGCGATCAGCACCCCGGCGTCCGGTGCCAGACCGCAGACCAGGGAGGAGATCGCGAACACCGCGAGGCCGACGACATACAGCCGCCGCCGTCCGAAGAGGTCCGCCGCCGAACCGGCCACCATCAGCAGCGCGGCCAGCGCCAGGGCGTAGATGTCCATCACCCACTGGAGGGAGGTGAAGGACGCGTCCAGTCCCCGCGCCACCTGGGGCAGCGCGGTGTTCACAATCGTGACGTCTATCAACAGCATGAAATTGCCGAGCGTGATGGCGGCGAGCGGCCACCATGATCTGCGCATGACTGACTCCGGGATTCGGAACGTGCCGGCGAGGTGCCGACAAGGGGACGCGAGGGCCGGCCCCGATGGCGGCCCGGCGGTCCCCGCGGCTCTTACGGTCGTCCTGACCGGTCCGCTCATTCCAGCCGGCACCGCCCCGGTGGCACTATCCGACGTCGGCTAGCTTTATGCGGTGGAATCCGACGCGTACGACGACCTGGACCGGGCACTGGTGCACGCCCTTCAGCTCGACGGCCGGGCCCCCTTCAGCCGGCTCGCCGAGGTGCTGGGCGTCTCCGACCAGACCGTGGCCCGCCGCTACACCCGGCTGCGGACGACGGGCGCCCTCCGGGTGCTCGGGCTCACCGACCCGGCGGCGGTCGGCGATGTGGTCTGGCTGGTGCGGGTGCGGTGCCTGCCGGACGCCGCGCTGCCGGTGGCCGAGGCGATGGCCCGGCGGACCGACACCTCCTGGGTGCATGTGCTCTCCGACGGCACCGAGGTCGCCGCGTCGACACGGGCGGCGTCCCGCCTGGACAGCGACACCCTGCTGCTGCGCAAACTCCCGCAGACGCCCCGGGTGGTGGGGGTGAGCGCGCACTGCGTGCTGCATGAGTTCTACGGCGGCGAGCAGGGCCTGGTCAACAAGACCGGGGCGCTGACGGCCGAGCAGGTCGGGCGGCTGCGCACGCCCGCAGTGGACCGGTCGAAGGGGCCGCGCGGACCGGTGGGCGCCGAGGACCGCAAGCTGCTGGACATCCTCGCGGGGGACGGGCGGGCGCCGCTGGCCGAACTGGCCGCCGCCACCGGCTGGTCACTGTCCACGGTGCGCCGCCGGCTGGCCGATCTGCGCGCCGACGGCACCCTGTACTTCGACATCGACTACACCCACCGGATGTTCCAGCAGAATGTCACCACCACGATGTGGCTGTCGGTAAGGCCGTCGGATCTCGCCGCCACCGGGCAGACACTCGCGGACCACCCCGAGGTGGCGTTCGCATGTGCGACCACCGGGACGAAGAATCTGATGGCGACCGTGGTCTGCGCCGATGTCCCGGCCCTCTACACCTATCTGACCACCCGCATCGCCGAACTGCCTTCCGTGCTGGACATGGAGACCGCCCCGATCCTCCGACGGGTCAAGGGTCCGGGGCCGCTGTTCGTCCCGCCCTCCCGGGAGCCCCGGCGCACCTCCTGAACCGCCCCCGCGGCGGCGGGAGTTGGAGGAAACTCCGAAACTCCGCTGGTTGAACTCTGTTCATCTCTACGTCGGTGTAGATCTTGACGGTTGTCAGGGACCTGCCCAACTCTTGGCGTGCGCTGGATCACACCGCGCCGCCCCGCACCACAAGCCTTTTGAAGGGGCGTCGGAAGAAAAAACGGAGGGAACCCGAATGCGTCGCCTCGTCACGAGTCTCGCGGCCACCGCTGTCACCGCTGTCACCGCCATCGCCCTGGCCGCCGCGCCCGCCCAGGCGGCCCCCGCGGACAAGCCGCAGGTCCTCGCCAGTTGGACGCAGACCAGCGCCAGCAGCTACAACACCTGGGTCGCGGCGCGGAACAACCAGGGTGCCTGGGCCGCCTACGGGTTCGACTGGTCCACCGACTATTGCAGCAGCTCCCCCGACAACCCCTTCGGCTTCCCCTTCCAGACCGCCTGCGCCCGCCATGACTTCGGCTACCGCAACCACAAGGCGATGGGCATCTTCGACGCCAACAAGGCGCGGCTCGACAGCGCCTTCTACGAGGACCTCAAGCGGGTGTGCAACGCCTACAGCGGTGCCACCAAGACGTCGTGCAACGCCACGGCATGGACCTACTACCAGGCGGTCAAGATCTTCGGCTGACCCCTCCTGGACCGGGCTTCCTCGGCGGCGGCCGAGGGAGCCCGATCACCGCTGCCGAGCCCGGCTGCCGGGCGGTGCGCCGAGGCGGCCGCACCGGCATCCGGCCGGTTCAATCGGCGCGCCGCCGCTATCGCAGCGTGGCCGTCACCTGCGCGCCACTGTCACCGGCGCGCTGCCGGGAAGAGCCGTTCCAGCACCACGGCGATGCCGTCCTCCGTGTTGGACGCGGTGATCTCGTCGGCGACGGCCTTCAGGTCCCGATGCGCGTTCGCCATCGCGACAGCGTGCTTCGCCCAGCCGAACATCGGAATGTCATTGGGCATATCGCCGAACGCGATCGCGTCGTCGGCGGTCATCCCCAGCCGGCGCGCGGCCAACGACAGGCCCGTGGCCTTCGTCAGCCCCAGCGGCAGCAGCTCCACCAGCCCGGTGCCGGCCATCGTCACCCCGACCAGGCCCCCGGCGGCCGTCCGGGCGGCGTCCGCGAGTGCGTCGTCGTCCAACTCGGCGTGCTGGATGTAGAGCTTGCTGATGGGCTGCGACCACAGCTCGGCCGGGTCCGTGAACGGCACCAGGGGCATCCCCTCGTGGTCCATCCGGTAGCCCTCGCCGAACAGCACCTCGCCGTCCAGCCCGTCGCGGGCCGCGGCCAGCGACAGCGGACCGATCTCCGCCTCGATCTTCTCCAGCGCCAGCAGGGCCACTTGGCGGTCCAGCGTGACGGAGGTCAGCAGCCGGTGCTCACCCGCGTGGTAGAGCTGGGCGCCCTGACCGCACACCGCGAGCCCCTGGTAGCCGAGGTCGTCGAGTATGTGCCGGGCCACCGGGACGGTCCGCCCGGTGACCACGATATGCGCGGCCCCCGCCGCGGTGGCCGCGGCGAGCGCGTCACGGGTCCGCGCCGAGACGGTGTGGTCGGGGCGGAGCAGCGTGCCGTCGAGATCGGTGGCGACCAGTCGATAGGGGAGCTCGTCCGTTGGGCCGGCGAGCTGTTCCGTCGGTCCGGCGCTCGTCACCGCGCGACCGGTTCCAGGACCTCGCGTCCGCCCAGGAACGGCCGCAGCGCCTCGGGCACCCGCACCGAGCCGTCGGACTGCTGGTGGTTCTCGAGGATCGCGACGATGGTCCGGGTGACCGCGCACAGCGTGCCGTTGAGCGTGGCCAGCGGACGGACCTTCTTGCCCTCGCGCATCCGGATCGACAGCCGCCGCGACTGGAACTCGGTGGTGTTGGAGGTCGAGGTCAGCTCGCGGTACTTGCCCTGCGTCGGGATCCACGCCTCGCAGTCGAACTTCCGCGTCGCCGATGAGCCCAGGTCACCCGAGGCCAGGTCGATCACCCGGAACGGCAGCTCCAGGGAGGTCAGCCACTGCTTCTCCCAGTCCAGCAGCCGCTGGTGCTCGGCCTCGGCGTCCTCCGGGGTCGTGTAGACGTACATCTCGACCTTGTCGAACTGGTGCACCCGGAAGATCCCCCGGGTGTCCTTGCCGTACGACCCGGCCTCGCGGCGGAAGCAGGAGGAGAACCCGGCGTAGCGCCGCGGCAGTTGGTCCGCCTCCAGGATCTCGTCCATGTGGTACGCGGCCAGCGGCACCTCGGAGGTGCCGACCAGGTAGAGGTCGTCCTTGTCGAGGTGGTAGACGTCCTCGGCGGCCTGGCCGAGGAAGCCGGTGCCGTCCATGGCCTTCGGCTTGACCAGCGCCGGGGTGAGCACCGGGGTGAAGCCCGCCGCGGTGGCCTGTGCCATCGCCGCGTTCACCAGTGCGAACTCCAGCAGGGCGCCGATGCCCGTCAGGTAGTAGAAGCGGGAGCCGGAGACCTTGGCGCCCCGCTCGGTGTCGATCGCGCCGAGCAGCTCGCCGAGCTCCAGATGGTCCTTGGGCGCGAAGCCCTCGGCATCGAAGTCGCGCGGGGTGCCGATCGTCTCCAGGACGGTGAAGTCGTCCTCGCCGCCGACCGGGACCTCGGGGTGGACGAGATTGCCCAACCGGAGCAGGAGCTGCTGGGTCTCCTCCGCGGCCGCGTCCTGCTCGGCGTCGGCCGCCTTGACGGCGGCGGACAGCTCGCCCGCCTTCTTCAGCAGCTCGGCCTTCTCGTCACCGGCGGCCTTGGGGATGAGCTTGCCGAGCGCCTTCTGTTCGGCGCGCAGCTCGTCGAAGCGGACACTGGAGGACCTGCGCCGCTCGTCGGCGGTCAGGAGGGCGTCGACGATGCCGACGTCCTCTCCACGGGCGCGCTGGGAGGCGCGCACACGATCGGGGTCCTCACGGAGCAGGCGAAGGTCAATCACCCCACCAGGTTACCGGTGTGACCTCGGGTGCTCGACGCGATATTCCTTTGCGTCCTATTTTGCCCTCTTTTGGGGCTGTGGGTAAACCGGGGAATTCCTGTGACGGCCGCCGTCAAGGAATGCCTGCGCATTCCCCGAAAAGGGGCAAAGAGGTGGCGTCGGGTCGACCTTCTTCCCTTGTGCACAGGGTGAGTTGAGGCCCGGTTATCCACAGGGGTGAGGGTAGTCCTCGGAGTTATCCACAGGCTGTGTGTGAGATCTGTGGATGTCGCGGTGATCGCTTGAGCCCCCCAAGTGCTCGGCGATGGATTCCCGTATCAAACCGCGTTCACACACTCCACAAGAGAGGAATCCCTCACTCCAAAGAGTTGGCCGAGGGAATTGGGGTGACAGATGATTGATGTCCGGCGAAGGGAGTATGTGCGGCTTATATTACGATGTGACCGTCTTGCCGGATTGGTGATGTCGACTTATCCCCAGCATGCCCCATCAGCCTGTGGATAACTTTTCCGCAGCGATTCCGTCGATCCCCAGCACCGGCGTGCTCCAGCGCCCGGCGTGACCCGGCGCCTGAGGTGCCCCGGCGCACGCTCGCTACGGCCGGTCGCTACGGCGGGGTCGCTACGACCGGCCGCTACGGGAGGGTTCCGCTCAGCCGCGCTACGGCCGGCTTCGGCTCAGGCCCGGCCGTCCTGGCAGCGGGCCAGCCACTCCGCCGCCTCCGTGAACGCCTCGTCCGAGGTCCCGTGCCGCAGCTCGGCCAGGTCCTCCGCCGTCACACCCGCCCGGGGATACGACCCCAGGAACCGCACCTTGGGGCAGATCCGCTTCAGCCCCATCAGGGCCGAGCCCACCCGGCGGTCGGTGATGTGCCCCTCGCAGTCCACCGAGAAGCAGTAGCGGCCGATGCCCTCGCCGGTCGGGCGCGATTCGATCCGCATCAGGTTGACCCCGCGCGCGGAGAACTCCTGAAGCAGCTCCAGCAGCGCGCCCGGGTGGTCGTCCCCGAGCCAGATGACCACGGACGTCTTGTCCGCGCCCGTCCGGGCGGCGGGCCGGGCGGGGCGCCCGGCCAGGACGAAGCGGGTCATCGCGTTCTGTGCGTCGTGGATGTCGGTGACCAGCGGCTCAAGACCGTACCTGGCCGCCGCGAACTCGCCCGCGAACGCCGCGTCGTACCGCCCCTCCTGCACCAGCCGGGCGCCGTCCGCGTTCGAGGCGGCCGATTCCCACAGGGCGTCCGGGAGGTTCGCCGCCAGCCAGTTGCGGACCTGGGGCTGGGCGACCGGATGCCCGGTCACCGTCTTGATGTCCGCGAGCGCGGTGCCCGGCCGTACCAGCAGCGCGAAGCTGATGGACAGCAGCACCTCGCGGTAGATCATCAGCGGTTCGCCGGTGGCCAGCTCGTCGAGGGTCGCGGTGACCCCGCCCTCGACCGAGTTCTCGATGGGGACCAGCGCGGCCGCCGCGGCACCGGAGCGCACCGCGTCGAGCGCCACCGGCACCGAGACCATCGGCACCAGCTCCCGGGTGGCGGCCTCCGGCATGGACCGCAGGGCGGCCTCGGTGAAGGTGCCCTCGGGGCCGAGGTAGGCATAGCGGCTGGCCGACATCACGGTCGCTCCCTGTGATCAGACGAGACGGCCACGATACTCGCGTCCGCGAAGCGGGCGGACTTGCCGGTCACCCCTTGGACGCGCGCGGCCCAGGGCGGCTCGTCCCCGTCTCCTGTCCCCTCATCTCCTATCCCTCCAAGAGTGCCTGACCCACGTACTCTCCCGGGGCGCAGCCGGGGGGCACCGCGAACAGCGCGCTGGCCTCGTGCCGCAGGAACCGCGACAGATCGTCGCCCAGGTCCAGCTTCCGCTGCACCGGGACGAACCCCTTCATCGGATCCGCCTGCCAGGCGATGAAGAGCAGTCCGGCGTCCGGCGCCCCGTCGTCGCGGAAGCCGTCGTGGTACGAGAACGGCCTGCGCAGCATGGCGGCGCCCTGGTTGGACGCGGGCGCCGCGACCCGTACATGGGCGGCGCCCGCGATGGCCAGCGCACCGTCCCCGTTGACCTTGTCGAGCCGGACCGGGGTGGTCTCCGTGCCGCCGGACAGCGGGGCGCCGTCGGACTTGCGGCGGCCGACCACCTTCTCCTGCCGCTCCAGGGAGAGATGGTCCCAGGTGTCCAGCAGCATCCGGATGCGCCGGACGACCGCGTAGGATCCGCCCGCCAGCCACGCGGGCTCGCCCTTCTCCGGTACGAAGATCCGCCGTTCGAAGTCGTCGTCGGCCGGTTTGGGGTTGTTGGTGCCGTCGATCTGTCCCATGAGGTTGCGGGCGGTCATGGGGCGGTCGGTGGCGCCGGGGGTGCGGTTGAAGCCGTTCATCTGCCAGCGCAGCCGGGCCGTGCTCCCCGCCTCGCGCTGAAGTGCGCGCAGCGCGTGGAAGGCGACCAGCGCGTCATCGGCGCCGATCTGGATCCACAGATCGCCGTTGCTTCGTTTGGGATCGAGGGCGTCCGAGACGAAGTCGGGGAGCGGGGCGAGTGCCTTCGGCAGTTGGTCGTCGAGTCCCGTCTTGCCGAAGAAGGTCCGGCCGAAGCCGAAGGTGACCGTAAGGGACGAGGGGCCGGCGTCCAGCGCGATCCCCGTGTCGTCCGGCGGGGCCTCGCCCGCCATCAGCTCCTGGGCCGTGCGCGACCAGCGGCGCAGCAGTGCGGCGGCCGCCTTACGGTTCGCACCGGGCGCCAGGTCGAAGGCGAGCAGATGGCCATGGGCCTGGAGGGGGGTGGTGATGCCCCCCTGGCGCTTGCCGTGGAAGGGCACGGCCCTCGCGCCCAGGGAGCTGAGGGGTTCGGGTGTCTCCCGCGCGGCCTCGGACGCGTAGGCTCCGGCGGCTCCGCCGGCGACCAGTCCGGCCGCGCCGGCGGCGCCCGCCGTGCCCAGCAGACGCCGCCGGGAGATGCCGGACGAGGGTGCTTGCTCTGTGGTCATTGAGCGACTTTCACGTTCCTGGTCTCCGTCACCTGGTCGATGTCGGAGGTTCGTACGGTCAGGGAGAGCTGCCAGGTGCCTGCCACGGGGAGCTGGACGGTCTTGGCGCTCCAGTGCCCGGTCGAGAGGCGCTCCAGCGGGGTGCGCAGCGGCCCGATCCCCTTGCCCTTGAGCGTCAGCGACAGCTTGACCTCGGGGACGTCCACGGGACGGTCGGCCAGGTCGGTGGTGAAGACATGCAGCGCGTTGTCACCCGGCAGAGCGGGTTCGATCATGACAACGGCCTTGCCGCGGCCGCTCTTGGGGCCCGTGTTGTAGGGGATCAGCACGCTCACCGGGTCGACGTTCAGTTGGCCGCCGGGCTTCGTGGCCGAGGCGCTCGCCTGCTCGGTTTCGGCCCGGCCGGGCTGGGTGCTGCTCAGTACGGTGGCCACCGCCAGCAGCACGACGGCCACGATGGTCTCGGCGATCACCGACCGGCGCAGACCGCTGCGCTCGCGGTCGGCGTCGCGCTCCCGCAGCGTGGCGGTCTTGTCCTTGGCGGCCCGCTGACGGGCGAGCTGGGCGGCGCGTTCGGGATCGTCGGCGTCGGCGGCGTCGTCCGAACCGGCGCCGTCCGAACCGGCGCCGTCACCGGACTCGGTCTCGGCGTCGGCGGGGGTGTCGACCGCCGCGTCGGCCGCGCCGGTACGGACCGGCCGCGCGGCCTTCACCGCGGCCTTGGTTCCGGCCTTGGTCCCGGTCCCCGCCCCGGCCTCCGCCGTGGCATCCGCTGCCGAGGCCGCCGAAGCCGCCTCCGACGCGCTCTCCGCCCCGGGCTCCGCGTCCGTCTCCTCCGCCGTGTCCGCCGGGTCCGCCGTGGCATCCGTAAGGCGGCCGGTCCAGCGTCGTGAGATGGCCGCGATGCCGAGGAGCACCGCCACCAGACCCACCTTGACCAGCAGCCATCGCCCGTACTCGGTGTCGGTCAGCGCGCCCCAGGAGCCCACCTGCCGCCATGACTGGTACAGCCCGGTGACCACCAGGGCGACGACCGACCCGAAGGCCAGCCGCGAGAAGCGGCGCACGGCCGCCCGCCCGATCGGTTCGCCCGCCCGGAGCGTCACCGCGAGCGAGGCCAGGCCGCCCAGCCACACCCCGACGGCGATCAGATGGATCATGTCCACCGGCATGGCGAGCTGCCGCTGGAGGCCGACCGAGGCGTGCTCGGCCATCGCCCAGGTCGCGGAGAGGCCCACGGCCATCACCGTGCCGCCGAAACCCAGCCCGAAGGCGAGGTCCTGGCGGCGCCGCGCGTCCGCCTCCCGCTCCCCGGTGCGACGGGTGTACGAGCCGAAGAGGACGGCCAGGAAGACCGCCGCCGCGCCGAGCAGCAGCAGCCGGGACAGCAGTGCCGCGCCCGGCTTGGTGGACAGCACATCGCCCAGCCTGCCGAGGTCGAGGATCCCGCCGATCCCCTCGCCGTCGGTGTACGGCCCGCGCAGCAGCAACAGCAGCAGGGTGGCCGTGAAGACCGTCACCCAGCCGCCCACGGCGATCTTGCGCACCGGGCGGGAGGACCGGCAGAGCCCGGCGAACACACTGCCGCCCACCAGGGCCGCGAACCCGCCGTAGGCGGCGTACCGGCCGATTCCGTAGAGCGTGCTGACGGTGCTGTCGGACGCCTCGCCCGTGGGCACCTTCGCCGTGGTCTTGGACGCGGCGCCGATGGAGAAGGTGAACGCGCCGCTCACCGGGTGGCTGTCCTCCGAGACCGCCTTCCACGCCACCGTGTAGGTGCCGTCCGGCAGCCCGGAGTGCAGCCCGGCCGCGGCGGTCGACGACTTGCCGCCGACATGGGCGGTCTTGCCGGTGTCCACGCGCTTGCCCTTGGGGTCGAGCACGCGCACGGAGTCGCCGGAGAGCAGCACGCCCTCCGAGAAGTTCAGCGTGACCTCCCTGGGCGCGGTCTTCACCACCGAGCCGTCGGCGGGGTCGGTCGAGGTGAGCGCGGCATGCGCGGACGCGGAACTCGCGCCCACGCTCAGCGCGCACAGCAGCGCGGCGAGCAGGGTGCCGCAGATCGCGATCAGGCGCCGGGCGGTCGCGGTGGTCCGGGAGGGGGCCGCGGTGGGCCCGGCGGGGGCCAGGGAGGTCAGCGAGGGCATCGGGTGTCAGTCCTTGGGGCGGTACGTCGTCGGCTCGACCGGGACTTTGATCTCGATGGGATCGGATGTGGCGAAGTGCAGGGTGAAGCTGACCTTCTCACCGACCTTCGGCCGGTGGGAGAGGTTTGTCAGCATCAGATGATCTCCGCCGCTGGACAGCTCGAGCCGGCTGTCCGCCGGGACATCGAGCGAGCTCACCTGCTTCATCCGGGTGCCCTTGGTGGTGTGCAGGGTGACCTCGGAGGCGAGCGGTGTGGTGACGGACGTCAGCTCGTCGGCGCCGCCACCGGCGTTCCGTACGGTCAGATAGCCCGCCGCCATGTCGGTCATGGGCGGCTGGGAGACATAGGCGCCGGTCACGGACAGCTTGGGGTCGCCCCCGCCCTTGCCCCCGCCACCACCGCCGCCGTCGTCGCCCGAGCAGGCGGCCAGCGCGGCGGACAGACCGAGGGCGAGGACCACGGCGGCCGCCTTACGGACGCCAGGAATGCCAGGGGCCGCCGGCGTCACGGGTTCCGCCCCTCGATGATCTTCGGCAGGTCCTTGGCGTAACGATCCGCCGTGGCCTCCGTGGTGTAGATCCAGTGACCCTTGTCGTCCTTGGGCGAGAAGCCGATCACCTCGGCGCCGTGGCTGACGGTGATGCTGCCGTCCTTCTCCTTCTTCGGCTTCTCGATGAAGATGCCCAGCGGCCGCGCGGCGGCCTCGATGGTGTTGAAGTCGCCGGTGAGGCCGACGAAGTCGGTGCCGCCCTGGGCGTCCAGCCAGGAGCGCATCCGCTTGGGGGTGTCCCGGGCCGGGTCGGTGCTGACGAAGACGACGCGCAGCTTCTCCCGCTCGGCCTTGGGGAGCTTCTTCACGGCGAGGGCGACGTTGCTCATGCTCAGCGGGCAGACGTCCGGGCAGTGGGTGTAGCCGAAGAAGAGCAGGGTGGGCCGGCCCTTGGTCTCCTTGAGCAGGTCGTACTTCTTGCCGTCGGTGTCGGTGAGGGCGAGGTCCGGCTTGGCCTTCGCCTGGTCGAGGACGATGGCCTGCCCCGACTTCTGGCCGCCCTTGACCTCGGCGGCCGCGTTGTCGCCCTTGCCGCCGCTGTCCGAGCCGCCGCAGGCACTGAGGGTGAGCGCGGCGGCGGCGACGATGGCGGTGGCCAGGATTTTGGTGCGCATGGAGCTGTTCTCCAAAGAGAGAAGTGGTTCGGTGGCGCGCGGGGGCGGCGGACACGAAGGCCCGCCGCCCCCGCCGGGATCACGCGGTCCGTTCAGGACCGGCGGTCACCGGCGGTACCCGCGTCTTGGTGTGGCGGCCGGCGGTCAGGCGGAGCGGCGGCGGCTGGCGACCACGCCGTAGGCGACACCGGCGGCGCCGATGACGATGCCCACGATGCCCAGCACCCGGGCCGTGGTGTCGCTGCTGTCCTTGTCGTCGGAGGAGTCGGCCGAGGCGGAGTTCTCGGCTCCGGCCTTCTCGGAGCCGCTGTCCTTGCTCTGCCCGGAGGCCGCGGCGGCGTCATGGCCGTCCGAGCCCTCGGCCGGGGCGACCAGCTTGAGCACCGGCGCCGGGTTCTCCGGTTCGGCGGCGCCCTCCTTGGGCTCCTCGATCCAGCGCACGACCTCCTTGTTGTCGTACGTCTGGAGCGCCTTGAAGGCGAGCTGGTCGGCGTCGTCGGGAAGCTGGCCGACCGACAGCGGGAACTGCTGGAACATCCCCGGCTCGATCTTGCCGCCGGACCAGGTGACCTTGGTGACCGCCTCGCTGATCTTCTCGCCGTGCATCTCCATGGGCTTGGCGAGCTTGGACTTGGTGACCTTGACGTCCCAGCCGGGCACCGGCTGGGGCATCACCGAGGCGAGCGGATGGTCGGCGGGCAGGGTCACCTCGAGCTTGACGGTGGAGGCGTCGTCGCGCTCGTTGGGCACCTTGAAGGCGATGGTGCTGTAGCCGCCCTTCTCGGCCTGGCCGGGCTGCACGCTGACGTGCGCGAAGGCGGGGCCCGCGGTGAGCAGCACCAGGCCGCCCGCGGTGAGGGCTCCGATGACCGGCAGACGGCGGAGACGCATGGCGTTCATGTCAACACTCCAGGGACAGGAATGATCAGATGGGTTGGCGTGCGTGCGGCGACGTCGCGGCCACCCTCCGGTCCCGCTGGAGGAGTGTCGCGTCGGTCAGGCCGCGAGGTCGCAGACCGGCGGTCCCCGCCTGATCACGCTGTGCTGGAGGACGAGGGCCGTCGTCCCGCCCTCGTCCCGCTCGGCCGTGCGCGGACGGCACGGCCGACCGTAAAGCGTCCCCGAAGGGGCCAGGAGCACCCGTACGAGCTTCAGGGCGGCGCGCAGCGCCCGTACGAGCGCGGCCTCCGCGACCCCACGCGCCCCGTCCACCGACAGCCGCACCGCCCGCCATACGGCCATCTCGCCCCGGCGCAGCAGCCAGCCGATGGCGAGCGCGGCGAGCAGATGGCCCAGGGTCATGGGCAGCGAGGGCAGCAGGCCCGCCATCCCGGCCGTCTGCTCCGCCGGGGCGGCGGACGACGGCATGGTGTGCGGGCCGTGCGCGGCGGACGGGTCGATGCCCGCGTGCGCGACGATCCGATGCGCCGTGGTGGCGTCGAGCCGTCCGGGGCCCGACGCGCACAGCAGCCTGGCGGCCAGGCCGATGACGTGGCCCTGGGCGGCGTCGGCCCGCTGGGCGGCCTCCTCGGCGGCCGTCGCCCGGTGCTGCCCGAGCGCGAAGAGCGCGTGCAGCGCGAGCTGCCCGATGGCCAGCAGGGCCGCGATCCCGGGCAGCGACCGCTCCCGCCCGGCCAGCGTCAGCGTCACCGTGAACATCGCCGCGCAGCCCACGCCCACCGTCCACAGCGGCACGGTCGCGCAGGAGGCCAGCACATGCCCCGCCGCGGACAGCACGACACAGACCGCGGTGAAGACCGCGGCCCGCAGCATTCGCAGATCGGCGCCGGCACGGGCGACAGGGGAAGCCATGGCGGCGACATCATCCCACTGGGAGGGCGCGTTCCCTACGGCGGGTGGGGCGTACCGGCGCACACCAGGACAGGCCCATACACCGGTTCGCGCATCGAGCGCGTCCGCCGAATGAGCGGAGTCACGTTGATAAGACGCTTACGGACCATGGACCCAGGCAATACGTAACGGTATGTCGAGCCGCGGCCGGGAGGCTGGAGCATGAGCATCTGGTGGTCACTCCATTTGCCCCGCGAGGCGGCGAGCGTTCCGCTCGCACGACGACTGCTCCTCGGCACCATGGAGACGGCCGGAGTAGATCCGGAGATCTCCTACGATCTGTCGGTCGCCCTCTCCGAGGCGTGTGCGAACGCGGTGGAGCACGGGGGCCGCGACGGCACGGGCGGGGATTACCGAGTCACGGCCTATATCGACGGCGACACCTGCCGTATCGAGGTCACCGACTCCGGCCCCGGCTTCGCCGGACGTGGCGCCGTCCACCGCGAGGGCCGCACTCGGAACGAGCGGCGTCCGGCGGGCGCGCCGAGACCACAGCAGCCGCGCAGCCCGGCTCCGCCCCAGGCGGAGCACGGGCGGGGGCTCTTTCTCATCGAGGCTCTCACCGACCATGTCCGCTACCGGGACCGTCCGGGGCGCGGCGGGGTGGTGGTGAGCTTCGACAAGATCCTCAAGTGGCGCGAAGGGGCGCTGCTGAGGGCGTCGTGACCGGGTCGTAGCCCTTTGGGGGCTCAGGGTGTCAGGTGGCCGTCTGTCCGGGCCATTCGGACCATTTGAACTATTAGGTCAGTTCGGTTAGTTCGGCTAGTTCGGTCTGTTCGGGTGGCAGGGCGCGGCACAGCGCGTCCAGCGCTCCCGCGAAGGAGTGCTCGGGCGGGGTCGCGTAGCCCACCACGAGCCCGTCGGGGTGGGGTGTGGTGGCGTCCGGGTGGCGGTAGCCGCCGAGGCCGTCCAGCGCCAGTCCCTGCCAGGCGGCGGCGCGCAGGGCGGACCGCTCGGTGCCGGGCGGTAGCTCCAGCACCGCGTGCAGCCCGGCCGCGATCCCCGAGACGCGGACATGGGGCGCGCGTTCGGCGAGCGTGGCGACGAGCTGATCGCGCCGACGGCGGTAGCGCTGGCGCATCCGGCGCACATGGCCGTCGTAACCGCCCGATTCGATGAAGTCCGCGAGGGTTAGCTGGTCGATGACGCCGGTCCAGCCCTCGCGCTCCCCCTTGGCGGCCAGCACGCGGTCGACCAACTGGTCCGGCAGGACCATCCAGCCCAGCCGCAGGGCCGGGGAGAGGCTTTTGCTGACCGAGCCGAGGTAGAGCACCCGGTCGGGGTCGAGGCCCTGGACGGCGCCCACCGGGCGGCGGTCGTAGCGGAACTCCCCGTCGTAGTCGTCCTCCAGGACCAGACCGCCGCTCTCCCGCGCCCAGGCGACGGCCGCCGCCCGCCGCTCGGGGTGCAGCGGACCGCCGGTGGGGAACTGGTGAGCGGGGGTGAGCAGGGCCGCCCGCAGGCCGTCGAGGGTGGCCAGTCCATCCGTAAGGGCGCCATCGGCGTCCAGCGGAAGCGGGATCGTACGGATCCCGGCGGAGCTCAGAAGCGAGCGGTGGAACGCCAGGCCGTACGACTCGACGGCCATTCGGGGCCGCAGCAGCCGGGTGCCGCTCAGCAGCCGCAGGGCGTGCGCGAAGCCCGAGCAGACGACGATCCGGCCGGGGTCGGTGCGGACGCCGCGGGCGCGGGCGAGGTAGTCGGCCAGGGCGCGGCGCAGCTCCGGGCGGCCGTGCGGATCACCGGGGCCGAACGCCTCATGCGGCGCGGCGGTCAGCG
>NZ_JAHLEM010000256.1 GCF_018883605.1 Streptomyces niphimycinicus | reverse complement strand
GCCGGGCCGCGCCGAGCGCGCGCAGCCCGGCCGCCGCGCCGGTGCCGAGGCCCGCTCCCGCGACGCTGAGGGTGATCTGCGCGATGAGCTGCGAGGAGGAGTGCCAGACGCCGCCGAGCGCCAGCTCGCCGAGCCGGCCCGGCATCAGCAGCAGTGCCGAGCCCCAGAGCAGCGCTCCGGCGGCCTGCCCCCCGCCGAGGAGGAAGCAGAACCTGCCCAGTTGCTGCGGGGCCTGCCGCAGCACCCGTGCCGCCTCCGGGACGGTGACCAGCGAAAGCCCCATCAGCACCGCCAGGAACGGGCCGAGCAGGAGCTCGGCGCCCCGCACCGCTCCCACCGCGCCGACCCCGACGATCACGCCGAGCCCGTACGCCCGCACCTGGCTGGCGCCGCTGAGGCTGACGTTCTCGACCAGGTACCGGTAGCCGAGATCGCGCTGCTCGCGAAGCCAGCCGCGGGCCTCGGCCGGCCGGGGCCGGATGCCGGACTGGAGGTAGCCGTACGCCGCCGCCACCGTGGCGGACGCGCCCCAGGCCAGCAGAAACGCGGCCACGCTGCCCACCCGGGCCGCCACCACCATGGCCGGGACGAGCGCGACGCCCCACACCACGTCGTTGACGAACGCCTTCCGCCCGGTGCCGGCGGCGAAGAACGCGAACCGCCAGGCGTCCTGGAGCAGCAGCCCCGGCAACATGACACCGAGGGCGGCGAACGCGGGCCCCACCCGGCCGCCGAGGCCGAGCCCGGCCACCAGGCACACCGCGCCGATGGCCGCGCCGACGCCCAGTGCGGTACCCGTCGACCTGGCCACCGCCCCGCGCCAGGACGCCTCCGGCACGCCGCTGAAGCGCACCACGAGGGGGTCGGTGGCAAGGCCGCGGGAGACGTTGAGCACCACGCCGTAGGTCACCCAGGCCAGGCTGAACACGCCGAACGCGGTCACCCCCAGCGAGCGGGCCACGTAGATGCCCACCACGAAGTTGCTCACGCTGGAGGCCGCCTGGTCGGCCAGTCCCCAGGACAGCCGGCCGACGAGGGCCCGCTTGGCGGACCGGGCCGGTGGCGCCGCTTTCCGCGGCTTCTCCCCCTCGGTGGTCATCGGCCTCATGCCTTGATCAGCCCGGCGCCGTGCAGCGCGTCGGCCGCGTCGGCGACGGTGGCGAACGGGAGCCCGGACCGCTCGGCGACGTCCAGCAGACTGTGCTCGCCGTCGGAGAGGTTGAGCACCCAGAGCATGGCCATCTGGGCCTGCTTGGTGTCGCTGCGGCCGCCGAGCGCGTCGTACAGCCCGCGCCGGCCCAGTTGCGGTTCGCCGTAGGGGCTGAGGTTGAGGTAGCGCCGGTTGCGGTCGAGGACGGCGAACGCCTCGCGGCAGACCGCGAGGGTGTCCGCCATCGCCTCCGGGGAGACGAAGTCCAGGTTGTCCGCCGAGGTGTGGTACTCGGGGTAGCCGGCGTACGGAGTCCGGGTGAGCGAGCCCACGCCGAGATCGAACCCGGGTGAGCAGTACTGCCGTTCGTCGTAGCCGTACGGAGTGAACTCCTCGACGCGGTGCGGGCGTTCGGAGGTGGCCAGCACATGCCGCAGCACCCGGTCGATCTCCGCGTCGCCGCGCCTGCTCCGCTTGTACGTCAGCCCGCCCGGGTCGCCGGCGCAGGCCAGCACCAGCCCGTGCTTGACGTGCTCGATCCGCTCCGCGTTGCGGGCCAGCCAGGTGATCGCCCCGATGGTGCCGGGCGCGTAGATGAACCGGTAGGTGTAGTACGGCGTTTCCCGCGCCAGCGCCCGGGCCAGGAACGTGGCCACCGCGATGCCGGCCAGGTTGTCGTTGGCCAGCGACGGGTGGCAGACATGGCAGGAGACGATCACCTCGTCCGGGACCTGCCCGGGGACCACATGCTCGGCGTAGGTGAGGTGGCCGTCTTCGAGGGTGGAGTCGATGCGTACCTCGTACTCGCCGTCCGGCAGCGCGTCCAAGGTCTCCTGGGCCAGGCAGAACCCCCATTCCGGCTGGTAGTAGCTGGTGCGGTACGGAACCCAACTCGGGTGGTCCGGCAGGGTGTGCAGATGCGGGCGCAGCTCGGCCAGCGGCATGGTCGTCGACACCGGCACGCTGTAGCCGAGCACATGCAGGCTGGACGCGGCGAAGTCGACGACCCGGTGGCCGGTGGAGTCGGCGATGTAGGCGTCCCGGATGTTCCACTCCTGCGGCACCGTCCAGTCGAGCACCTGCGTCCCGGTCGGCACTTCGCGCACCTGGAGCGGGAGGTACTCCCCGACGATGTCCAGGGTGGCGCGCACACCGTCGCCGGTGATGCTGCGGCAGAGCGGGTACATCCGCTCCACCAGCGCATGCATCTCTTCGCCGGTCGAGGTCATCGGCGCCACCGCAGGGTGCCGTCGACGGTGCCGGTGTCGGACGCTGCGCGCAGCACGGCAAGCCGGGTGAAGCGCTGCTCGAAGTCCTCCCGGGTCAGCCCGAACTTCCGGTAGGCGTCGGCGAGTTCGAGCGCGCCCCGCTTCACCGTCCACTCGCAGTCGAAGCCGGGTATCGCGGCGCGGAAGCGCGCGAAGTCCACCCGGTAGGACCGCGGATCGGCACCGGACTCCCCGGTGATCACCACCTTCGCGCCGGACACCGCCTCGGCGACCTGCGCGGCGATCTCGGCGACCGTGACATTGTTGGTCTCGCTGCCGATGTTGAACGCCCGGTCGTGCACCGCTTCCCGCGGCGCGGTCAGCGCGGCCGCGAAGGCCCGTGCGATGTCGGCGGCGTGTACCAGCGGGCGCCACGGGGTGCCGTCGGAGAGCACCAGGACCTCACCGGACAGGAGCGCGTGGCCCACCAGGTTGTTCAGCACGATGTCGGCGCGCAGCCGGGGCGAGTAGCCGAAGGCGGTGGCGTTGCGCATGAACACCGGGCTGAAGTCGCCGTCGGCCAGTGCGTGCAGATCGTCCTCCACCCGCACCTTGGACTCCGCGTACGGCGTCACCGGGCGCAGCGGGGCGTCCTCGGCCACCAGCCCGTCACCGCCGGCGGCGCCGTAGACCGAGCAGGTCGACGCGTACAGGAAGCGCCGCACCCCGGCGTCCCGGGCCAGCCGGGCCAGCCGTACGGACGCGTGGTGGTTGATGTCGTAGGTGAGTTCCGGCGCCAGCGAGCCCAGCGGGTCGTTCGACAGCGCGGCCAGGTGGATCACGGCATCGACCCCGGCCACCTGTTCGGCCGTGATGTCGCGCAGGTCCACCCGGTGCCCTGCCGGGTCCGCGGGCGGCTCGCCCAGCACACAGTCGGCGAACAGGCCGGCGTCGAGGCCGACGACCTCGTGCCCGGCGGAGTTAAGGACCGGGGCCATCACGGTGCCCAGATAGCCCTGGTGTCCGGTCAGTAGTACGCGCAAGGTTCAGCCCCCCAGATTGAGCGTGAGTTTGGTGACGGCGAACGCCTCGGCGTAGCGCGCGTGGCATTCGATGCCGCGGATCCGGGCAAGGCCGAGGAATGCCTCCCGGTCGTACCAGGGCCGGTGCCGCTGCGAGGGGTAGTGCTCCTGAAGCAGCCGCACCTTCTGTTCGGCGATCTTTGGCGACAGCGGCTGGTAGGCCGCCGGACGGCCGATATCGCCGTCCCACTTGACGATCTCGTAGCCGAGCACCAGGTGGTCGCGGAACGCGGTGGTCATCAGTTGCGCCAGGCCGCGGTGGTCCTGATGCGCGTCATCGGTCCGCGGGGCGAGGACCAGCTCCGGCTCGGTCCGCGCGCGCAGCTCCTCGACCGCGGCCTTGGCCTCTTCCCAGTGCGCGGGCATCCGCCCGTCCGGCAGCCCCAGCACGGTCAGCCGCAGGTCGGCGCCCGGGCAGAAGGCGGCGAGTGCGGCCCGCTCCTCCTGCTCCCGGTCGGTGCCGCCGCCGGAGAGCACCAGTGCGTCGATACGGATGCCCGGTCGCGCGCCGCACAGCGTCAGCAGTGTGCCGCCGGCGCCGATGGCGATGTCGTCGCAGTGCGCGCCCACCGCGACGATCCGGTCCAGGGGCCCGGCCCCGAGCCGGATCATGCGCCGACCCCCGCGCCGTCCCGCTCCCATACGGCCCACGGCCGGTCGCCCCGGGCGTAGGCGGCGTCCAGCCCGGCCCGCTCCTTCACGGTGTCGGTCGGCTTCCAGAAGCCGCGGTGCTGATGCGCCACCAGCCGTCCGTGCTTGGCCAGTTGGGCGCATCCGTCGGCGACCAGATCCCCGTTCTCCGGGATGTGGTCGAAGATCTCCTGGCGGAGCACGAAGTAGCCGCCGTTCTCCCACAGCGGCAGTTCACTCACCGCGGTGATGCCACCCACCAGGCCGTCCTCGCCCAGGTCCACGCAGTGGAACGAGGACTGCGGCGGGACCACCATCATCGACGCCCCGGCGTCGCGCCGGGCGAAGTTCTCGATCATCTCCGGCAGCGGGGCGTCGGTGAGCACATCGGCGTAGTTGGCGAGGAACATCTCGTCCCCGTCCAGGTGGTGCCGCACCCGGCGCAGCCGCTCCCCGATCGGGGACTCGATACCGGTCTGCGCGAAGGTGATCGTCCAGTCGGCTATGTCGGTGGACAGCAGCTCGGTCCGCCCGCCCCGCAGCACGAAGTCGTTGGACGTCGTCTCCTCGTAGTTGAGGAAGAAGTCCTTGATGTGATGAGCCCCGTACCCGAGACACAGGATGAACTCCGTGTGCCCGAAGTGCGCGTAGTAGCGCATGACATGCCAGATCAGCGGTCGCGGCCCGACCATCGCCATCGGCTTGGGCATATCGTCGGCGGCTCCGCTGCGCATCCGCATCCCGTAACCGCCGCAGAACAGGACGACCTTCATGCTGTGACCTCTTTCACGACGCGACCTCGACAATGCTCAGTTCCGGGATGGGGAAGACCAGCCGTCCGCCCCAGGCGTGGATGAAGGACAGTTGCTCGATCAGCTCGTCCCGCAGATTCCACGGGAGGACGAGGACGTAGTCGGGCTGGTCGGCGGCTATCCGCTCGGGTGGCAGGATCGGGATACGGGTCCCCGGGGTGAACCTGCCGTGCTTGTAGGGGTTGCGGTCGACCGTGTACGCGAGCAGGTCGGGCCGGATGCCGCAGTGGTTGAGCAGGGTGTTGCCCTTGCCCGGGGCGCCGTAGCCGACCACCGTCTCGCCGCGCTCGGCCGCTGTGATGAGGAACCGCAGCAGGTCCCGGCGGACCTTGGCAACCCGGGCGGAGAACTCGGTGTACCCGGACAGCTCCTGGAGCCCGGCGGCCTTCTCCCGGGCCAGCACGTCGGCCACTCGCCGGGACGGCTCGCCCGCCACTTCGGCGGGCCGGGCCCACAGCCGGATGGAGCCGCCGTGCGTGGGCAGCAACTCGACGTCCACGAGCGCGAGTCCGCCGCTCGCCAGGGCCCGGATCGCGGATGCGACCGTGTAGTACTGGAAGTGCTCGTGGTAGATCGTGTCGTACTGGTTCTCCTCGATCAGGGTCAGCAGATGCTGCACCTCGATGGAGACCCAGCCGTCGTCGGCGACCAGGGCGCGCAGCCCCCGGGTGAACCCGACCACGTCGGGGATGTGCGCGTACACGTTGTTGGCCACGACCAGGTCCGCCGGGCCGTGGTCGGCGCGGACGCCCGAGCCGGTGGCCGGGTCCAGGAACTCGGTGAGCGTGGGCACCCCCGCCTCCCGCGCCGCGGCGCCGACGTTCACCGACGGCTCGATGCCGAGGCAGCGGATCCCGCGGTCCACCACATGCCTGAGCAGGTATCCGTCGTTGCTCGCCACCTCGACCACGAAGGCGTCGGGGCCGAGCGGAAGCCGCGCCGCGGCGTCGGCGACGAATGTGCGCGCGTGCTCCACCCAGGAGGTCGAGTAGGAGGAGAAGTACGCGTACTCCTTGAACGTCTCCTCCGGCGTGATCAGCGGCGGAAGCTGCGCCAGCCAGCAGTCGGCGCAGACCCGCAGGTGCAGCGGGTACGCCGGCTCCGGTTGATCCAGTTGGTCCGCGGCGAGAAAGCTCTCACATGGTGGCGTCGCCCCAAGGTCGACGACGCTCGCCATGGCTTCCGAGCCGCAGAGTCGGCATCGTGTCATCTACTGCCCCCCATTGATTCCGTCCGACCCGCGATCGCGGTGCGGTACCCCTCCACCAGGCGCTCCAGCCCGACGGCCGGGCTGAAACCCTGTTCGTAACGGCGCCGGGCCGCCTGCCCCATCTCCCGGCCCAGGGCCGGCTCGGCCGTGATCCGGCGTATGCCGGAGGCGAGCGAGGCGGACTCGCCCGGCCGGTGCAGCAGCCCGGTCACCCCGTCCTCGACGAGTTCGACGAAGGCGCCGTGACCGGCGGCGACGGCCGGGACCCCGGCCGCCATCGCCTCCACGACCACCAGGCCGAACGCCTCCAGCCACGTCGAGGGAGCCACCACGGCGACCGACCGCGCGATGGCCTTTCGGCACTCCGCCGGGTCCAACAGACCGACGTAGCGCACATCGTCCCGGCCCGCCGCCCAGGCGGTCACCTCCCGCTCCAGTGGCCCCGTGCCGGCGATCACGAGCGGGACGCCCACACCGCCGCCCGCCGTGATCTCGTCCCACGCGGCCATGAGCAGCCGTACCCCCTTGGCCTCCGCGAGCCGGCCGAGATAGAGCAGATGCTCTCCGTCGCCTATCCGGCAACTGCCCGGCTCCGGAATGAAGTTGTGCTTCACCGCCAGCCGCTCGGCCGGCATACCGGACCGCACCAGGACCTCGCGTTGCGCCGCGGAGATGCAGAAGAACCGCTCCACACCGGACCACCACCGCCGCCGGTTGACCGACAGGCTGACCGCGAGCGGCACCGTCGCGAGGCGGGAGTCGCGGTAGCAGCCGTGCCGGACGGCGGGCAGCGGCGCCGATCCGACGCACTCGGTGCACGGCCGGCCGTCCCGCTGGAGTGTGCCGGGCGGGCAGACCTGGGTGTAGTTGTGCAGCGTGGCGACGGCGGGCACACCGGCGTCGGCGCAGGCGGCGAGCACCGCGGGGGACAGGAGCGGGAAGACGTTGTGGATATGCACCACATCCGGCCGCTCGGCGCGCAGCCGGGCGGTGAGCTCCGCGCGGACCGCCGGGTTCCATGGCACCAGCAGCGGCACCTTGGCCTTGCCGAGGAGGGACCGGGCGGCGATGTCGTCGCTGCGCCGCTCGAACACCTCGACCCGGTGGCCGGCCGCGCGCAGCAGCGCCACCTCCTGGTCGACGACCTTGTTCTCCCCGCTCGGCTGCGCCGAGGCGTATCGGTTGTGCGCCACCAGGACGTGAAGGCCGTGCATGCTCAAGGAACCTCCGATCTACGGGCCCAGCGAGGGATGTGCCGTCGGGGGGCTTCGGGCGCCGCGAGGGGAGTCGCCGCGACGGGTGCCGCCAACAGCGAGGCGGCCAGGGCCAGATGGAGCAGATACGGCGATGCGTCGCCCAGCCCGGCCTCGGTGTACGACGCGATGGCGCAGTAGCTGATCAGGAAGATCGCGCAGGCCCGCTCCAGCGACGGTGGCCGCAGCAACGCGACGCCGCCCAGCACGATGATGATCGCCGAGACGAGGGTGACGCCGATCAGACCCTGCTCGTGGTAGACGGCCAGCCAACTGTTGTCGATCGGCAGCCCGCCGAACGACTTGTCGCCCAGGCCCATGCCGAACAACTTCTCCGAGGTCGACCGGGGCGCGGCCAGCAGGGCGTCCCAGACCTTGGCCCGGCCGGTGAGGTTGGAGAAGTTCTCCTTGCTCTGTCCGCGCAGGAACCACGCCTGGAGCGCGGAGGCGAACGCCACCGCGGCCACCGCGGCGCACAGCACCGTCCAGGCGAAGAACCGGCGGGCGGCGGCGCTGGTCAGGACGAGCGAGCCGATCGCCAACGCCAGCCCGATGAACAGGCCGAGTGTGGCCGTCCGGGTATGGGTCAACGCGAGCAGGACGAATGAGGCCACGATGACCACCGCGGCGCTTGCCCTGTCGGTCCGGCGGCCCAGCAGGAGCAGCACGGTGAGCCCGATGATCACCGCGGCGTACTGTCCGATCTGCGGCGGGGTGAGCGGCCATAACGCGCCGACCAGCCGCCCGCCGTACAGCTCGGGCAGGGCCGCGCCCGGTGAGACGACCAGCCCGGCGGCCACCGACCCGAGCACCGCGAAGTACATCCGGATGTGGTGCCGGACGAAGGCCGGGCCGCCGTCCCACCAGCGGCTGAGCAGCCACAGCGTGCCGACGAAGAGAGCCAGCCGGGTGCAGCGGAACAGCGCACCGAACCCGGACTCCAGGTCCGCGCTGGCGATCACGCTCGGCACCAGCAGCAGGGTGAGCAGGAGCAGGCAGGCGCTGGCCCGGATGCGCAGCCGGAGATTGACCGCGAGCGCCAGCGCGAACGCGGCGACCAGCGCACCCATGGTGACCATCTGGATGAGGGAGCGGGGCAGCGGGATGATGGTCTTCGCCCCGGCGGAGCCGAGCGTGTTGAGGATCAGCAGCCCCCAGACGGTCCCGACGGTCTTCGGGGTGTGCGACGCGTGGCCGGTGCTCATCTCAACCACCGTCCCGTGCGCGGAAGGTGCTGCCCGCGTCCTGCTGGTACGGGGTGCCCTGCCACTGCCAGGTGTCGAGTGTCCGGCTCGGGTCGTGGGCGACGAATTTCCATGGTCCGAGGTAGACGTTGTCGTGCCAGCGGTTGCGCTGCTTGCGGGTGATCGCCTCGGCCACCCGCTCACCCTGGTACGGCGACCAGTCCGGATAGGTGCCGTAGTTGGCCAGCACCGCCATGCGGTCGCACTTCCCCGCGCAGTCGACGGCGGACTTCTCCAGCACGAAGCGGTTCTGGTGGATGTCCACCCGCTGGGTCTTCCACCGGCAGTCGGCGTACAGCGGTGCGGTGGCGATCGCCGGCTGTGCGCACCGGTGGGTGTTCTTCACCAGTAACGTGCAGTCACCGGATGAGGTGTTGGCCGGGCTGTTGCAGAACCGGTCGGCGTTTTCCCACAGGGTGATCCCCGACCAGTTGTCCTCCAGCACGTTCCGGTAGATGTCGATCTTGTCCGTGCGGGCCCGGATCCGTGGTTCGCCGCCGGACTCGGACAGGTAGATGGCCGGATACGGGAAGGTGTCGCCGCGGACGGCGTAGCCGCGGCCCTCCACCCAGTTGTTCCGCCGGATGGTGTTCTTCCGGATGACCGCGTTGTAGCTGGTCTCATAGATCAGCGCGGCACCGTCGTTGGCCTCGAGCAGGTTGTTCTCGATGCGGAAGTCGTTGTTGTTGGTGTCCGCCCACAACCCTGTTCCGCGGTTGTCGTGCACCCAGTTGCCGCGTACGTCGGCGCCGTTGACGGCCCAGAACTTGATGCCCCCGGTGCAGCCGCAGCCCTCCCGCCGCCGCTCCCAGTCGCCGGTGTTGTTGCCCACGATCTCGTTGCCCTCGACCACCAGACCACTGATCCGGCCCTTGGCCTTGTACGCGTTCATGCCGTACTGGCCGTTGTCGCGCAGGCAACTGGCGCGGACCCGCTGGCGGGCACCGGCCATCAGCCCGGCCCCCGAGTTGTTCCGGATCGTCGTGTGCTCGATCACCCATCCGTCGGCCGAGTCATGGTTGACCACGCCCTCGTCGTGCGGCGCGACGAAACCCCGCACGGTCAGATAGCGGATGGTGACGTCGCGGGCGGTACCGCCGAACGCGTACTGGTTCTTCTTCCCGCCGTCGAGCACCGCGCCCGGCGCACCGAGGTAGCGGTCCCCCTCCTTGGGGATGACCTGGGCGTAGCGGTCCGGCTCGAGCCTGTGCTTGCCGGGGCGCAGCCAGAACGTGGTGTTCCGGGGGCTGCTTCTGGTTTTCGCGGCCAGGTCACCGGCCACCGCGGGGTCGACCGTCACCGCGCCCGCCGGCGCCTTCGCCGGCCCGGCCGCGGGCTTGGCGCACACCCGGGCCACGGACGTGGCCGGCACAGCGGTCGGCCTGGCCCGGGCGCCCGGCGTGCTCTCACAGCCGGTCGCCGCCAGCAGGGCCAGCACCAGCGGTGCAGCCAGCGCCCAGTGCCGCCTCCTGATCCCCACGCGCCCCCCTAGCCGTGGAACCTGAGCACGGTGGTGAACTCCCCCGACAGCGCGGTGCCGTCGGCGAAGCCGGTGCCGACCAGCGTGGTGGCGGGTTCCTTGCGCCCGAATCCGGCGGAGTACCAGCCCAGCGGCGGGTCACTCTCGCCGCGATGCGCCCGCCAGGACAGTTGCCCGGGCAGGTCGAGCACCGCGGAACGCCCCTCGCCGTCCCGGATCCAGGTGAGCACCGCCCGGTTCACCACCAGGTCCGCGGCGATCGCCGGGCCGAGGTGGAACGCCAGCCGTACGTCCCGGCGCGGACCGCGCACCTCGTCGACCACCCTCAACTCCCGGCTCGCGGCGGTCAGTTCCACCCGGCGGCGGTGCACGGACCGCTGGTAGCCGTCGTGCTCGGCACACCAGCGGGCCGTCCCCGCGTCGGAGGTGTCCGATGGGTCCGCGGTCAGGACGCGGCTGCGGGCATGCCGGGTCCACAGGAACGGGCCGCCGGAGACGGACTGGTCACCGCCGTCCACTTGCAGGGTGTTGTGGCCGAGGGTCGACCGGAAGTACTGCCGCCACTCGGGCTGCCCGTGGTAGCAGAACGTCCCCGGGTCGGCGAGCACATCGATCCCGTCGTGCCGGACCTCCACGGACAGCGCGTCCGCGTGGGCATGCGCGGCGATGGACAGGAAGCCGTGCGGACCGCCGTCGCAGCGGCACCAGATCTCTCCCGGACCGCGCAGGATGGTGAGCCCCGCGTCGGCGAAGTGGCCCGGCCGGCTCGGCGGGCGGAGCACGTCCGGTGCGGCCGCGATGGTCGAGTACGGCCGGATGAGCGCGGCCAGCAGCGGGGTACGCACATCGGTACCGGTCACCTCCGGCCACCAGGCGAGCCGGCCGAACACGGCGTCCCCGGTGGCCAGCAGCGAGGCCCAGCGGTCGGTGCCCGCGCCGTCCACGACCAGACCGTGCCCGTCGTCCGCGTCCCCCTGACGCGGCGGACGCAGGTGGCTGTCCACGACGGCCGCGAGCGCGTCGGTCATCCGCAGCAGCACCAGCCGGACGGACGCGGGGACCGGCACGCGGGCGGCATCCGCCTCGGCCACCGCGGCCAGGCCCAGCTCCAGTACCAGCCCGTGATACTCGGTGGCCAGCTCGCGGTTGAGGCCGGAGGCGAAGGTGTTGCCACGCAGGTGCCGCTCCAGCGACCGCAGCGCACCGGCCCGCCAGCGCGCCGAGGAGGGGAACCAGCCGAACGCGCAGGCCGCGGCGAACTGCCCGGCGGCCTCGGCGATGACGTGGTTGTTGGCCGAGGATCCCCGGCTGGGGAAGGCGGCCAGCCAGCGCTGGTGGTGCCAGATCTGGTTCAGCGCCACCGGGTTGCCCTCGAACAGCCCGGCCGCGCCCGGCCAGCCGTCGAGCAGCCGGCGAATCCACACCCAGGACAGCAACCGGATCCCCAGCTCGATGCCGCTGATCCAGTGCACACCGCGCAGCGGTGGATTGGCCGCCCACCACGACCGCAGGTGCGCGGCCACCCGCTCGGCGTACCGCTCGTCCCCGGTGATCGCGTAGGCGGCGGCGAGCACGGTGAGGTACTGATGCCGGGACAGCTCCCAGATCTGCTTGATGTCCCCGACCGCGTCCTCGTTCCGGTACGGCAGGTTGAAGGCATGGCCCCACGGAGCCCGGCGCCCGGTCTTCGGGTCGTACCACCAGTCCGGGTCGGCCAGGTCGTCGCGGACCACCCCGAAGTACTCGGCGTGCCCGTACATCAGCCGGTCCGCCTCGGCGATCAGACGTTTCGCGGCGTCCGGTGGCACCGCGGCGATCGTCCCGGCGGGCAGTACCGCGGTGAACCGGGCGCCGGTCACGCCCGGGCAGTCCGGCCGCGCCGACCGCCACCGCCGCCTGCGCACCGCGTCGCCCGCCCGGCCCGCGACCTCCCGCGGTCCCATCCGGGACAGCCGCCGCAGATACCAGCTCGCGGTCATGGTCATCGCGCCCTCGCCAACGTCACCGGCGCACCGCCGGCCAGGCCGGTCCGCACGGCGAGGGTGGCCGCCGTGGTGGCGACCAGCGACTCCAGCGGCACCGGCATCGGCCCGCCGGTCCGCACGGCCTTGATGAACGCGGCCAGCTCGGCGGACTGGCCCTTGTCCCGGGCCTTGGGCAGCCGCGAACTGATCCACCGCTTGCGGCCGCCGTCGTAGACAGTGGCACGGACGAAGTCGTCGAGCCGCATTGCCTTGCCATCGGCGACCAGGTCCAGCGTCTCCTTGGGGAAACCGGCCGGGCCGGTGGTGACGTAGCTGATGGTGGCGGTGGACCCGTCCGGGTAGCGCAGCACGATCTGGAGGTCCTCGTTGCCGGACGTGGCGACCGCGTACACCGAGACCGGGTCGGAATCGAGCAGCCAGCTCGCCGTGTCGATGAAGTGTCCGCCCTCCCCGGCGAACCGCGAGCCCTCGGTGCCCTGCTGGAGGTACCAACTGCCGTGCGCGAGGCGGCCCGCGTTGACCAGGTAGCGGAGGTTCGCCGGACCGGTCCGGGCGCCCAACCGCCGCTTGGCCTCCTGGAGCAGCGGCGCGAACCGGCGATTGAAGCCCACCTGGAGCCGGTCGTTGCCGGACTCCTCCACCGCCGCGAGCACCCCGGCCAGTTCGTCCTCGGTGAGGGCCAGGGGCTTCTCCACGAACACGGGCTTGCCGGCCAGCAGTGCTTTTCGGGTCAGTTCGGCGTGTGAGCTGTGCCGGGTGACCACGAACACCGCGTCGATGGAGGGGTCGCCGAGCACGGCGTCGAGATCGGTGGTGGCCTCGGCGAAGCCGAACTTCCGCTGCGCGTTGGCCGCGGACAGCGCCGTCGTGGTGACGACGGTCGACAGCACGACTCCGTCGCGCGGCGCCAGATGCGGCAGCAGCATCGACGTCGCGTAGTTTCCCGCGCCGACGAACGCGAGGCGCACCGGCGTCGAGATGGCCCGGGCCGGGGTGGCCGCGACACCGCCGCGTGGCTTCACCGCGGGCACGGCCACCGCCAAAGCCGCGGCTTCCGCTGTCTCCCGCGCGGGTTCGGGATACCGGAACAGCACGGCCACGGCCTTCAGGTCGCCGTCCTTCAGGCGCTGGTACGTCTCGACGGCGTCGTCGAAGTCGGCGACGTGGGAGACCAACGGCTCCACGTCGACGCTGCCGTGGGCGATGAGATCGAGGAAGCACGCCAGGTTGCGGCGCTCGGTCCAGCGCACATAGCCGATCGGGTAGTCCCGCCCCTCCAGCTCGTACTCCGGGTCGTAGCGACCGGGGCCGTAACTGCGGGAGAACCGGACGTCGAGCTCCTTCTCGTAGTACGCGTTCCACGGCAGGTCCAGGCGGCACTTGCCGATGTCGACGACCCGGCCGCGGTCCCGGCAGAGCCGGGCGGCCAGCTCGACGGGCTGGTTGCTGCCGCCGCCGGCGGCCAGATACACCTGGTCCACGCCGTGACCGCCGGTCAGCTCGGCGACGGCGGTCTCCACGGTCGCGGACGCCGGATCGCCGCAGGCCACAGCACCCAGGCTCGCGGCGAGCTCGCAGCGCCCGGGGTCGGGGTCGGCCCCGACGACGCGGACTCCCGAGGCGGCGAGGAGCTGCACCACCAACTGCCCGATCAGCCCGAGGCCGATGACCAGGGCCACCTCGCCGAGCCGGGACTCGCCCTGGCGCACGCCCTGCATCGCGATCGACCCGACGGTGCCGAAGGCCGCGTGCCGCGGCGCCAGGCCGTCCGGCACCCGGGCGTAGAGGTTCTTCGGCACCCAGTTCAGCTCGGCGTGCAACGCGTGCTCATTGCCGGCGCAGGCCACCAGGTCGCCGACCTTCACATCGTCGACCCCGGCGCCGACCTGCTCGACCACCCCGCACAGCGAGTAGCCCAGCGGCGTATAGGAGTCCAGCTTGCCCATCACCTTGCGGTAGGTGGCGGGCACCCCGTTGGTGGCCACGCTCTGCATGACCTTGGCCACCTGGTCCGGCCGGGAGCGGGCCTTGCCCAGCATCGACATGCCGGCCTCGGACACCTTCATCAGCTCGGTCCCGGTGGAGATCAGCGAGTAGGCGCTGCGGACCAGCACACCGCCCGGCTTGCACCCCGGCACCGGCACATCGAGCACCGCCAGCTCGCCGCTCTTGTAGTTCTGCACAACCTGTTTCACCCGAACTCCTCCGAAATTCCTAAGCCGTTGATCGAGTGCTCTGGCCGGACCCGGAGGTCGCGTCGCGATACCAGTACTCGAGGGTCAGCACATGCCACAGATGTTTGGAGAAGTCCCGCTGTCCGGCGGCGTCCTCGGCGACCATCCGCGCCAGCGCGTCGCGGCGCAGGAACCCGGACCGGACGAGCACCCCGTCGGTGACCACCTCGCGCACCAGCGGTGCCAGATCCCGGCTCATCCAGGCCCGCAGCGGGGCGCTGAACAGGCCCTTGGGCCGGTACACGATCTCCCGCGGCAGGATCGAGGTGGCCGCCTCCTTGAGGACGGCCTTGCCCTGCCGTCCGACGATCTTGCGATCGCCGGGCACGGCGAACGCCGCCCTGACCACCTCGACGTCCACGTACGGCACCCGCACCTCGGTCGAGGCGGCCATGCTGGAGCGGTCCGTGTACGCGAGGTTCAGGCCCGGCAGGAACATCCGGGCGTCGCCCAGGCACATGCGGTTGACGAAGTCGTCGAGGTCATTGTCCTGGTAGACGTCCGCATGTTCGGTCAGCACGTCCTCGACCGTCCCGGCCAGGTCCGGGTCGACCAGGGCGAGCAGCTCGTCCTGGTCGTACATGGTGTAGCTGCGCCGGAACGCGGTCTCCTCCGGCAGATCGGCGAAGGAGAGGAACCGCTTCGCGAAGCGCACCGACCGGTACCCCCGGCGGGACGTGGCGACCGGCAGCCGGTCCACGGCCGCGGACACCCCGCGCCGCAGCGGCCGCGGGACGCGCTGGTAGCGCAGCGCGAGCAGGTTGGCCAGGTGCTTGCGGTACCCGGCGAACAGCTCGTCGGCACCCATCCCCGAGAGCATCACCTTGACCCCGGCCTCCCGGGCGGCCGAGCAGATCAGAAAGGTGTTGATCGCGGCCGGATCGCCGATCGGCTCGTCCAGGTGGTACGTCATCTCCGGCAGCAGGTCGAGCACGTTCGGCGCGATCTCGATCTCATGCAGATCGACGCCGAACCGCTCGGCCACCCGCCGGGCGTAGCGCAGGTCGTCGGGCATCGCCTCGAACTTGGCGTCCTCGGCGCGGAATCCGATCGTGTAGGCCGAGATTCCGGGCTGGTGACGGGCCGCCAGCGCGGTCAGATAGCTGGAGTCGAGACCACCGGAGAGGAAGGTCGCCACGGGTACGTCGGACAGCAGATGGCGCCGCGTCGACTCCTCGACGATGGCTCCAAGGTCCGGCAGGTCACCGCTGCGGGCCCGCTCCCGCCCCTCGGCGGCGACGTCCCTCAGGTCCCAGAACCGGCCGCGCTCCACCCGGCCGTCGGCCCGCAGTCGCAGCCAGTTCCCCGGCGGCAGCTTCTCCGCCTCGCGGAACGCGCACCGTGAGTCCGGCACCCAGTAGTACAGCAGCGAGGCCACCAGCGCCGCATGGTCCACCTCCAGCGACCCGCCGGTGGCGGCGGCGAGTGCCTTGAGCTCGGAGGCGAACACCAGGCCCGCACCGCGCCGGAGCAGGAACAGCGGCTTGATGCCGAGCTGGTCGCGGGCGAGCACCAGGTCGCCGGTGCGCTCGTCGAAGATCCCGAACGCGAACATGCCGCGCAGCCGGGGCAGACAGTCCGTGCCCCAGCGCCGCCAGGCTTCGAGCAGCACCTCGGTATCGGAGGTACCGCGGAAGCGCACCCCGGCGGCCGTCAGTTCGGCACGCAGCTCGGGCGCGTTGTACAGCTCGCCGTTGTACGTCAGGGCGAGGCCGTCCGAGACCATCGGCTGGGCGCCGGTCCCGGACAGGTCGACGATGGCCAGCCGGCGGTGGCCGAGGTGCACTTCGCCGTCACCGGCGGGGTGGCTGTACCGGCCGGACCCGTCCGGACCGCGGTGGGCGAGGGTGCCGGTGAGCCGGTCGGTCACGACCTTCCCGTCCGGCCATCGGTAGGTGCCTGCGATACCACACATGTCCTACTGCGCCTCCTGGTCGCTGTCCGGGACCCGGGCGGCCCACATCGGCGGCCGCTCCGTCCGTAGCCGGCCCTTCACGTTCTGCCGGGCGGGCCGCTCGCCATGGCCCCGCAGCGCGATATGCAGCCCGTCCCACAGCGTGCCGTCGGTCCGGTCCCGCGGATCGGGGTCGATCAACACCACACCGATCACCGGAATGCGCTGGTCCGCGAGCTGCCGCGCCACGGTGTGCAGCCATGCGGCGCTGCCGTGCCCGGCACGCACGACGAGCACGGTCCGGGTGCCGAGGTACTGGAGGTCGGTCCACGCCGTGCCCGGCGCCACCGAGCCGACTCCGAGCCGGCGCTCCTGATCCGGCATGGCCGCGGCCTGCTCGCCGCCGACCACGGCCGGGTCTCCTGGCTTCGCGCGGCGGCCCGCGAGCTGCGGGCCGGGCAGGCCGTCGACGATGACCACCGGGCCGTCCGCCGCCAGTGCCCCGGCGACGTCCAGGGCGATCGCGCTCGTGCTGCGCGCACAGCCCAGCTCCAGCAGCGACACCGGTTCCGCACAGTCGCGCACGGTGCGGGCCAGGGACGTGGTGAGCCTTGCCCGGGCCGCCCGGGTGCGTCGGCGCTGACCCAGCCTGCCCGTCCGGCGGGGCAGCTCCGCGATGACCGAGGCGCCGAGGTTCGCCGCGATCTCCCGGCGCAGCACGGGGCGGTCCGCCACCACCGTGCCGACCGCGGCCAGCGCGAGCCCGAGGACGAGCCCGAGGACGAGCCCGATCGCGGCGTCGGTGACGGCGGTCTTGGGCAGGGAGTACCGCACCGCGCGCGGGGCGTCCACGATCTGGGTGCCGGAGACGACCTGGGGTGTGCCGGTGCGCGCCTCCGCGGCGCGCTGGTCGAAATCGGCGATCCGCGAGTTGAGTTCGGCGCGGCGGGCGAAGAGCGACTCGGTGCCCGCGGACGCCTTCGGATCGCTGTCCGGCGAGCGCTCTCCGATCTCCTTGTTGACCCGGGCGAGCTCGCCCCGCATGCGGTCACGCTGGTCGAGCAGGGCCTTGGCTTCGGCCTTCGCGGTTTCCCGCATCCGCCGCACATGGTCCGCGACGAACGTGTCGGCCAGCGCCTTGGCCCGGGCCACCGCTTGCGCTTCGCTGTCGCCGGTCACGGTGATCTGGAGCAGGTTGTTGGTCAAGCCGGTACCCCGGTAGTCCTGCATGAAGTCCTCGGGTTTTTCCGGGGACTTGAGGGACTGGAGGGCCTTGTCGGCGATCCGCGTGGTCTGGAGGAGTGCGACGTCGGTGCGGATCAGCGTTCCGGTGTCGTTCGGCTGGTCCTCCTTGTGCGCGACCAGCACCTTGGTCACCGCGGTCGGCGGCGGCGGCAGCAGGACCGCCATCGCCGCGCCGGCCAGCAGCCCCAGCAGCGCCAGGGAGCACCACAGGCGGCGGCGCCTGCGCACCGCCACCACCAGTGCCTGGAGGTCCAGCAGCGGAGCGGAGGCCGACGACTCCGAAGTCTTGCTCGTCGTCACACCGAACCTCCCGGCGCGTGGCCGCGAGCCGTGAGCGCGGGCGTGGCGGCATCCCGGGGAGGGCCGGCAGACCGTGCCGGACGGGCCCGGACCGTGGCGGCGACGACGATGCCGACGACCTCATGCCCGGCGTCCGCACACGCCTCGGCGACGTCGGCGAGCTCCTCCGCGGTCCGGCTGCCCGCGCCGAGCACGACCAGGGCACCGGACTCGGTGTCGCGGTCCGGCACCACCGGCTGGGACACCGAGACCGCCACCATCCGCAGCATGGGGTATCCCCTGCTCGAAGAGGTCGGCGAAGCATCGCTCCCGGCCTCGGCGACGAGCTGTCCGGCGGCCCGGCGGGCGACCTCGTCGCCGTCCGGGACGACAACCAGCAGCCCCCGGGGGCCCGGCAGTTGGTCCCGGAGGCGGGCGCACACCCGCCGGTAGCGGAGCTGTCTGCTCGCCTCGTCGCCGGACGTCCGCGGGGTCGGTAGCTCCCACCGGATGTCGAGGTCCAGCAGCCGGCGGATCCGGGCCCGCGGGCCACGGCCTTCCGGCCGCCGCGCGCGCCGTTCACCGGGTACGTCGACGGTGCCCAGCAGCGGGGAGCCCAGCGCCGCGGCGATCTCCGGTCCGGTGCGCGGCCTGCGGCTCACCCGTGCGGCGGCGAGATGGCCGATGACCGCGATCAGGAAGAACAGCAGCGCCCCGGCGACGATGAACTGCGTCCTGGTCGGCGCCGCCTCGCCGGTCGGCCGGGCCGCCGGACCCATGACGACCATGGTGCCCCTGCTGGTCGCCGGATCGGCCTCGTCCAGCTTTTTCACGGCCTCCTGAAGCGCGGTACGCAGCTTCGCCAGCTCGGTGCGGGCCTGCACGCCCTCCACGGTCTTCCCCGGATCGGCCGCCTCGGACAGGTCGGTGATGCGGCGGTTGGTCTGCACCACCATCTTCCGCAAGTCCTCGGGCCCGGCCGCCGTATCGGGGTCGGTGTTGTCGCCCGCGAGCCGCGCGGCGAAGGTGACGAACTGCTGGGCCACCTGGTCGGAGAGCTGCCGGGCACGCTCCGGGGTGTCGGCCGTACCCGAGATCTTGATGATGTTCCCGTCGGCGGCCTTGGCGCTCACCCGATCCCGCAGCCCGCCGCCGCCGACCCCGGGCCAGCCGAGCGTGGCGGCCACCCGGTCGACCACCACCGAACTGGTCGCGATCTCCGCCTGGGTCAGCAGCTCGCGCTCCTCCCACTGCCCCGGCAGCAGTACCGATGCCGACGTGGTGTACCGCGGCGGAAACAGCAACGAGGTGCCGTAGCCGACAAGCGCACCCACCACGGCGAGGACGGTGAGCAGCCGCCAGCGCCGACGGAGCATCCGCCCGATCGTGACCAGGCGTATCGTGTCATCGCTCAACGGTGCGGCCTCTTCCCGGGCCGCACCGGGCCGCCCGCCGACACCGGAGTGTGGTCGCGGCAGGCGGCGGCGTAGGCGGCGAGCAGCGACGCCTGCGAGTTCCGCCAGGAGAGCGGCCCGCCGATCCGCTCCTGGCCGATCTTGCCCATCCGGGCCCGCCGCTCCGGATCGTCCAGGAGCAGCGCGATGAGCCCCGCGAACGCGGCCTCGTCGTCGGCGGGCGCGTAGACGGCGGCGTCACCGGCGGAGACGCGCGCCTCCTTCAGGTCGAACGAGACGATCGGCCGGCCCATCACCATGTACTCCAGGACCTTGTTCATGGTCGACACGTCGTTGAGCGGATTGCGCGGGTCGGGGGAGAGGCACACGTCCGCGGTGGACAGATAGCGCACCAGGTCGGCGTCCGGGATGCGTCCGGTGAACCGCACCTGCTCGGAGAGCCCGAGCCGCCGGGACAGCTCCACCATCGCGTCGAAGGCGTCACCGGCGCCGATGAACACCGCATGCCAGTCGGTCCGTCCGAGCTCGTCACGCAGCTTCGCCAGGGCCCGCAAGGCGTAGTCGACGCCGTCCTGCGGGCCCATGACGCCCAGATAGCACAGCAGATGGGGCTTGCCGCGCTTCAACTCCGGTTCGGGCGGAACCGGTTGGAACCGGTCGGTCTGAGGCGCGCTGCGCACCACGAAGACGTCCTCAGACCGCTTTCCGCCACGGCGCAGCGCGACGTCCCGGTAGCTCTCGTTCGTGGCGAGCACGATGTCCGCGGCCCGGTAGGTCCGCCGTTCCAGCGCGCACACGGCGCGGTAGAGCAGGTCCTCGCCGCGGTTGAACCGGGAGAGGTACAGCTCGGGCACCAGATCGTGCTGGTCGAAGACGAACCGCGCGCCGCGCCGCTTCAGCCACCACGCCGGCAGGAACAGCAGGTCGGGCGGATTGCAGGCGTGGACCACGTCGACCGGGCCGACCTTGCGGGCCAGCCGGGCCGTATGCCACAGCGCCGATCCGTACTCCCGCAGATACCCGGCCGGTCCTCCGGTGGCCGCGCGCAACGGGTAGCGGTGGATCCGCACCCCGTCGATCTCCGCCTCGGGCTCCGTGTCCCGCTTGTCCCCCCGGGGACAGATGACGTGCACCTCCCAGCCCGCGTCGCGCAGCGTCGTGCACTCCTGCCACACCCGCCGGTCGAACGGCACCGACAGGTTCTCCACCAGGATCAGCGCGCGACGGTTCAGCGCGCCACCGCCGGTCGTGTCACCAAGCAAGGCCCATGTACCCCGGTTCGGCCCGGCGCGCCTCGGCGTCGGGAAGGCGGATGAGATCGACAAGCACCGGACCGTCGCCCTGCGGCAGCGCCGACAGCACGGCCGGATCCCTGGTCCCGACCAGGCACACCTCGGCGTGCTCCAGCACCTCGCCGACGGATTCCGCGAGCAACTGCGCCAGATGCGGCAGCCGGTTCTCGATGTACTCGCGGTTCGCCCCGATCAGCCGGGAGAGGTTGACGTTGGCGTCGTAGATCCGCAGGTCGTAACCCTTGCCGAAGAGCCGCTCCGCCAGTTCGACGAGCGGGCTCTCGCGGAGGTCGTCGGTGCCGGGTTTGAAGGACAGCCCGAACATGCCTATCCGGCGCTTGCCGGTGCGCTCGACCAGGTCCACCGCGCGCTGGAGATGGTCGGAGTTGGAGGGCAGTACATGGGCGAGAATGGGAACCGAGACATCGGCCCGCTGCGCCGCATGGACCAGGCTGCGCAGGTCCTTGGGCAGACAGGAGCCGCCGAAGGCGAAGCCGGGCCGCAGATAGGCGGGGCTGATGTTCAGCTTGCGGTCGGCCAGGAACACGTCCATCACCTGGTGCGAGTCCACCCCGAGCGCCTGGCACACCGAGCCCAGCTCGTTCGCGAAGCCGATCTTGAGGCCGTGGAACGCGTTGTCCGCGTATTTGATCGCCTCGGCCGTCGGGACCGGCACCCGGAACACCTCGCCGGGCACGCCGTCGTACAGCGCCATCACCGCGTCGCCGCTCGCCGGGTCGAGCTCGCCGATGACGGTCTTGGGCGGGTCGAAGAAGTCCCGCACGCTCGTGCCCTCGCGCAGGAACTCCGGGTTGACCGCGACCCCGAAGTCCACCCCGGCCGTGCCGCCGACGTTCTTCTCCAGGATCGGCACCAGCAGGTTCAGGCAGGTGCCCGGGAGCATGGTGCTGCGGAACACGACGGTCTGCCGGCCCTCCTGCCCGGCCCCCTCGGCCAGCGCGGCGCCGATCTGCTCGGTGACCCGCTCCAGATATGTGGTGCACAGGCTGCCGTTGGGCTCCGACGGCGTGCCCACGCAGACCAGCGACACCTCGCTGTTCCTGATCGCCTCGCGGACGTCGCCGGTGGCGCGTAACGCTCCGGTCCGCACGACCTCGGCGATGAGCTCGCCGATCCGCTCCTCGACCACCGGCGCCTTGCCGTCGTTGACCAGGTCCACCTTCACCTGGTTGACGTCCACCCCGATGACCTCGTGCCCCATGCTCGCCAGGCACGCGGCCGATACGCAGCCCACGTAGCCGAGCCCGAAAACGCTGACTCTCATGCCCCGTCTCTCCCCCCAGGCAGGCCCTCGCGGCCTGCGGTCCGCGCGCCGGTCGGTCGACCCGCGCGCATCAATAGGCCCCCTGCCCGTGCAGCACCGCACGCAGCGTCTTCCACAAGATCACTGTGTCCAGGGCCAGCGACCAGTCCTCCACGTACCGCAGGTCGAGGCGGACCGCCTCCTCCCACGGCAGGTCGCTGCGTCCGCTGATCTGCCACAGCCCGGTGAGCCCGGGCTTGACCAGCAGCCGCCGCCGGATGTCCGGGCCGTACGCGGCGGACTCCTCCGGCAGCGGAGGCCGCGGTCCGACGAGCGACATCGATCCGGTGAGCACGTTGAAGAGCTGCGGGAGCTCATCGAGCGAGTACCGGCGCAGCACTGTTCCCACCCGGGTCACCCGCGGATCCCGGCGGACCTTGAACAGCAGCCCCGCGCCCTCGTTACGGTCGGCCAGCTCCGCACGGGCCCCGTGGGCCCCGGCGACCATGGTGCGGAACTTGAGAATGGTGAACTCGCGGCCGTCCTTGCCGACTCTGCGCTGGCGGTAGAACGCCCCACCCCGACTGTCCACCAGCACCAGCAGTCCGACGAGCACCATCAGCGGCGCGAACAGCACCAGCAGGACCGCCGCGCCCACCCGGTCGACAACCCCCTTGATCGCCCGGCGGCCCCCGGTGAAGGTCGGCATGCTGACCCGCAGCAGCGGGATCCCGAGCACCGCGTCGACGTGCAGCCGCGGCCCGGCCACCTCCATCAGCACGGGGGCCACGACCATCTCGGCATCGCTGCCCTCGAGGTTCCAGGCCAGCCGCTGCAACCGGTCCGGTGACCAGTGCGGGTCCGGTGTGACCGCGACGACACGGTAGCCGTCGTGGCGGACGTGCTTGGCGACGTCCGTCAGCCGGCCGACGACCCGCACTCCGTCCAGTTGGTCACCGTCCAGCCCGCGACCGTCCGTCGTGCACACCGCCTCCACCCGCCAGCCGAGGTGCGGGAACTTGCGGGTCCGGCTGATCAGATCGCGCACGGTGGCCGGGCTCCCGGCAGCGAGTACCGGTCTCAGACACCGTCCTTCCTTGCGCTGTTTGTGCAGCCAGAGGCGGAGCACATACCGCGCGGTCATGGTGATCAGCGCGATCGCGGGGATCGCGACGAAGATCCAGAGCTTGATGTTGCGCGAGGTCAGCGCGATCCCGCCGAGCGCCAGAACGACGGTCGCCGTGAACAGTGAGCGGCCGAGCCGGCGGAATTCCTCGGCGCCCTGGCCGAGCACGGCCGGAGCCCATGACCGGCTCACCGCAAGCGCCCCCAGCACCAGCAGCTCGGTGCCGAAGGCGAGAATTCCCCACTTCTCGTGCCAGTTGGCCGCGTCCCGGGCCCCGAAGAAGTTGCCGATCGCCGCCACCACGAAGGCGGTGGCCACGGTATCGCTGGTGATCACGGTACGGCGGTACCGCTGCTCCCAGTTGTTCGCGGGCCGGCTGATTGCCCCGTTCGCCAGACGCCCGCGCACTGACGAAATCGGGCTGACTAATCCCCCTCGCCGCACAGAACCCCCCCAGGTCCCCAGTGGTTCGACGTGTTCGCCTAACACTGTTCCTCCCCCTCGGGAGGCCCCCCCTCCCGCACTGTTCCTCCCCTCGGGAGGCGTTCCTCCTCGCGGGAGGCCCCCGCCCCCGCGAGTGACATCCCGGATATCGCAGCGCTACGTGGACACCCGACCCCCCCGGACGGGTGCGGACTCGCATGTCCTGCCAGACGCTCGAGGTGCGTGGGAACCCGTCGAAACCTCGGGTGCTCCCCACACCCAAGGCCGCCCCTCTCGGGCTCCCGAGAACTGACCAACCCCACATCCGGCGCCCGGGACGCGCCTGCTGGCCGCCCGTAGCGCCGGACCTGTAGATCATTATTTGTCGCTCGTGTCCAACATGCGAAGCACGGGTCAATCTAGAACATGAGGGCTCGCCTGAAGAAGAGTTGTGTGCAATTTGTGCTCAAAGTTTGAAGCCGGATCCACCGAGCGGTGACTGACCGCGGGGCCTTGACGCCGAAGACGGGCCCTGTGGCCTGTGATGACGGGAGTTCTCCGGGCTTGCCGGCGCCGGGCAGCCCCGAGGTGTCTGGCACACATCCAGCCTCTATGCGCACTTCTACTACGTCGATTGCGGTGCGATGAGTTACCGCCGCAGAGTGATGTAAGGCATTGCGCGTCGCTTCGGAGTACTACTGCTCCTTGCTCACCGGCGCGGTCAGGCGCCGCGCCCGACCACGTGAACGTGGCGAGCGGCCGCATGGCCGAACTATGAACTGGGCTGGTGTCTCGTCACATCGGTTCGCGGTGATCACCGGTGCGCCCCGGTCTTCGCCGTCACCGAACTCGGCTCCGACATGGCGCACGAGGCCACTCGGGTCGGGCTGGACGAGATGCGGTCGGCCATCACGACCATCACCGCGGGAGACGTGGCCGATTACGCGGGCGTGGCCGGTGCTTCCTCGGGCTGTGCCGGGATCCGGCGGTGAATGTCCTCGAGCAGGGCCCGCATCGCCATGCGGAAGATCTCGGCCTGGTGCTCGCCGATGAAGGAGGTGTGTCCGAACACCTCCAGGACGACCATGCCGTGCAGATGGCCCCATGCGCCGAGGAGGAGCGCGGTCGCCGGGGGCGGCAGGGTTTCCGGGCCGTGCGGAAACAGGGGTTCCAGATGCGCCTCGAGAGCCGGTGAGAGCCCCCGGGTGTCGGCCGCGGCCAGTTGTGCCGTGGTGAACCCGTCGAACATCTCGTGCTGGAATATCTCGCACATCCGGCGCAACGCCTGCGTGGTCGGGCCGTCGTGGGGCGCCGCGTAATGACGCAGCGGCGCTCCGTAGAGCAACTGAAATCGCTCGACGTGGGTGATGGCCCATCGGCGATAGCCCTCGGTGGCGGCCATGAACCGCACCTCGGCCGATTCGTCCGCCGCTGTGTCGACGGCCGCCGTCACGGCGTCGGCCAGGTCCCGGTACGCCTTGGTGATGAGCATGGTCAGGAGGGCGTCCCGGTTGGGAAAGTAGTGGTAGAGCCCCTGGACCGTCATGCCCAGGTTGCGGGCGACGCCCCTCAGGGACAGGGCGTGCGGCCCGTGTTCGGCGATATAACGCTCGGCGGCCTCCACGATCTCCTGGGTGGCGACGGCCCGGCGCCGCTGGCGCAGGGATGGCACAGCCGTCGTATACGGGTCAGCGGACATGCGGCGATCCTACGACGGCCCATCCGGCGAGGTATCGGAATGCGGCGGCGAGGTATCGGAACGCGACAGCAGGCTGAGACGCCGAACGCGGCCTGAATTTCCTCACAGGTGTCAGGTAAATCTCCTACTGCTCAAACGGTGACGGTCTCACTAGCGTCGTGCCCGGCGACGAAGAGCGCGGCACCGCACCCCCTCTGACGGGGTGAAGGGCTCTGCGACGCATTGCGTCGGCTCCTGCCCGGGCTCCCGCCCGGCCGACGCCCCTCGCCTGTTTCACAGAACGCAGTGAAGGAGATCCTCCGTGTTCGAACGTATGGCCGAACTGGCGATTCGCCGGTCCCGGCTGGTGCTCATTGTCGCCGTTGTGGCCGTGGCCCTTATGAGCGCGGTAGGTGCGGGTGCCTTCGACAAGCTGAAGGGCGGCGGCTTCGACGACCCCGCCTCCCCGTCCACCCGAGCGGCGGAAGTCATCGACGACAAGTTCGGCGGAGAGACGAACCTGGTCCTGCTGGTCCGCTCCGCCAAGGGGCGCGTCGACACCCCCGCCGCCCGCGAGAGTGGCCGAGCCCTGGTGGCCGACCTCAAGAAGGAGAAGGAACTCGGCAACGTCGTCTCGTACTGGGAGACGAACAGCCCCGACCTCCGTTCCAAGGACGGCCGCCAGGCCATGGTGCTCGCCCATGTGACGGGCGACGCCACGGAGCAGCGGGACAACGCCCAGAAGATCCTGGACACCTACACCGGCACCTACAAGGACAGCCTCACCGTCCGGGCCGGAGGAGGCGCCGCCGTAGGCGCCGGGCTGTCGAAGCAGGTGGTCGACGATCTGATCCTCGCCGAGGCGATCGCGATACCGCTGACCCTTGTACTGCTCCTGTTCGTCTTCGGCAGTGTGGTCGCGGCCCTGCTGCCGCTGGCCATCGCGGTCATCGCGGTCATGGGCTCGTTCGCCCAGCTCTTCCTGCTCGGCAGCGTCACCGATGTCGCCGACACCGCGACCAACCTCACCACCGCCCTGGGCCTCGGACTGGGCATCGACTACGCCCTTTTGATGGTCAGCCGCTTCCGGGAGCAGCTCGCGGCCGGGGTCAGCGTGGACGACGCCGTCCGGCGGACGGTGCACACCGCGGGCCGCACCATCGCCTTCTCCGCCGCCACCGTCGCGGCGGCCCTGGCGGCACTCCTCGTGTTCCCGCAGTACTTCCTGCGCTCGTTCGGCTTCGCCGGAGTCGGTGTCGTCGCCATCGCCGCCCTGAGCACCCTGTTCGTGATGCCGGCCCTGCTGAAGGTGCTGGGGCACCGGGTCAACAGCGGGCGGCTGCCGTGGGTGAAGTCGCGGCGCGCCGGCGCCCACCAGGTGCCTGTGTGGGGACGGCTGGCGCGTGCCGTCATGCGGCGGCCCGCGCTCACCGCACTGCCCGTCCTCGCGGTGCTGCTGTTCGTGGCGAGTCCGCTGCTGAACATCACCTTCGGTACGCCGGACGAGCGCGTGCTGCCCGAGGACGCCGAGAGCCGCCAGGTCTCACAGGTCCTTCGGACGAACTTCGGCGGCAGTGACGACTCCGCCCTCCACATCGCCATCGACCAGGCCGTGGACAAGGCCCCGCTGGCGTCGTACGCGGGCCAACTGTCCAAGCTCGAGGGCGTCGAGCGGGTCGAGACCAGCACGGGGACCTACACCAAGGGACGGTCCGCGGCGACCGGCCCGGCCAACTCCGCCTTCGGCAGGCCCACCGCGCAGCGGATCAGCGTGGTGAGCGGCCTGACACCGAAGTCGGACGCGGCCCAGAGCCTGGTCGAGCAGGTGCGCTCGGTCACCCCGCCCCCCGGGACCCACCCCCTGGTCGGGGGAACGGACGCGGTGCTCGTCGACGCCAAGGATTCCATCGCCGACAAGCTCCCCGTGGCCGTGGCCCTGGTCGTCCTCACCACCTTCCTGCTGCTCTTCCTGTTCACCGGCAGCATCGTGCAGCCGCTGCGCGCACTGCTCCTCAACCTGATCAGCCTGGGCGCCACCCTCGGTGTGATGACCTGGATCTTCCAGGACGGCCACCTCTCCTCACCGCTCGGCTTCACCGCGCAGCCGATGGAGGTGTCGATGACGGTGCTGATGTTCTGCATCGCCTTCGGCCTCTCGATGGACTACGAGGTCTTCGTCACCAGCCGGATCAAGGAGCTCCACGACCACGGGGCCGACAACGAGACCGCCGTGGTCAACGGTCTGGGCCACACCGGACGCATCGTCAGCGCGGCTGCCTTCCTGCTCGCGGTGAGCTTCTTCGCCTTCGGCACCGCCAAGATCAGCTTCATGCAGATGTTCGGTCTCGGCAGCGGACTGGCCGTCCTCCTCGACGCCATCGCCGTCCGCGGTGTCCTCGTCCCCGCCGCGATGCGTCTGCTCGGGAAGACGGCCTGGTACGCGCCCGGCTTCCTGCGCAAGCTCCATATGCGGTACGGCCTCAGCGAAGGCGGCCCCGAGCCGGCGTCCACACCCGGACCCGTGGCAGCGGCTCCGACCCGCACCGAGGACTCGTCCAGGGTCTGACCAGGGCCGGTATCGGATCCGTGGGCACCGCCACTCGTTCATGTCCGCTACGGGGGAGGGCGCCCCGTAGCGGACCGCGAGTGCGTTGGTGTCCCGTGGCCACGGTCCGGGGTGGTGCTACCGGCTGATCGTGTCGAGGGTGGCGTTGAGGTCGGTGGTGCGGGGCCGGTTGTGGGGCAGTTTGGCAAGCAGCATGGCCATGCCGCAGGTGTCGGTGAGTGCGGAGAAGACCAGGCCGCCGCCGATGGCGGCGGACAGCCAGCGGGCGGGGCGGTAGCGGGTGCCCAGGGCGAGGCCGGTGACGACGAGGGAGCCGGCGGCGAGGCGGACCTGACGTTCCATGGACCAGGCGGCCTTGGTGGTGTTGGTGTCGTCGCGGTGGACGGGGTGGCCGTGCTGGATCCAGGCCGTGGTGCCGCCGGTGAGGGTGGCGGCGGGGATACCGGCGGCGGCGAGCCGTTCGCAGGCGGTGGTGGAGCGGTTGCCGGAGGCGCAGACCATCAGCAGCGGGCCGCGGACGGCGGCGGCCTTGAGGGCGGGCAGGGCGATGTCGAGGTGGTCGAGGGGGATGTTGTGGGCGCCGGGGAGGCGGCCGGAGGCGTATTCACCGGGGGTGCGGACGTCGATGACGGTGTAGTGGTGCAGTTCCTCGGCGGCCTGGGCGGGGTGGAGGGCGGTTGCGGTGTGCACGGGGCGGACGTTCCTTTTCGATAGCTGTGCCGAACGGACTAGAATACCTGCGGGGGTATCGACAGCAGGAGGCAGTGTGGAGCTGGAGATGGCGGCCGACGAGCTGAAAGGTGTGCTCAACCGGCTGCGACGGGCTCAGGGGCAGATCGCCGGGGTCATCAAGATGATCGAGGACGGCCGGGACTGCGAGGACGTGATCACACAGCTCGCGGCGGTCTCCCGGGCGCTGGACAGGGCGGGGTTCGCGATCATCGCGACGGGGCTCCAGCACTGCGTGGCCGAGGGCGGGCAGCCGACCGCGGACCGGCAGCAGATGCGGGCGCGGCTGGAGAAGCTGTTTCTCTCCCTTGCCTGAGGTGTGGGTCGTGCTTGCCTGAGGTGTGGGTCATATCAGGGCGTCGGCGAGCATGAAGGCCGCCACGGCCAGCAGTGCGATCGCGAACATCTGCTGAAGGCGGCGCCCGGCGACCTTGCCGGCGAGACGTTTGCCGTCCCACGCGCCCAGCGTCGCGGCCCCGGCGAACGGGCCGACGACCGACCAGTCGAGGGTGACGGTGGCGGCGGCCGGGACCAGGTAGCGGGCGCCGGTCAGCCGGGCCAGTTCCAGGCCGCCGGTGATGTAGTCGTTGTGCACATGCGTCTCCGCCACATAGGCGATCCGCACCCCGCGCCTTGCCGCGGCGGCCACCACCTGATCCACGTCGCGCGGCGGATCCACGACGACCGCGGCACTCGGACCGCCGGCCAGATAGCTGCGGTTGCCCAGGCCCTCGAACTCCAGGGTGTCGACGAACAACACAGGTATGGCTCCTTTCCGTGAGGATTTACCCCTGGGGGTATCTGCTCCGCACTCTAACAGAGGTACCCCCTGGGGTATTAATTCGGGCGGAAAGCGCCTACCGCCGCTGTGAGACCGACCACAGGGTTCGGCGCCCGTCGGATGGCGCCGCCGGGTCGTGAGCGAGACCGGAGAATCCGCCTCCCACCAGGCGCGATACAAGAGGGACGGCGGCGATTGGTGGCGGCGCGCCACCGTGCCGCGCGGCCACGGGCCCGGGCCGCCGACGCCCCGGAAAACGAGCGGCTCCGGTTAACGCTGGGTAAACTGCCTGTTCGGCGTTATGCGGGCGTCGGTTCGACCGGAGGGGGCGGAACATATCCGTCCGGCCACCGGTGCCCGCGATTCGAGCCGGCCGCTGGACGGCCGAGCCGAGTGGCCGCCCTCGCGGCAACCATCAGCCGCGAGCGAGTGTTCGGGACCCGGCTCAGTGTGGAGCCGGATGGCAGAGGCCGATGGTCCGGGTCGACCGGGCGGTGTGTCGCCGAACATTCGGTTCACCGACTGCGGAGAGGCCGGATGGCCGTAATAGACGAGTCCCACGCACTGATCGACGAGCCCCGAGCACTGATCGACCCGCTGCTCGCACCCGGCGAGGAGGAGCCCGCGGCACCGCCCGCCCTCTTCCCCGGACACGGCGCCCACACCGAGCGCACCCTCATGGACGTCCTCGGAGAGACGGCCCGGCGCCACCCGAACGCGCCCGCCGTCGACGACGGTACGGCGGCACTCGGCTACCGTGCGCTCCTCGCCGAGGTGGAGAGGGTGCGGCTGCGGCTGGTCGAGGCGGGCCTCGGCGTCGGTGACCGGGTGGGCATCCGCGTCCCGTCCGGGACCGCCGATCTGTACGTCGGGATCCTCGCCGTGCTGGCCGCCGGTGCGGCCTATGTGCCGGTGGACGCGGAGGACCCGGACGAGCGGGCCGAGCTGGTCTTCTCCGAGGCCGAGGTGAGCGTGGTCCTCGGCGACGGGCTCGAGATGACGGTGCGCGCCGAGCCGCACGGCGGCCCCGGCCGCCCGGGGCCCGGCGACGACGCGTGGATCATCTTCACCTCCGGATCGACCGGCAAGCCCAAGGGCGTCGCCGTCACCCATCGCAGCGCGGCCGCGTTCGTGGACGCCGAGGCCGGGCTGTTCCTGGCCGATGAGCCCATGGGGCCGGGCGACCGGGTGCTGGCCGGGCTGTCGGTGGCCTTCGACGCGTCCTGCGAAGAGATGTGGCTCGCCTGGCGCAGCGGCGCCTGCCTGGTGCCGGCGCCCCGGTCGCTGGTGCGCACGGGCGTCGACCTCGGCCCCTGGCTGGTCGAGCAGGAGATCACCGTGGTCTCCACGGTCCCCACGCTGGCGGCGCTGTGGCCGGTGGAGGCGCTGGACGACGTACGGCTGCTGATCTTCGGCGGCGAGGCGTGCCCGCCGGAACTGGCCGAGCGGATGGCGGTCGAGGGCCGCGAGGTGTGGAACACCTACGGTCCGACCGAGGCCACTGTCGTCGCCTGTGCCGCGCAACTGACCGGCGAGGGCCCGGTGCGGATCGGGCTGCCGCTCGACGGCTGGGAACTGGCGGTCGTGAACGCCCGGGGCGAGGCCGTGCCCATGGGCGAGGTCGGCGAGCTGGTGATCGGCGGGGTCGGGCTGGCCCGGTATCTCGACCCGGCGAAGGACGCCGAGAAGTACGCCCCGCTGCCGTCGCTGGGCTGGCCGCGGGCGTACCGCAGCGGCGACCTGGTGCGGGCCGAGGAGGAGGGGCTGCTGTTCGTCGGCCGAGCCGACGAACAGATCAAGCTGGGCGGCCGCCGGATCGAGCTGGGAGAGGTGGACTCCGCGCTCCAGGCGCTGCCGGGCGTGGCGGGCGCCGCGGCCGCGGTGCGGACGACCAAGGCGGGCCACCAGTTGCTGGTCGGCTATGTCGTGCCCGAGGACACCGGTACCGGCTTCGACCAGGCGGACGCGCTGGAGCGGCTGCGGCAGGCGCTGCCCGCCGCGCTGGTGCCGCTGCTCGCGGTGGTCGCCACACTGCCCACCCGTACCTCCGGCAAGGTGGACCGGGCGGCGCTGCCCTGGCCGCTGCCGGGCATCGGCACGGACGCTCCGGCGGACGAGCTGACCGAGACCGAGAGCTGGCTGGCCGAGCTGTGGGGCGAGGTGCTGGGCACCCCGGCGAGCCGGCCGGACGCCGACTTCTTCGCGGCCGGCGGTGGCAGCCTCGCCGCCGCCCAGCTCGTCTCGCGGATCCGGGACCGCTACCCCAGCGGATCGGTCAGCGACATCTACCAGAACCCGCGGCTGGGCGCGCTCGCCCGGACGCTGGAGGAGTCGGGCGGCGAGACGGCGGCGCCGCGCACCGTACGGCCCGTGGCCAGGCGCACCGGTGTCGCGCAGACGCTGCTGATGCTGCCGCTGCTGACGGTCGCCGGGCTGCGCTGGGGCGTGGCCGCGGCCGCGGTCTTCAATGCGCTGAACCTCGTCGGTGCCGCCCCTTACGCGCCCACCGTCTCCTGGTGGTGGATCCTGCTCGGCTGGCTGTTCTGCGTCTCGCCGCCCGGCCGGATCGCGATCGCCGCGGGTGGTGCGCGGCTGCTGCTGCGGGGCCTGAAGCCGGGGACGTACCCGCGCGGCGGCGGCGTCCACCTGCGGCTGTGGACGGCCGAGCGGCTGGCCGAACTGAGCGGTGCCACCGGCCTGTCCGGCAGTTGGCTCACCCACTACGCCAGGGCACTGGGCGTGCGCGTCGGCGACGATGTCGATCTGCACGCGCTGCCGCCAGTGACCGGGATGCTCAAGCTCGGCAAGGGCAGCGCGGTCGAGCCCGAGGTCGATCTGTCCGGCCACTGGCTGGACGGCGACCGCTTGCGGATCGGCCGGATCCGGATCGGCGCCGGCGCCACGGTAGGCGCCCGCAGCACGCTCTTCCCCGGCGCCCGGATCGGCAAGCGCGCCGAGATCGCCCCGGGGTCCGGGGTGACCGGTGCGGTGCCCGCGGGGCGCCGCTGGGCGGGCGTGCCGGCG
>NZ_JAHLEM010000255.1 GCF_018883605.1 Streptomyces niphimycinicus | reverse complement strand
GCCCACCTCCGCGCCCGCTTCGGCGCCCGCTCCCGCCCCCGCGGCCGCCTCCAACCCCGCCGGCTCCAGCCGCACCGGCTCCAGGGCGTCCGAGCGCACCGTGCGCCAGGCGAGGACCGCCCCCACCACCAGCACCCCGGCGCAGATCGGCATCGCCCGCCGGAAGGTGTCCCCGAACGCGTCCGCCGACCGGTACGCCTCCGGACCCATCCCCGCGAGCAGCGGCAGCGCCGCCACCGCGATCAGACCCGCCGCACGGGCCGCCGCGTTGTTGACGCCGCTGGCCAGACCCGCGCGGGCGACGTCCACCGAGGCCAGGACGGTCGCGGTGAGCGGGGCGACCACCACCACCATGCCCATGCCCAGCACCAGCAGCGCGGGCAGGATGTCCCGCCAGTAGACCGCCCCCACTCCGGCCCGGGTCATCAGCAGCATCCCCGCCGCGCACAGCAGCGGGCCCACGGTCAGCGGGATCCGCGGGCCGATGCGCTTGCCCAGCTCTCCCGAACGGGCCGACAGCAGCAGCATCAGCGTGGTCGTCGGCAGCAGCGCGGTACCGGCGGCGAGCGCGGAGTAGCCCACGACCACCTGAAGGTCGAGCACCGAGAGGAAGAAGAAGCCGCCGAAGGCCGCGTAGACGCACAGGGTCACCGCGTTGACGGCGCTGAACTGGCGGGAGGAGAAGATGGAGAGCGGCAGCATCGGTTCGCGCCGTCCGCGCTCCACGGCCACGAAGACCACCCCCATCGCCAGCCCGGCGACGGCCGGAACCACCACGGCGGGCGAGGCGCCCTTCTGCGGCGCGGCGATCAGCGCGTAGGTGATCAGGCCGAGGGTCGCCGCCCCCAGCAGGGCGCCGAGGACGTCGAACCGCCCATGCGCCCCCGGATTGCTGGTCTCCGGTACATGGCGCAAAGCCACCGGCACACACACCGCGGCCAGCGGCACATTGATGAAGAACACCCAGCGCCAGCCGGGCCCGTCCACCAGCCAGCCGCCGAGGAACGGCCCGATCGCCGCCCCGATCCCGCCGAAGCCGGACCACAGCCCGATCGCCCGCGCCCGGTCGTCGGGGTGGATCACCGACTGGATCAGCGCGAGCGACCCGGGGGTGAGCAGCGCCCCGCCGATGCCTTGCAGTGCCCGCGCGGCGATGAGCACCCCGGCGTTCGGCGCCAGCCCGCACACCAGCGAGGCCAGCGAGAACCACACCACCCCGGTGACGAACACCCGCCGCCGCCCGAACCGGTCCCCGAGCGCCCCGCCGAGCAGGATCAGCCCCGCGAGGGTGAGCATGTAGGCGTTGACGGTCCACTGGAGTACGGGGAGATCGGCACCCAGGTCGAGTCCGATGCGCGGCAGGGCGACATTGACGACGGTGCTGTCGAGCAGGGCCATGGCGGAGCCCAGCACGGTGGTGAACACCAGCCACCGCCCGGCCGGCACGGAAAGCCTGACCGGCTCACCGTTGGCCGGAGCGCGGCCCGCTCCGGGCGTGGCGCCGCCCATACCCGGATCATCTCTCGGGCTGGCCCCGCGGGGCCAGCCCAGAACGCGAACGGGCCCGGCGGCTCGCCGGAAAGGCGAGCGCCGGGCCCGTAAGGGCGAGCCGGAGAACGAACTACTTCAGCTTCGTCCCGGTGGACCGAAGGTTCGCACACGCCTGCGTGACCCGCTCCGACATCCCCTTCTCGGCCAGCTTGCCCCAGCTCCGCGGGTCGTACTGCTTCTTGTTGCCGACCTCGCCGTCTACCTTCAGCACCCCGTCGTAGTTGCGGAACATGTGGTCCGCGATCGGGCGGGTGAAGGCGTACTGGGTGTCCGTGTCGAGGTTCATCTTCACCACGCCGTTCTCCAGCGCGGTGCGGATCTCCTCCTCCGTGGAACCGGAGCCGCCGTGGAAGACGAAGTAGAACGGGTCCTGCTTGCCGTACTTCGCGGCGACACCGTCCTGGAGCTCACGCAGCAGCTCCGGGCGGAGGACGACATTGCCCGGCTTGTAGACGCCGTGGACGTTGCCGAACGAGGCGGCCAGCAGATAGCGGCCCTTGTCGCCCAGGCCGATGGCCTCGGCGGTGCGCAGCGCGTCATCGACCGTCGTGTACAGCTTGTCGTTGATCTCGTGCGTGACGCCGTCCTCCTCGCCACCGGTCGGGGTGATCTCGACCTCGAGGATGATCTTCGCCTTGACGGCCTCGGCGAGCAGCTCCCGCGCGATGCGGAGGTTGTCGTCGAGCGTCTCGGCGGAGCCGTCCCACATATGGGACTGGAACAGCGGGTTCTGACCGCTCGCGACGCGCTCCTGGGAGATCTTGAGCAGCGGACGGACATAGCCGTCCAGCTTGTCCTTCGGGCAGTGGTCGGTGTGGAGGGCGATGTTCACCGGGTACTTCTCGGCGACGACATGCGCGAACTCGGCGAGACCGACCGCACCGGTCACCATGTCCTTGCTGTACTGGCCACCCAGGAACTCGGCACCACCGGTGGAGATCTGGACGATGCCGTCGCTCTCCGCCTCGGCGAAGCCGCGGAGGGCGGCGTGCAGAGTCTGCGTCGAGGTCACGTTGATCGCCGGGTAGGCGAACTTGCCCGCCTTCGCCCGGTCGAGCATCTCGTTGTAGATCTCAGGGGATGCGATGGGCATCTGACCGCTCCTTGTATGTGCGGGTTAGTCGTACTCGGCCCTGACCTAGGGGCGACGTCATCGTCGGGGCCATAATCCCAGACTCCGTCGATTGCTCCACACGGCGCACGCGGAGACCACACGGACGGGGGTGGGTGGTTTCACGTGAAACGTCCGACCGCCCCACCCACCACGATTCAGCTCAGGCCGAGGTCGGTGAGCGAGTACGCCGGGAGGTACGGCAGTCCGGCGTCCGCGATCGCCGGCGCGGCGCCGCGCTCGACGATCGTCGCGACCGCGACGACCTCAGCGCCCGCCTCCCGTGCCGCCTCCACCGCGGTCAGCGGCGAACCGCCGGTGGTGGAGGTGTCCTCGACCACCAGCACCCGGCGGCCCGTGATGTCCGGGCCCTCGATCCGCCGCTGCATCCCGTGCGTCTTCTGGGCCTTGCGGACCACGAAGGCGTCGAGCCGGCGTCCGCGCGCCGCCGCCGCGTGCAGCATGGACGTGGCCACCGGGTCGGCGCCCAGCGTCAGACCGCCCACGGCGTCGTACTCCAGCTCTGCCGTGGCCTCGAGCATGACCTGCCCGACCAGCGGCGCGGCCTCGGCGTCCAGGGTGATCCGGCGCAGGTCGATGTAGTAGTCGGCCTCACGCCCGGAGGAGAGGGTCACCTTGCCGTGGACCACGGCCTTGTCCTTGATCTGCTGTAGCAGGGCGTCACGCGCATCGCTCATGCGCATGAGCTTAGGCGGTGGCCCTCGGAACCCCTCAAGGCACTCCATACCGTGAGACCGACCGCGTCAGGCCGGCGTGCGCCAGCTCCAGGTCATGGAGAGCTCCAGCGGATCGATGGGGGTGACCAGGCGCGGCAGGAGGTTGAGGCCGTTGGGCGGGCCGGACTGCGGTTCGACGCACACCGCCTCCGCCTGCTCGTCGTAGACGACCACCCACTCCGTGCGACTGGTGACCTTCAGCTCGAGCCGGCCGGGCCAGGTGAGCGTGACGTCCACCCCCTGCGGCATGCCGAAGCAGTCGTCCCAGGGGCCGGGCTTCGGCGCGATCCGGCGGCCGGTGGGGAGGTGGTCCTCCCCGCGCTCCTCCTGCCATGCGGCGTCGAAGGCGATCTCGGCATCGGCGCCGCCGTCGCCCAGGTTCCGCAGGAACCACGGATGCCAGCCCGCCTGCGCCGGAAAGGAATCGCCCTCGGTCTCCACGCTCATGGTGACGGTCGCGCTGTCCGGGGAGAGCTCGAAGGTCTGGGTGACCCGGCCCTCGTACGGCCAGGGGTCGGCGAGGTCGTAGGTGAAGGCCGCGCTGGACTCCCCGCTCCTGACCTGGCTCCATGCCACGTTCCGGCCGGTCCCGTGGATCGCGTGCGGCGGGGAGTTGATGGGCAGTTGGTGGATCCGCCCGCCGTTGCGGAACCGGCCAAGACCGGTCCGGCCGCACCACGGCACCATCGGGAACGCCCCGAACCGCGGGCCCTGTCGCAGCAGCTCCGTACCGCCGATGCGCAGTGAACCGATACGGCAGCCGTTCTCGGGCGAGACGGTCAGCTCGGCGTCCCCGGCGGTCAGCCGTACGCCCTTGGTCTCCGGTGTCTCTTCGGTGGTCACAGCTACCGACCCTATGCGCACACGCTCATCGGCGGCGGCGAAGTACGCGACGGCCCACGACGACGACGGAGGCGAGCACCACCGCCGCGGCGGGCGCGGCCCAGCGCAGTGTGGCGCTGGTGGAGACGGTCTCGGGCGCGGGGACGGGGGCGTAGCGGCCGCGCGGCGGGGCGTGGTCGACCTCCTCCGTGGAGCGGCCGATCATCGTGCGGCGGGCGTGGGCGGCCTCGGCCGGGGGCTCGTCGTCCAGGTCGTCGAGATCGGCGAGATCGCCGAAGCCGACGGGCTCCTCGACGGCGTCCGCGTCGTCGACGTCCTCGAGGTCGCCGACGTCGTCGATGTCCATGTCGTCGGCCGACAGCGGAAGCTCGGCCTCGGTCGGCAGCCCGGACTCCTCCGCGGCGGCGCCCGTGCCGGCGTCGCCGGCCTCGTCGCCGGTGGCCTCGCCAGTGGGCCCGGCGGTGGGCCCGCCGGGGGCCTCGTCCTCGGTGGGCGCGGTGATCGGGGACGTCTGGAGCCCGGCGGTGAGCGTCGAGGCGAACCGGTCCAGCATGCGGCGGGCCACCGTCGTGGACGCCTCGTCGTCGAACTCGGCCAGCCGCCCCTCGCTGTGCACCGTCCCGGCGCAGATCAGCTTCGTACCGCCCTCGACGGGCTTCGGCGTCACGGTCAGCGCCAGCTTCACCGAGCCGCTGCCACGCACCTCGGTGCCCTCGCCCTCGATCTCGAAGGCATCGGCGCGCCGACCGACGCGCAGCACACCGCGGTAGGTGATGGTGGACCCGCCGATGCGCAGCCGCAACCGGCCGGAGAGCGGCCCGGCGGCCTCATCGGCGTCCCGCTGGAGCCCGGGAACGCAACGGGCGACGCGATCGGGCTCCGCGAGCGCCAGCCGTACGGTGTCGACGGGAAACGGAACGAACACCTCATGCTCCATAGCTCAAGACACTACCCATCGCTCGTTACCTGAGACCCGTTCCCCGTCAACTTTCCGCACCGGGCGCGCCGCCCACCGCCCGGCCACGGCGCCTCACTCCCCATACCGCGGATGCATCAAGGTGGACGGAGGCAGCCCCGCCTCCCGATGCCGCTCGGCCGTGCGGCGGGCCGCCCGTAGCCCCTCCTCCGTCAGCGAGCGCGGCCGCGGATCGTGCGGGGCCAGCCGCAGCCCCACCGGAGAGCGCGCCGCCAGCACAAAGCCCCAGTCGTGCGGGGAGCCACGGCCGGGACGCGGGGAGCCACGGCCCGGGCGCGGGGTGCCGATCACATAGGGCGCGGTCCGCAGCCCGACCGAGCGCATCGTCGCGTCCACCGTCCAGAACGCCCGCGGGTCGGGCCGCAGCGGCCCGGCGTGGACCACCAGCCGGCCGCCGGGCGCCAGCACCCGCTCGGCCAGGCCGTAGAACTCCTGCGAGTAGTACTTGGTGCTCGGGGTGAGCTCGGGGGCGGGCAGATCGCAGACCACCACGTCGTACGCCATGGACCGGCGCAGCCAGTCGAAGGCGTCGGCCGTCACCGCGCGCACCCGCGGATCGCGGTAGGCGCCGCCGTTGAGCGCGGACAGGCCCGGATCGCGCCGGGCCAGCCGCGCCACCTCCGCGTCGCGCTCCACGACGGTCACCGAACGGACCCCCGGGTATCGCAGGACCTCGCGCGCCGCGAGCCCGTCGCCCCCGCCCAGCACCAGGACCCGGCCATGCGGCCCGGCGGCCATCGCCGGGTGGATCAGCGCCTCGTGGTAGCGGACCTCGTCGCGCCCGCTGACCCGCAGCCGCCCGTTGACGAAGAGGGCCAGCGGCCGCCCGCTCGCGCCGCCGCCCGCGAGCACGATCTCCTGCTCGCCGGTGCGCAGCGCGACCCGCACCCCCGGTCCGTAGACGGCCTGCCGGGCGGCCCGCTCGAAGGAGGGGGTCAGCACGGCACCGGCGGTCAGCGCGGCGAGCACCAGCCCGTTGGCGACGATCAGGGTCCACCGCGCCCGTACGGTCAGATCGCGGCGGAACAGCCAGAGCACCAGCGCCCCGCCCGCGACCGCGTTGACCGCGCCGGTGACCAGCGCGCCGGTCAACTGCCCGAACGCGGGCAGCAGCAGAAAGGGAAAGGCGAGCCCGCCGACCAGCGCGCCCACATAGTCCGCCGCGAACAGATCGGCGACCGCGCCGCCCGCGTCCTGTCGGCGCACCCGCTGGATGAGGGTCATCAGCAGCGGCACCTCGGCCCCGATGAGCACCCCGATCGCGAACGAGAAGCCGACGAGCGCGGAGCGCGAGTGGCCGCCCCATGCGAAGCTCGCGTACAGCGCCATCGCCGAACAGCCGCCGACGAGCGCGAGCACCGCCTCGACCGCGCCGAAGCCGACGGCGGCCCGGCAGCGCAGCCGCTTGGCCAGCAGCGAGCCGACGCCCATGGCGAAGACCATCACGGACAGCACCACGGATGCCTGGGTGACCGAGTCACCCGCCAAGTACGCGGCCAGCGCGACGAGTTCGAGCTCGTAGACGAGGCCGCAGGCGGCGCAGACGAAGACGGTGCCGAGAACGAGGAAGCGGCCGAGCGCCGCCCTCACAGGCAGCCGCGCCGGAGGGCCGGACTCCGGCGACGACGGCACATCCGAGACGGCGGACATCGGCGAATCGATCACAAAGGGAACGCTACGTTACATATCGCTTACGCCTCGTCCCCCACACGAGTGCATTGCCGTTCACGCATCGGGCATCGTCGGCCTCGCGAACAAACGCCCTGGACCCCCTTCAGACACACGGCACTTGGGGCGACCGCCCATCGGGCAGGCCACCTATCTCGAGCCCGCCCGCGCCCGGCGGCCGGAGCGCGGCCGGCACCCGGGCCCCCACACAGGTGCGGGTGGTGACCAACCGCCCCTCCTGGGGGTAGGCATGCCAGGTCCGCCACCCCACCGTCCCCTCGTGCCACTGCGCGAGCAGCGCCGTGAACGCGTTCGGACTGCCGGGAAACGTACCCGCCAGCCCATGCGGATGGTCGGCCACCAGCGCGAGCAGCTCCTGCGCGCGCCCGGCGAAGGCTCCTTGCGACAACTCCTCGACGCGCGCCGCGAATTCGTATTCGCGGCCGTCGACGAGGGTGGAAACCCCCAGCGGAAGCGCGGTGCTGTTGCCGGACATACAGGCCACGGTCTCCGAGCAACGGCTGCCCTCCCCTTCGAGGAGGACCTGATGCGAGGCTCCCAGGAGCCTCAACTGGACGTCGAAACCGTGGAGTTGAAGATCAAGCACGGCGAGGGCGGGAAGCGGTTCCCGCCCCAGGCCCCAGGCGAGGTCAGCGGCGCGGGTATCGGTGTAGGCAGTCTTGAGGGTCGTGAGCATGGATCGGCTCCGCAAGCACGCATTGGAAAAAGATGGGCCGACTCGGCCCCGCGGTGGACCAGGGGCATGCGCATACGCCGGCTCGTGCCCACGTGGGGCCGTAAGGTCGATGGTGGTATACGGAATCATGAAATGCTGGGCGCCACATCGTTTTTACCCATCTTCGCCGGGTTTCCACCCCCTAGGGCGCCTTCTAGGGCAAGTGTTCAACAAGCCCGCGCCCGGCGCACGTTGGCGCGCCGGGCGCGGGCTCATTGCTTCACGGCCGTAGGAACGGCGTGGCGACCAGATGGACGACGTGACCGTAAGGACGGCATGCCGACCTTACGGACGCACAGTGGCTAGGGGATCCAGGGGATCAGGCGCCCCCACCGCAGCCACCGCCGCCACCACCGCCGCCACCGCAGCCGCCTCCACCACCGCAGCCACTTCCGCCGCCGCAGCCACCGCCGCCGTGGTGGCCACCCCCGTGATGGCCACCACCACCGTCGCCGCCACCGGCCCACCAGCTACCACCGGCCGCCCCGCTGGAACCCGCGCCCCAGGACCGCTTGCGCCGCCCGCTGTACCCCTTCGACCGACCGGCTCCCAGCGCGGCGAGTGCCGCGAACGTGAACGCCACCACGACCAAGATGACGACAGGACCCATGGTCCTCACTCTCCTTCCCATCCCCCGTAGCGAGGTACCGCTTCGTACCTGTCGTCTCCCCTGCCCGACCTCACCCGGGTCGAAAGCGAAGTTGAGGAAGTCCAGAGGTTCCGCGAGCACGACCGCCCTGGCCGCACCCGCCGCCCCAGGTCAACTCCTCGGCACGGGGCTGACGTTGCCCGCCGCGTCGCATCGCACGGTCCATGCCGTCGTGTAGCCCGCCTCATAGACCCGTACGTCCACATCGGGGGGCCGCTTGCCGCCGGGTACTTGGGCGTTGGCCGTCGTGCAGATGATCTGGCTGAGGCCGAGGCTGCCGCCGCCGGTCATGTTCGACACGGACACCGGGAGGTACAGGTCCACGGCACCGTCGGCGGCCCGCGCGATCAGGCGCCCGAGATTCGAGGGCACCTCCGTGCTCAGGCCACGGGCCCGCTCGGCCGTATCGGGGCCCTTGAGGAGGAGGTCGAGGGCCTGTTGCGGACTCGCGGGGGAGGCCACTTCACGGGGCGCGGCCCGCAGGCCGTAGGGGCCGACGAAGTAGAGGCGGGCGTAGGGGGACGCGGAGCCCTTCTGTAGACCGGAGGCCGGGGCACCGGCCGGGACCGGGCCGGCGGAACCGACCCCGCACCCCGCCGAGCAGGCGGCCAACAGCATGGCGACGGCGGCGAGTCGGCGTTTCATGACGGGTCCTCCGGGGCGGGCTGGTGCGGGAGGGTCACGGTGAACACGGCGCCATGGTCCGGGAGGTTGGCGGCGGTGAGGGTGCCGTCGTGCAGCCGTACGTTCTCCGTCGCGATGGCGAGCCCGAGGCCGCTGCCTTCGGAGCGGGACCGCGCGGCGTCCGCCTTGTAGAAGCGGTCGAAGACATGCGGCAGGACGTCATCCGGGATGCCGGGGCCGTGGTCGGCGACCTCGATCACGACGGCCTCCGGTGTGGAGGTCGCCCGGACGGTGACGGGCGCGGTGCCATGCCGCAGTGCGTTGCCGATCAGGTTGGCGAGGACGACGTCGATGCGGCGTGCGTCGACCCGGATGCGCGGATCGCCCTCGGGAAGCTCGGTGATCACCTCGTCCGGCTCCCGCCAGCCGCGCAGTTGAAGTGTCTTGTGGATGACGGTGCGCAGGCTCACGTCGTCCAGTTGCAGGACCGCCGAGCCCGCGTCGAAGCGGGATATCTCCATCAGGTCCTCCACCATGACGGCCAGCTTGCGGGTCTCGTCGCTGATGAGCAGGACCGCGTCGGCGGTGTCCGGGGGGAGCGTGCCGGAGCGGGCGTCCTCGTCGAGGGCGTCGGTGACGGCGGCCATGGCGGCGAGCGGGGTGCGCAGCTCGTGCGAGACGTCGGCGGCGAATCGGCGGGCGTTGGCCTCCATACGCCGTAGTTCCGCATCGTCCCGTTCCACGGTGGCGGCCATCGTGTTGAACGTGCTGGTCAGCGCGGCGAGTTCGTCCTTGCCTACGACATCCAGGCGGGTGTCGAGGGCCCCCGATGTGATCTTCTGGGCCGCGGTACGCAGTTGTCGTACCGGACGCAGTACCCGGCGGGCCGCGAACAGGGCGGGGACGACGGCGAAGGCGAGTGTGGGGACGGCTCCCGCCCAGGCCGCGGTGATCAGCGCCGAGATATCGGCCCGTTCGCCGTGCAGCGACAGAACCGCGTAGACGACGAGCCCCGACGGTTTCTCCGCGCCATCGCCGCGGCTGGTGTAGGTCACCGGCATGCCGATGAGCAGCCGGGGATCACCGGTGCGCTCCACACGCTCGTAGTAGGTGGTGTCGCCGTCCTTTGTCGCGGCGCGCAGGGTGCCGCCGATCTCGTCCGCGGTGCCGATGAGCGGGCCGCCGTCGCGGGAGACGGCCGTATGCCAGCCGCGCGATCCCGAGGCGCGGTCCAGTTGGCGCGCGAAGGTGCGCAGGTCCGTGGGGGTGGGGTCGGGCGGCAGATTGGGAGCGAGCGACTCGATCTGAAGGCGCAGGTCGCGGACGGCGCTGTTCTGGGTGCGGTCCAGGATGGCGCTGCGGGCCTGGCGGAAGGTGAGCGCGGCGGTGATGAGCGCGCTGAGCGCGGCGACCAGGAGGAAGGCGACGACCAGGCGCGGACGCAGGCCGCGCGGGAACACGAGTCTCATGCGGGCAGCGGGCCGAAGCGGTAGCCGAAGCCGCGCACGGTCTGGACGTACACCGGGTGGCGCGGGTCTTCCTCGATCTTGGCGCGCAGCCGCATCACACAGGCGTCGACCAGACGGGCGTCCCCGTAGTAGCTGTGCTCCCAGATGTCTTCGAGCAACTGCCGGCGGCTGAAGGTCCGCTCCGGCGCGGCGCTGAGGAAGAGCAGCAGCTTCAGCTCGGACGGGGCGAGCGGGAGTTCCGCACCGCGCTTGCGGGCGATCAGCGCGTCGCGGTCGATCTCCAGATCGCCCACGGTGGTGCAGCCGGCAGCCGCGCCGATGTCGGCCTGGGCGGGCGCGACGCGGCGCAGCACCGCGCGCATACGGGCCTCGATGACCGCGGCGCTCGCGGGCTTGACGACATAGTCGTCGGCGCCCGCCTCCAGGCCGATCACGACGTCCATGTCGTCGCCGCGCGCGGAAAGGATCACGATCGGCAGACGGCTGGTCTCGCGGATACGGCCGCACACCTCCAGGCCACTCATGCCGGGCAGCATCAGATCGAGGAGCACGAGGTCGGGCTTGAAGGCGGCCAGCGCCTCCAGACCGTCCTCGCCGGTGCCGACCGCCTCGGTCTCGTGCCCATTGCGGGACAGGCCCAGGACGACACCGCGGCGTACGGCCGGATCGTCCTCGATCAACAGTACGCGGGGCATGGACAGGGCTCCTTCCACAGAGCGTGCGGCAATCCGGTCTCAGCATGCGGCAAGCCGGTCTCAGCATGCGGTTGTCCGGTAGCAGCACGCGGCTATCCGGCATCAACGTGTGCGGTTGTCCGGCATCCGCATGCGGCTGTCCGGCATGGGCGTGCGGTTGTCCGGCGTCGAGGAGGTATCGGGCAGTCGCCCACGGTGCGGCCGAGCCGCCGCCCGTTCGCGTGGATCATCACCTCAGCCGGCTGATGTCGACAGTACCCGCGCCCAGCACCGGGACCGGGACCGCCAGCCACAGCGTGACCCCGATGAGGGCCAGTGCCGCCACCGCCGCCGGGCCGCGCCGACCGCACGCCCACCCCGAGCGGAACCGCACCGGGTCCTCGACCAGCCGCTTCGTCACCGCGGCGGCCACCAGCGACACCCCGATCGCCACGGCCGCGGCGCCCCAGTCCCCGAGCCCGGAGAGCCGGGGCAACAGCAGCAGATACACCGGCCAGTGCCACAGGTACAGGCTGTAGGAGACCTCACCCATGCGGCGCGGCAGGCGGCTGCCCGCGATCCGGGCCGCGCGGGTGCCCGGTACCTGGGCCATCAGGGCGATCAGCACCGCAGCCGCCAGGGAGTGCAGGAAGAGGCCGCCCTGGAAGAGCCGTGGCGCCTTCTCGCCCTCGGTCATCGCCCACCCCACCGCGAGCCCGCCCGCCACGACCAGGCACACCAGGTCGGCCGCGCGGCGCGGCACCCGGCGCGCGAGATCGCGTACCGGCGCGGTGGCCACCAGCGCCCCGAGCAGCAGCGCGGCGGCGCGAGTGTCGGTGCCCTCGTAGGCGCGGGTGGTGTCCACCGCGGCGCCGAGCCAGACGGTCAGGGCGAGGGAGACCAGGGCGCCCGACCCGGCGAGCAGGGCCACGATCCGCTCGCCGTACCGGCCCCAGGCCGCCACCGCCACCACCAGCGGCCAGGCCAGATAGAACTGCCACTCCACGCCGATGCTCCACAGATGGGCGAAGGCCCGGCTGTCGGAGGCATTCCAGTAACCGATCTGCTCGGCGATGTAGTGCCAGTTGACGGCCTGGGCCCCGACCCACGGCACATCGTCGAGTGCGAACCGCAGTTGGGCCGGGGTGCCCCAGGCCCACATCGCCACCATGGTCACGACCACCGCGCAGACCAGGGCGGGCAGCAGACGACGGGCGCGACGGCCCCAGAACGCGGCCAGGGCGATCCGGCCGCGCCCCGCCGTCTCGCCGAGGAGCAGCCCGGTGATCAGGAACCCGGACAGCACGAAGAACAGATCGACCCCGAGGAAGCCGCCGGGCAGCAGCCCGGCGTGGAAGAGCAGCACGGCCGCGACCGCGAACCCGCGCAGCCCGTCGAGGGCGGCGATATGCGCACGACGCTCACTCACCACGTTGCGCCGCTTCCTCAGCCGTCGCACTTGAGCTTGGCAAACCGGTCATTACCGGTCCACGAGCCGTTGGCCCAGGTCTCCACGGCCGCGGGCGTGAAGCCCTTCTTGCCGAGTTCCGTCCTACTGAGCTCCGTGGCGAACCAGGCGGCGAAGGAAGCCGCCCCCTGCTGGCAGTTGTGGACCCCGTCGGAAGCGCGCTGAGCCTTCTTCACCGAGGCATCGGTGCCCCACAGCCGCGTGGCATCGAGGAACACCGCCGCGCCGCCGCTGTTGTCGGCGACCTCCTTGGCCACCGGGGAGGCGGTACGCATCTGCGGCTCGTACTTCTCGTAGAACCCGTCGATCTTGATGGGCGGGGTCGGTACGAACACCGCCTTGGCCCCGGCGTCCTCGGCCGTCCTGACGAACTTTTCGTAGGCGGCGCGCTGCTGATCCCGGCTTCCCCAGTCGTACGTGGTGACCTGGTAGGCGATCACGGTGGGCTGGAACGATGCGACGTTCTTGGCCAGTTGCCGCCATGTGTCGGCAGCGATCATCTTCGTGATCTTCTCGTTGCCGGCGACAACCGTGCCCCCACCGTCGGACGAGGCGTCCTTGAACTCCACGCCGCCCGCTTTCAGGGCCGCGCCCAGGGCAGGGCCTTCGGAGCCCGCGATGGAGTCGCCCATCCACAGCACCTTCGTACCGGTCCGCCGCACCTCTTCCGCCGTCGTGCTCTTCCCCTCCGCCCGCCCGCCGGAGCCCGAACCGCCGCACCCGACCAGGGCGACACCGAGCGCGACGGCCGCGGCCACCGTGGTCAGGACGTGACGGGAGGGGCGCCGGGAGGACGTATACGGATACCGGGAACGGGACGTGTGGTTACTGTTCATGCGCCCAGCACAACAGCCCGGATGCCGCTTTCCGCCCGCCGTCATCGTTTGCTCATACGGCGGGCAACAAACGCTCATGAAGCGCAGGAAGGGGAGCGTGTCAGCTAGTGCGGTGCTCCCAGTGACGCGGGTCGGCTTCCAGGACCGCGCGATCCCAGTCGGCCAGTTCGGCGGCCGCCTCGTAGGTGCTGTGCAGGAATTCGCTCAGCGTCCGGTCCGGATCGGCCGCGGTGGCGACCGCCTCGTAGGGCAGCACGAACTCGCCGACGTCCCGCCGGTACGAGGCCGTCGCGGGCTGGACCGGCTGGTCGGCGAAACCGGCGGGCTCGGGGTAGGCGTAGGAGTAGAAGCCGCCCTCCTCGCCGCCGCCGGGCCAGAAGCCGCAACTGGACAGCTCGACGGAGTACGCCTCCTGTGTCACCCGGTCCGGCAGATTCGGCACCCCGCCGGGGGGATGCGGCGGCGCGGTGCGGCCGGAGAAGCGGGTGACGGCCAGGTCCATCGCTCCCCAGAAGAAGTGCACGGGGCTGGCCTTGCCGACGAAATGCGACCGGAATTCCCCGAATACCCGTTGCGCGCTCAGCAATTGGCTCCAGAAGAGCCGGGTGGCGTGTGGGTCGTACACCGCGTGCCGGTGATCCTCCGGGAATGGGATCGACACGGGCACCTCGTTCGGGCGGGGGTACATCCGGGTCTGGATGCCCAGCTCTCCCAGCACACCCATGATCTCGGAGTAGAACTGGGACACCGGTTTGGACTCCAGCACCAGCTCGCGCCGGCTCCCGTCACTGACCCGAATCCCCAGCCGCTGATCGACGAAGTCGAACTCGATATCGAACGCCCCGGTCCGATACGGCATCGTCGACGTACTCAGCCCGCGCGGGGTGACGTACAGGGTCACCTGCCACCACTGGTTGGCCGGTGGCGCATGATCCAGCCGGATCTTCCCGACAATCTGGGTCCACATATGCAGCGTGTCCCGCGCCTCGGCCCAGTCCTCCAGCCGAAGCCGCGGCCAGGCCCCCGCCTGCTGTGTCATGTGCTTGGCCATCTCGCCTCCCGCGGGGCCTCACGACTCCGGCAAAAGCGCAATCGATCACAGTCAATGCATTACGACCCGGCCGAGTACCCGCCCATCACGCCGATGAAAACGAGCGCGGAAACCAGCGAGTGCGCCTCGCGCCGGGTGGCACCACCATCGAGCGCAGCGCCCCCATACCGGTCACCGCATCGGACATCAACCGTACGCATACTGGAGTATGTTCGGCTCATGTCCGCCACGACACGCATCACCGTCACCCTGCCCACCGAGCAGGTCGCCGAGCTGAGGAAGCTCACCGACAACGTGTCCGGCTACGTGGCCGAAGCGGTGGCCCGCCAGATCCGGCACCAGCTCCTCGGCGACGATCTACGGCGCCACCAGGAAGAACAAGGCGCCTTCACGGACGAAGAGCTGGCCGAAGCCCGCGCCAAGATCTTCGGCACTGCCGACCGGGCCGACCCTACGGACGCCGCGTGAGCGCACACCTCGAGACCGTCGTCCTGGACTCCCAGGGGCTGTCCGCCTGGGTCGCCCAGGACCGGAAGGCTCTCGCGATGTTCCAGGTGTTCCACGAAATGGGCGCTGATCTCGTCGTCAGCGCCAACACCATCGTCGAAGTCAGTCATTCGCGAGTGAATCTCCCACGCCTGAACCGGGCCCTCTCACGGGTAAAAGTCGAACCCGTTACCGAACAGGCAGCCAAGGCAGCCGCCGGACTGCTCAAGTCAGCAGGACTGCACGGGCACAAATACGCGATCGACGCCACCGTCGCCGAGGCAGCACTACGCCAGCCGCCACCCGTCGCCGTACTCACCTCCGACACCGACGCCATGGCCAAGCTCTGCGATGACCGCGTACGACTGATCGGCCTATGAGGGCCCGGCCGAGTCCCCGTACGTCGCGGGGATGAAAACCCCGGGCCACTCCACGCGCGGGGCAGGGGCGGCTTGAGGAAGTCCGGATGTTCGGCGGAGTATGGGCGGCATGGGACGACCGCCGCTCAATCGCCGACTGGCCGCCTTCGGGACCACGATCTTCGCCGAGATGTCCGCCCTCGCCGTGCGCACCGGCGCGATCAATCTGGGCCAGGGCTTTCCGGACACCGACGGCCCCGAGGAGGTGCGCGAGGCCGCCGTACGGGCGCTGCGGGACGGGCGGGGTAATCAGTACCCGCCCGGGCCCGGGGTGCCCGAGTTGCGTGCCGCCGTCGCCGAGCACCAGCGGCGCTGGTACGGGCTGGGCTTCGACGCCGACAGCGAGGTGCTGATCACCGCGGGCGCCACCGAGGCCATCGCGGCGTCGCTGCTGGCGCTGGTGGAGCCGGGGGACGAGGTGGTCGCGCTGGAGCCGTACTACGACTCGTACGCCGCCTGTATCGCCATGGCGGGCGGGGTGCGCGTCCCGGTCACCCTCCGGCCCGACGGGGACACCTTCCGGCTGGATCTGGACGAGCTGCGCGCCGCCGTCACCGATCGCACCCGGCTCATCCTGCTCAACACCCCGCACAACCCCACCGGCACCGTGCTCACCCATGATGAGCTGGCCGCGGTCGCCGAGCTGGCCGTCGAGCGCGATCTGCTGGTGGTCACCGACGAGGTCTACGAGCATCTTGTCTTCGGCACCGCGCACACCCCGCTCGTCTCCTTCCCCGGGATGCGCGAGCGGACCGTCACCATCAGCAGCAGCGGCAAGACGTTTTCGTTCACCGGCTGGAAGGTCGGGTGGGTGACCGGTGCTCCCGAGCTGGTCACGGCGGTGCGCTCGGCCAAGCAGTACCTCACCTATGTCTCGGCGGGGCCCTTCCAGTACGCGGTCGCCGAGGCGCTGCGGCTGCCCGACGCCTATTTCCACGGCATCCGCGAGGATCTGCGCGCCAAGCGCGATCTGCTGGCCGACGGCCTGACCGACGCGGGCTTCCAGGTCTTCCGCCCCTCGGGCACGTACTTCATCACCACCGACATCCGGCCCCTGGGCGAGACCGACGGTTTCGCCTTCTGCCGCTCCCTCCCCGAGCGCTGCGGCGTGGTGGCTGTCCCGAACGCGGTCTTCTACGACCACCAGGACCAGGGCTCCCCCTTCGTCCGCTTCGCCTTCTGCAAGCGCGATGAGGTCCTTACGGACGCCGTCGCCCGTCTGAAGACGCTCGGCGCCGGCTGACGCGGCGACTCACCGGCCACCCGGGCAGGGCCCGGGCGGGCCCGGTGAGCCTCCCCCGGATGGGCCTTCCAGGTCGCGGGCGGCCGCGGCCTGGCGGATGGTCGGTGTGTCCGCCGAGGCCCCCGGTCCGTCCCCGCCCGGGGGCTCGGCGCATATCCGTCGGGTGCCCGCACCGGAGGTTTCCGTGTCCGCCGATACCGCCGCGTCCACCCGGACCCCGGAGCCGCCCGGACGACCGGCCACCCGGCGGGGGGTGCGGGCGTCGCTGAGGCGGGCGTGGCCGGCGCTGGCGGTGTACGCGACGGTGCGGGCCGCCGGGATCGGATGCGTGGCGGTGGCGGCCTTGCGGACCGGGAAGCATCCGCGGACGCAGCTCGGGCACTACTGGGACAGCATCTGGTACGTGGGCATCGCCCAGCATGGCTACGGCACCAGCCGGCCCTCCGTCACCCACCCCGGCCTGACCTTCAGCGATCTCGCGTTCTTCCCGCTCTACCCGGCGCTGATCAGGGCCGTCACCAGCGTCGTGCCCCTGAGCGCGGTGACGGCGGGGCTGCTGATCACCTGGGTCGCGGCCGGGCTGGCGGCCTGGGGCATCCACGCGGTCGGGGAGCGGCTGTACGGGCGGCGAACGGCCTTGATGCTGGTCGTGCTGTGGGGGCTGCTGCCGCATGCGGTCGTCGAGTCCATGGGGTACACGGAGTCGCTGCTGACCGCGCTGGCGGCCTGGTCGCTGTACGCGCTGCTGACCCGGCGCTGGCTGTGGGCCGGGGCGCTCGCGCTGTGCGCGGGGGCCACCCGGCCCAACGGGATCGCGGTCGCGGCGGCGGTGTGCGCATGCGCGGCGGCCGAGGTCTGGCGGCGCCGTGGGCGTACGCCCTGGCGGGTGTGGGCGGGCGCGGCGCTCGCCCCGCTCGGCTGGCTCGGCTACATCGGCTGGGTGGGGGTGCGGCGCGGCACCTGGCGCGGCTATCTGGACGTCCAGGACCGCTGGGGCACCTCTCTCGATCTCGGTGCGAGCGTCTTCCGCTCCGTCCGCGGCCTGATCCTGGGAGGCGGCTCGCCGCCGCACTACATGTCCCTGATCGTCATCGGCGCCTCGCTGGTCTCGCTGGTCTGCCTCGCGCTGCGCCCACCGCCGCTGCCGCTGGTCGTCTACACCCTGGCCCTGGTGTTCATCGCGCTCACCGGCTCGCACTACTTCGCGTCCAAGCCGCGCTTTCTGCTGCCCGCCTTCCCGCTGCTGTTCCCGGCGGCGCTGGCCATGGCAAGAGCCCGGCCACGCACCGCCGTCCTGGTGGGCGGCGTGCTGGCCGGGCTCTCCTGTCTCTATGGGGCGTATCTGCTGACCATGGCCGACAGCCCGGCCTGACCGCGATACGGGCGGGCCCAGGGCTTGCGGTTCGGCTCCCGGCTCAGAGCTGGCCGTCGCCGTCGTCCGGCTTGTCCTCGCCGTCGGACTCGATGTCGGCCTCCAGACCGAGCTGTTCGACCAGCCAGCGGTCGAACTCGATCGAAGCCCGCACCCAGCTCACCGTGCTGGATACGAAGTGCTCAAGGCTGACGCCGGTGCCGATCAGCATCTGCGCCTCGCCGATCAACCGGACCGTGCCGTCGTCATTGGTGTGGGTGTAGACCTTCGGCCACAACGTGCGGCGGTTCCAGTCGTCGAGCGCCTCGAGCAGCCGCGGCTTCTCATCGATGCCATGCGGCCGGTCGTAGAACGTACGGACGGAGAAGACCTGCTGCTCCTCCTCCCCGCGGAACATGAAATAGGTGCGGAACTGCTCCCACGGCGCGGCGAGGTCCCCCTCCTCGTCGACGACGTACTTCAGCTCCATCTGCTCCAGTAGCTGCTTGACCAGATCCTGGTCGGGCAGCACGGGGCCGCTCGGACCCGTCGGTTCGGGCTCGGGCTGACCCCCGAAATTCGGAATCGAGGACGGGTCGATGCTCACCGTGGATTTCCCTTCGTATGGAATACCGCCATCCTCCCTCACACCCGCCCCCGCCGTGCAACCCCGGCCGTACATTGCCCGATCCGGCCGAACAGGGACCGGCGGGACCTATTGCGCGGGGCCCACCAGCAGGCCGTCGCCGACCCGGTCCACCCGGACCTTGTCGCCGTCGCGGATCTCCCCGGCGAGGATCTCCTTGGCCAATTGGTCGCCGATGGCGGTCTGGATCAGCCGGCGCAGCGGGCGCGCCCCGTACGCCGGGTCGTTGCCCTCCTCGGCCAGCCAGTCCAGCGCGGCCGGGGTGATGTCGAGGGTCAGCCTGCGGTCGGCGAGGCGGCGGGCCAGCCGGGCGATCTGGAGCTCGGCGATCCGGGCCAGCTCCGGCCCGCTGAGCGCGGAGAAGACCACGAGGTCGTCCAGGCGGTTGAGGAATTCCGGCTTGAAGGAGGTCCGCACGGTCTCCAGCACGCTCTGCTTCTTCTCCTCGTCGCCGAGCAGCGGGTCCATCAGGTACTGGCTGCCCAGGTTGGAGGTGAGCACCAGGATGGTGTTGCGGAAGTCCACCGTCCGGCCCTGGCCGTCGGTGAGCCGCCCGTCGTCCAGGACCTGGAGCAGGACGTCGAAGACCTCGGGGTGGGCCTTCTCCACCTCGTCCAGCAGCACCACGCTGTAGGGGCGGCGG
>NZ_JAHLEM010000254.1 GCF_018883605.1 Streptomyces niphimycinicus | reverse complement strand
AGGTTGGAGGTGAGCACCAGGATGGTGTTGCGGAAGTCCACCGTCCGGCCCTGGCCGTCGGTGAGCCGCCCGTCGTCCAGGACCTGGAGCAGGACGTCGAAGACCTCGGGGTGGGCCTTCTCCACCTCGTCCAGCAGCACCACGCTGTAGGGGCGGCGGCGCACCGCCTCGGTGAGCTGGCCGCCCTCCTCGTAGCCGACATACCCGGGCGGGGCGCCGACCAGCCGGGCCACGCTGTGCTTCTCGCCGTACTCGCTCATGTCGATGCGGACCATGGCCCGCTCGTCGTCGAAGAGGAAGTCGGCGAGCGCCTTGGCCAGCTCGGTCTTGCCGACGCCGGTGGGGCCGAGGAAGAGGAACGAACCGGTGGGCCGGTCCGGGTCGGCGATGCCCGCGCGGGTCCTGCGCACGGCGTCCGATACCGCCCTTACGGCTTCCATCTGGCCGATCAGCCGCTTGCCCAGCTCGTCCTCCATGCGCAGCAGCTTCTTGGTCTCGCCCTCCAGCAGCCGGCCGGCGGGGATGCCGGTCCAGGAGGCGACCACATCGGCCACATCGTCCGGGCCGACCTCCTCCTTGACCATGGTGGGGCGGTCCTGCTGGACCTCGGCCTCGGCCTCCGACGCCTCGGCCAGCTCCCGCTCGACGGCCGGGATCTCCCCGTACAGCAGCTTGGAGGCGGTGTCGAAGTCGCCGTCGCGCTGGGCGCGCTCGGCCTGGCCGCGCAGCTCGTCCAGCTTCTCCTTGAGCTCACCGACGCGGTTGAGGCCCTGCTTCTCCTTCTCCCAGCGGGCGGTGAGCCCGCGCAGCTCCTCCTCCTTGTCGGCGAGGTCGCGGCGCAGCTTGTCCAGCCGCAGCTTGCTGGCCTCATCGGTCTCCCGGGCCAGCGCCATCTCCTCCATCCGCATCCGGTCCACCGACCGCTGGAGCTCGTCGATCTCCACGGGGGAGGAGTCGATCTCCATCCGGAGCCGGGAGGCCGCCTCGTCGACCAGGTCGATGGCCTTGTCGGGCAGGAAGCGGGAGGTGATGTACCGGTCGGAGAGGGCGGCGGCGGCCACCAGCGCGCCGTCGGCGATCTGCACCTTGTGGTGGGCCTCGTAGCGGCCCTTGAGCCCGCGCAGGATGGCGACGGTGTCCTCGACGGTCGGCTCGGCGACCAGCACCTGCTGGAAGCGGCGCTCGAGCGCGGCGTCCTTCTCGATCCGCTCGCGGTATTCGTCGAGGGTGGTGGCGCCGACCATGCGCAGCTCACCGCGGGCCAGCATCGGCTTGAGCATATTGCCCGCGTCCATCGCGGAGTCGCCGCCGGCGCCCGCGCCGACCACGGTGTGCAGCTCGTCGATGAAGGTGATGATCTGGCCGTCGCTGGACTTGATCTCGGCCAGGACGGTCTTCAGCCGCTCCTCGAACTCACCGCGGTACTTCGCGCCCGCGACCATCGCGCCGAGGTCGAGGGCGACCAGGCGCTTGTCGCGCAGGCTCTCGGGGACGTCGCCCTTGACGATCCGCTGGGCGAGCCCCTCGACGACGGCCGTCTTGCCGACGCCCGGGTCGCCGATCAGCACCGGGTTGTTCTTGGTGCGCCGGGAGAGCACCTGCACCACCCGGCGGATCTCCTGGTCCCGGCCGATGACCGGGTCCAGCTTGCCCTCGCGCGCGGCGGCGGTGAAGTCCGTGCCGAACTTCTCCAGGGCCTTGTACGTGCCCTCCGGATCGGCCGTCGTCACCCGCTGTCCACCCCTGACCTTCTCGAACGCGGCGAGCAGCTTCTTGGCGCTCGCCCCCTGCTGGTCGAGCAGCTCCCCGGCCTGGCCGCCCTTGGCGGCGATGCCGATGAGCAGATGCTCGGTGGAGACATAGTCGTCCCCCAGTTCCCTGGCCCGCTGGGTGGCGTCCGCGACGACGGCGAGCAGCTCACGACTGGCCTGCGGCGGGGCCACGGTGGAGCCCTGGACGCTGGGCAGGGCGGCGAGCAGCCGCTCGGCGCCGCCGCGCACATGGGCCGCGTCGGCCTCTACGGCTGCCAGCAGATCCATGACGTTCTCGTTGTCCTGGCCCTGGAGCAGGGCGAGCAGGAGGTGCGCGGGCGTCATATCCGCGTGTCCGGAGGACACCGCCCGGTCATTGGCGGCGCTCAGCGCCGCCCGGCTCTTGTTGGTCAGCTCGGCATCCACGTCCCTGTGCTCCTCCTCGCTGCGATCTTCCCATCCTGCCCTACCCAACCTCCGCAAAGTTGAGTCTATTCCACTCAACCTCGCTGACGCCACTCCCCTGGCCTGAGGTTCCGGGCCATGTCGGTAGGTTCTGGACCATGCCTGTCGACCCCCGCAACCCCGATCCCGAGTACCTCGATTTCTGGCGCGAACGCCATGTCTGCACCCTGACCACCCCCCGCCCGGACGGCACCCCGCATGTCGTCCCGGTCGGCGTCACCTACGACCCCGAGGCCGGGCTCGCCCGCGTCATCGCCAACCGCCACAGCCGTAAGGTCGCCCATGTCCGGGCGGCGGGCGAGGGCGGTGCGCGGGTCGCGGTCTGCCAACTGGCGGGCAGGCGGTGGGCCACGCTGGAGGGGCTCGCGGTGGTACGCGAGGAGCCCGAGCTGATCGCGGAGGCGGTACGCCGCTACGCCGAGCGCTACGAGCGCACCCCGCGCCCCAACCCCGACCGCGTCCTGATCGAAATCACCCTCACCCGCGCCATGGGCAAGGGCTGAGGCAGCGCATGGGCAAGGGCTGAGCCAGCGCATGGGCAAGGGCTGAGCCAGCGCATGGGCAAGGGCTGAGCCAGCGCATGGGCAAGGGCTGAGCCAGCGCATGGGCAAGGGCTGAGCCAGCGCATGGGCAAGGGCTGAGCCAGCGCATGGGCAAGGGCTGAGGCCCGGGCCGGATCAATCCTCGCCCTTCTCCTCCCGGTGGCCCGCCCCCGCCCAGGGGTGGCGCAGCCGGATCCAGACGTCGCGGGCGTGCCGCCCGGCCTCCGTACGGCTCTCGGCCACCGCCGTACGCGCCTCCTCCTCGGTCTCCACCATGGGCCCCGAACCGCGCAGCGGCTTCCCCGCCGTCTCATGCAGGAACAGCGTGGCGATCAGCCCGATCACCCCCGCCGCCATCAGGTAGAAGGCGGGCACCAGCGTGTTGTGCGTGGTGGCCACCAGCCATGAGGCCAGCAGCGGCGTCGTCCCGCCGAACAGCGACACGGAGAGGTTGTACGAGATCGACAGGGCGCCGTAGCGCAGCCGGGTCGGGAACAGCGCCGGAAGCGTGGCGGCGCTCGTCCCCGCGAAGGTGACCAGCATCGCGCCCAGGATCAGACAGCCGATCGCGGGCATCAGCACGCCGCCCGCCCGGATCAGCAGCACCGCCGGAATGGCCAGCGCCACCAGGCCCAGACTGCCGAACAGGAACAGCGGCCGCCGCCCCCAGCGGTCGGAACCGCGCCCGACCACCGTGATCGCCAGCACCACGAACAGCATGGTGCCCAGCACCAGCACCTGGGCCGTGGTGGCGTCCTGGCCGAGCGTGGAGGTCATATACGTCGGCAGATACGACGTCACCATGTAGTTGGTGACGTTGTACAGCAGCACCAGGCCCATACAGATCAGCATCGCCTCCCAGTGCCGGGTGAAGATCTCCTTCAGCCGCCCCTGTCCGGACTGGCGGGCCTCCTCGATCGGCACCGTTTCGCCGTGCGCCTCCGCCGCCTGCGCCGCCTCGGCCGCCCGCTCGGCCTCCTGCTGGAACGCCGGGGTCTCCTCCAGCCGCAGCCGCATATACAGACCGATCAGCCCCAGCGGCCCCGCCACCAGGAACGGCACCCGCCAGCCCCACTCCACCATCCCGGTCTCACCGACGACCGCGGTGAGCACGGTGACCAGACCGGAACCCAGCGAATAGCCGATGAAGGTGCCGAAGTCGAGCCAACTGCCGAGGAAGCCACGGCGCTGATCGGGCGCGAACTCGGCGATATAGGTGGTCGCCCCCGCGTACTCACCGCCGGTCGAGAAGCCCTGCACCACCCGGCAGGCCAGCAGCAGCAGCGGGGCGGTGAAGCCGATCGCGTCGTAGCCGGGCAGCAGGCCCACCGCGAAGGTGCCGGTCGCCATCAAGATCATGGTGGTGGACAGCACCCGCCGCCGCCCGATCCGGTCGCCCAGCGGCCCGAACACCAGCCCGCCCAGCGGCCGCACCAGGAACGCCACGGCGAACGTGGCGAACGTGGAGACCACCTGGGTGGCGGGGTTGTCGGCGGGGAAGAAGACCCTGCCGAGGGTGACCGCGACATAGGCGTAGACACCGAAGTCGAACCACTCCATGGTGTTGCCGATCGCGGTCGCCGCGACCGCGCGGCGCATCCCCGGCTTGTCGACGACGGTGACGTCCTCGATCGCCAGCGGCTCCTTACGGCGCCGCAGCAGCGTCCGGATCAGTTGGTCGGTACGGGCACTTCCGTGCGGCCACCCCCCGCGGCGGGGTCCACGCGGTGGTATCCGACCGGTACTCATCTCGTCCCCTGCCCACGGCTGAACCGCTACAGGATGCCGCTCCCGCCCCCCGTGTCAGGCCCCGGCCTCACTCGACTTCGCATACGTCAACGCCATCTGCCCCGCGACGTCGTACACCACGACCTGCTCATCGCCGACGACCCAGGCGTCATGGCCGGGCGCCACCACATACACATCCCCGGGCCCCACCTCGGCCTCCGCGCCATCGGCCGTGCGCAGCCGCATCCGGCCCCGGACCACGATCCCGCTGTGGTGGACCTCGCACAGATCGGTCCCCACGATCGGCCGCACCGACTCCCGCCAGCGCCATCCGGGCTCGAAGGTGCCCACGGCGAAATCCAGCCCGGTCAGATGCAGGGCTTCGATATGGCCTCCGGGAAAGTCACGCCGCTCATCCGGCTTCTCGATCGTCTTGACTTCCACCATGGCGATACCTCCTCCCATACATCCATGGTGCGCCCGGCACGCCCCATCGGCGCGCCCGACCAGCGGCCCCGCCGGGCACGCGAAAGGCCCGGTGGCCGTTAGGACGGTACCGGGCCTGCGATCAGCCGCGCGCCGGGGCGCTACTCCGGGCGCTTGGGGCGCCAGACCACCAGGGCACTGCTCTGCTGGACGTCCTGGTAGCGGACCAGGTCGCGGCGGTAGGAGGCGTGGACCTGGGCCTCGCGCTGCTGCATGGCGGTCGCGGCGCCCTCGACCGCGGCCTGGAGCTCGGCGACATGGGCCTGGAGAGCCGCGACCTGGTGCTCCAGTTCGATGATGCGCTTGATCCCGGCGAGGTTGATCCCCTCGTCCTGGGACAACTGCTGGACCTGGCGGAGCAACTGGATGTCCCGCGCGGAGTACCGCCGGCCACGGCCGGCGGTACGGTCGGGGGATACCAGGCCGAGGCGGTCGTACTGACGCAGGGTCTGCGGGTGCAGCCCGGAAAGCTGGGCCGCCACCGAGATGACGTACACCGGCGAATCCTCGGTCAGCTCATAAGGGTTACGGGGCCGGCCGGCGCCCCTGCCTCCGATGCCTCCTCGGCCGTGCGACTCCATTGGGGTCACGCTCCCTTCGCGGCCTTGAACAGCTCCGCCCGTGGGTCCTCTCCCACGGTCGCTTCGCGATACGACTCCAGCGCGTCCCGCGCCGGGTCACTCAGCTCCTGCGGCACCGTGACCTCGACGGTGACCAGCAGGTCTCCGCGCGTGCCGTCCTTACGGACCGCGCCCTTGCCACGGGCGCGCATCGTGCGTCCGTTGGGCGTGCCGGGCGGCAGCTTCAGGGTGACCGGCGGGCCGCCCAGGGTCGGGACCTTGATCTCGCCGCCGAGCGCCGCCTCCGGAAGGGTGACGGGCACGGTGACGGTCAGGTTGTCGCCCTTACGGCCGAAGACCGGATGCGCGTCCACGTGCACGATCACATACAGATCGCCGGCCGGGCCGCCGGTCTCGCCGGGGGCACCCTTGCCGCGCAGCCGGATCCGCTGGCTGTCGCTGACGCCCGCGGGGATCCGCACCTGCATGGTGCGGGCGGAACGGGCCCGTCCGCTGCCCTTGCAGGTCTCGCACGGGTTCTGCGCGATCAGGCCGCGGCCACGGCACTCCACGCACGGGTCGGTGAGCGAGAAGCCGCCCCCGCCGCCCCGGCTGACCTGGCCGGTGCCGACACAGGTCGGGCAGACCCGTGGGGTGCCGTCCCGGTCGCCGGTGCCCGAGCACGCCTTGCACGGGGCCTGGCTGGACATCCGCAGCGGGACCGTGGCCCCCTCGACGGCCTCGGTGAAGCTGAGCGTCACCTCGGACTCGATGTCCTGGCCCCGGCGCGGCTGGGCGCGGGTGGCGCCGCCGCGGCCGAACAGCCCGCCGAAGACATCCCCGAGCCCGCCGCCGAAGCCGCCGGCGCCACCGCCACCGGGACCGCCGCCGCCCTGGGCGCCGCCGAAGAGGTCGCCCAGGTCGAAGTTGAAGTTCCCGGTGCCGCCCGGACCGCCGGGACCGGGGCGGAATCCGCCGTTCCCGAAGAGCGAGCGGGCCTCGTCGTACTCCTTGCGCCGCTTGGGGTCGCCGAGGATGTCATTGGCCTCGGAGATCTCCTTGAAGCGGTCCTCCGCCTTGGCGTCGCCCTTGTTGGCGTCCGGGTGGTACTCGCGGGCGAGCTTCCGGTACGCCTTCTTGATCTCCGCCTCGGTCGCGTCCTTGGGGACGCCGAGGACTTTGTAGTAGTCCTTCTCCACGAAGTCCTTGGTGCTCATCCTCGACGTCCCTCCTCTCCTGCTGCTCCCGCGATCACCGTCACGTCAGCCCTCTTCCGGGCCACCGCTCTCCTCGTCCGGCGCCGCGGCCTCGCCCTCGCCGCCCTTGGCGGTGGCTCCCGGCTGGGGCTCGGCGACCGCGACCCGCGCCGGGCGGATCGTGCGCTCGCCGATTCGATACCCCGGCTGGAGAATCTGCACGCACGTGGTCTCCGTGACATCCGGTGCGTACGAATGCATCAGAGCCTCGTGCACCAGCGGGTCGAAGGGCTCGCCCTCCTTGCCGAACTGCTGAAGGCCCAGCTTCGCCGACACCGTCTCCACCGATTCGCCGACCGACTTGAAGCCGCCGACCAGCTCGCCGTGGTCACGGGCCCGGCCGATGTCGTCGAGCACGGGCAGCAGCTCGGACAGGAGGCTCGCCACGGCGATCTCCTTGACCGTCACCCGGTCCCGCTCGACCCGGCGCCGATAGTTCTGGTACTCCGCCTGGAGCCGCTGGAGGTCGGCCGTCCGCTCATTGAGGGCGGTACGCACCTGGTCCAGTTGTGCCTGAAGGGCTACCTGCTCGAGGTCCCCGGCCGGGGCTGCCGGGCCCGCCTTGTCGGCGGACCCGGCGCCCTTCGCCGCGTCGTCGGGGGTCTGCGCGGCCTCGGAGGGGACGTCGGGCTGCTCCTCGAAGCCCGGGGTCTCCTCCGTCACGCGGCACCACCCTGGCCCTTGTCGGCCTTGTCGTCGTCGACGATCTCGGCGTCCACCACATCGTCATCGGCCTTGGCCTGGCCCGCGGCGCCGGCGTCACCGGCGGCGGCACCGGCCGCGCCCGGGCCGTCCGCCTGGGTGTTGGCGTACATGGCCTGGCCCAGCTTCTGGCTGACCGCGGCGACCTTCTCGGTCGCGGTGCGGATCTCGGCGGTGTCCTCACCCTTGAGCTTCTCCTTCAGCTCGGTGAGGGCCTCCTCGACCTCGGTCTTGACCTCGCCCGGGACCTTGTCCTCGTTGTCCTTGAGGAACTTGTCCGTCTGGTAGACGAGCTGCTCGGCCTGGTTGCGGGTCTCGGCGGCCTCGCGGCGCTTGTGGTCCTCCTCCGCGTACTGCTCGGCCTCGCGCATCATGCGGTCGATGTCGTCCTTCGGCAGCGCGGAGCCGCCGGTGACGGTCATCTTCTGCTCCTTGCCGGTGCCGAGGTCCTTCGCGCCGACGTGCATGATGCCGTTGGCGTCGATGTCGAAGGTGACCTCGATCTGCGGCACCCCGCGCGGGGCCGGCGGCAGGCCGGTCAGCTCGAACATCCCGAGCTTCTTGTTGTACGCCGCGATCTCGCGCTCGCCCTGGTAGACCTGGATCTGCACGGACGGCTGGTTGTCCTCGGCCGTGGTGAAGATCTCCGAGCGCTTGGTCGGAATGGTCGTGTTGCGCTCGATCAGCTTGGTCATGATGCCGCCCTTGGTCTCGATGCCGAGGGACAGCGGGGTGACGTCGAGCAGCAGGACGTCCTTGACCTCGCCCTTGAGGACACCGGCCTGGAGGGAGGCGCCGATGGCGACGACCTCGTCCGGGTTGACGCCCTTGTTGGCCTCCTTGCCGCCGGTCAGCTCCTTGACGAGCTCGGCGACGGCGGGCATCCGGGTCGAGCCACCGACCAGGACCACGTGGTCGATCTCGGACAGCGAGATGCCCGCGTCCTTGATGACGTTGTGGAACGGGGTCTTGCAGCGCTCCAGCAGGTCGGAGGTGAGCTGCTGGAACTGGGCGCGGGTGAGCTTCTCGTCCAGGTGCAGCGGGCCCTCGGCGGACGCCGTGATGTAGGGCAGGTTGATGGTGGTCTCGGACGAGCTGGAGAGCTCGATCTTCGCCTTCTCAGCGGCCTCGCGGAGGCGCTGAAGGGCCATCTTGTCCTTGGACAGGTCGACGCCGTGGCCGTTGTTGAACTGCTTGACCAGGTAGTCGACGACGCGCTGGTCCCAGTCGTCACCACCGAGGTGGTTGTCACCGTTGGTGGCCTTGACCTCCACCACGCCGTCGCCGATCTCCAGCAGCGAGACGTCGAAGGTGCCGCCGCCGAGGTCGAAGACCAGGATGGTCTGGTCGTCCTTCTCCAGCCCGTAGGCGAGCGCGGCGGCGGTAGGCTCGTTGACGATACGCAGGACGTTGAGGCCCGCGATCTCACCGGCTTCCTTGGTGGCCTGGCGCTCGGCGTCGTTGAAGTACGCCGGGACGGTGATGACCGCGTCCGCGACCTTCTCGCCGAGGTACGACTCCGCATCCCGCTTGAGCTTTTGCAGGATGAAGGCGCTCATCTGCTGCGGGTTGAAGTCCTTGCCGTCGAGGTTGACCTTCCAGTCGGTGCCCATGTGGCGCTTGACCGACCGGATGGTGCGGTCGACGTTGGTGACCGCCTGGCGCTTGGCCACCTCGCCGACGAGCACCTCGCCGTTCTTCGCGAACGCCACGACGGACGGCGTGGTCCTGGCGCCCTCGGCGTTGGTGATGACGGTGGGCTCACCGCCCTCGAGAACACTGACGACGGAGTTCGTCGTACCCAGGTCGATGCCGACCGCACGTGCCATTTCGGGATCCTCCAGCTACAGCATTGAGTGGAACAGGCTCAAGCGTGCATCAGCCGGATCGTCGCTGTCAACAGACCTGAGTCGCATGGGCTCAAGTTTTATATGAGGCTTATGCCCAACCAAGCACTAATGAGAGGGAGAGGGGGCCAAGTGAGCGACGCAGATCACCGGCTCGTCGACTACATACGCCCCCGTCCGGACGGGTAATCTCGGTCAAGCCACATTAAGTTACTGCTTAGTAATCCAGCTCGCAGGTTCGAGGAGCCCCATATGCAACTCGCCGCGATCATCGTGTCGCTGGTTCTCACCGCGGTCGGCGTTGCCCTGCTCGGCCGGGCCGTCGCGCAGTTCGTGCGCTTCTTCAAGCTCGGCGCGCCGGTCCCAGCGGGGGCCAGGGCCGACAACCCCTACCAGCGCAGCGTGACCCTGGCCCGGGAGTTCCTCGCGCACACCCGCATGAACAAGTGGGGCGTGATCGGCGTCGCCCACTGGTTCGTGGCGATCGGCTTCCTGACCCTGCCGCCGACCATCATCAACGCCTACGGCCAGCTCTTCCAGGCGGACTGGACGCTGCCGATCCTCGGCGGCTTCCTCCCCTACGAGCTGTACATCGAGTTCATCGGCACGATGACCACCCTGGGCATCCTGACGCTGATGGCGATCCGGCTGCTCAACCTGCCCAGCCGGGCCGGCCGCAAGTCCCGGTTCGCGGGCTCCACCGCCTGGCAGGCGTACTTCGTCGAGTACGTCATCCTCATCATCGGCATCGCGATCATGGCCCTGCGCGGCACCGAGGGCGCACTGCACCACGTCGACACTTACGAGCCCGCGTACTTCGCCTCGTATCCGCTGGTCCAGCTCTTCAACGGGCTCAGCGTGGACACGGTGCAGAACCTGACCTACCTGTTCGCGATGATCAAGCTCGGTACGACCATGATCTGGATGATCACGGTCAGCACCAACCTCGACATGAGCATCGCCTGGCACCGCTTCCTCGCCTTCCCGAACATCTGGTTCAAGCGCAACGCGGACGGCGAGGTGGCCCTCGGCGCGCTTCAGCCGATGGTGAGCGAGGGCAAGCCGATCGACTTCGAGGACCCGGACGAGGACGCCCAGTTCGGCGTCTCGCAGATCGAGCACTTCTCCTGGAAGGGCATCCTCGACTTCTCCACCTGCACCGAATGCGGACGCTGCCAGTCGCAGTGCCCCGCCTGGAACACCGGCAAGCCGCTGTCGCCCAAGCTGCTGATCATGGCGCTGCGCGACCATTCGCACGCCAAGGCGCCGTATCTGCTCGCCGGTGGCGGCAAGACGGCGGAGGGCGAGGAGAAGGCGAGCAAGGAGCAGCTCGCCGACGTGCCCGCCGCGGCCCTGGCCGAGGCCGAGCGCCCGCTGATCGGCACGCTGGAAGAGAATGGCGTCATCGACCCGGACGTGCTGTGGTCCTGCACCACCTGCGGTGCGTGCGTCGAGCAGTGCCCGGTGGACATCGAGCACGTCGACCACATCGTGGACATGCGCCGCTACCAGGTGATGATCGAGTCCTCGTTCCCGTCCGAGGCGGGCACGATGCTCAAGAACCTGGAGAAGAAGGGCAACCCCTGGGGGCTGGCCAAGAAGCAGCGCCTCGCGTGGACCAAGGAAGTCGACTTCGAGGTGCCGGTCGTCGGCAAGGACATCGAGGACCTCACCGAGGTCGACTACCTGTACTGGGTCGGCTGCGCGGGCGCCCTGGAGGACCGGGCGAAGAAGACCACCAAGGCGTTCGCGGAGCTGCTGCACATCGCGGGCGTCAAGTTCGCGATCATGGGCGGCGACGAGGCGTGCACCGGTGACTCCGCCCGCCGTCTGGGCAATGAGTTCCTCTTCCAGCAGCTCGGCCAGCAGAACGTCGAGATGCTGAACATGGCCTTCGGGGAGGACGACGAAGACGAGTCGTCCAAGAAGCCGAAGTCGGCGAAGAAGATCGTCGCGACCTGCCCGCACTGCTTCAACACCATCGCGAACGAGTACCCGCAGCTCGGCGGCGAGTTCGAGGTCATCCACCACACCCAGTTGCTCCAGCACCTCATCGACGAGGGCAAGCTGGTGCCGGTCACCCCGGTCGAGGGTCTGATCACCTACCACGACCCCTGCTACCTGGGCCGCCACAACAAGGTCTACACCCCGCCGCGCGAGATCATCGCCAAGGTGCCGGGGCTGCGGAACGAGGAGATGCACCGCCACAAGGAGCGCGGCTTCTGCTGTGGCGCGGGCGGCGCCCGGATGTGGATGGAGGAGCGGATCGGCAAGCGCATCAACAACGAGCGCGTGGACGAGGCGCTGTCCCTCAACCCGGACATCGTCTCCACCGCCTGCCCGTTCTGCCTGGTGATGCTGACCGACTCCGTCAACGGCAAGAAAGCGTCCAATAGCGGCTCCGCCGCGGGCGACGGGAAGGCGAAGGAAGAGCTCCAGGTCGTGGACGTGGCGCAGTTGCTCCTCGACTCGGTGAGGACCCCGGCCGAGCCGGACGACGGCGGCAAGAGCGCCGAGGAGCCGGAACCGGCCCCGGCCAAGTAACGCCGCAACCGATGCGATGCGCAGAAGCCCGCCCACGGGGTCCGTGGGCGGGCTTCTGGCTGTGCTGGGTGGCTGGTCCCCCGGTGAGGTGGCCGCGTTGCCCCTTGGTGGCCGCGTTGCCCCATGACGGCTTTGACGGGCCTCAGGAGCCCCTACGGCCCCGTGAGCGCCTTACGGCTTTCATGCGAGCCCTTGGAGCGCCCTGAGGCCCTTACGACCGCGGCTTGCCGTTCTTCGACGGCGGCAGCGCCTGCTCGGTCCAGATCACCTTGCCGTCCGAGGTGTAGCGAGTGCCCCAGCGGTCGGCGAACTGCGAGACCAGGAAGAGCCCCCGGCCGCCCTCGTCCGTCGTCCCCGCATACCGCAGATGCGGGGAGGTGCTGCTGGTGTCGAAGACCTCGCAGATCAGGCTGCGGTCGCAGAGCAGCCGCACCCGGATCGGGCCGGTCGCGTAGCGGATCGCGTTGGTGATCAGCTCGCTGAGGATGAGCTCGGTCGTGAACGCGACATCGCCCAGATCCCACTCCGCCAGCTTCTGGGCCACCGCGGCCCGCACCGCGGCCACCTGCGACGGGTCACAGGCCACCTCCCAGTCGGCCGTCAGACCGGACTCCAGCACCCTCGTACGGGCCACGATCAGCGCGATGTCATCGCTCGGGCGGTCGGGCAGCAGCGCGTCCAGCACGGCCGTACAGGCGTCCTCGGGCGTCCGGCCGGGGTGGGACAGGGCGTCGCGCAGCATCTCCAGACCGGTGTCGATGTCCCGGTCGCGCTTCTCGATCAGGCCGTCCGTGTAGAGCACCAGATGGCTGCCTTCGGGCAGGTCCAGCTCCGAGGTCTCGAACGGCAGCCCGCCCAGGCCCAGCGGTGGCCCGGCCGGGAGATCGAGGAACTCCACCGAGCCATCCGGACGCACCAGCGCGGGCGGCGGATGACCGGCCCGCGCCA
>NZ_JAHLEM010000253.1 GCF_018883605.1 Streptomyces niphimycinicus | reverse complement strand
ATCAGCTCGCGTGTGAGTAGCGGATGTCGGCCGGAATTCGGTGAACGCCGGATCGCCCTGGCGGCGGTCCGGCTTTCCCTGCCCTGCTCCGCAGGAGCTTCGTTTCCTCCCCCGGCTGAAGCCGGGGGTATCCACGAAAGAGAACCCCGATGAACCCCGACGCACTACCGTCCGTCGTCGACGCCGACACCTGGCGGCGTCAGCTCGAAGCGCTGCGGGTACGGGAGAAGGCCGCGACCCGTGAGCTCGACGCGATCGCCGCCGAGCGCCGCCGTCTGCCGATGGTCGAGATGCCCGACTACACCCTCGAGGGCGAGGACGGCCCCGTTCGGCTGGCGGACCTTTTCGACGGCAAGAGGCAGCTCATCGTCTACAGCCACATGTGGTTCCCGGGCGAGGAGTGGCAGTGCCCGGGCTGCACGGGGTTCACCTCGCAGTACACCCGGCTGGATTTCCTGGACAACTACGATGCCCGGTTCGTCATCGTCACCCAGGGCCCGATCGACGAGGCACTCGCCTACAAGCGGCGGGTCGGGAACAGGATGACCTGGTACTCCACGGCGAACAGCCCGTTCGGTGCCGACGTCGGCGCACCGCCCGGCGGAGGATTCGCGGTCAATGTGTTCCTGCGCGACGGCCACACCGTCTACCGCACCTGGCACACCAACGGCCGTGGCACCGAGCAGCTCAGCCACTCCTTCGCGCTGATCGATCTGCTGCCGTACGGGCGGCAGGAGGAGTGGCAGGACTCCCCCGACGGCTGGCCACAGGCGCCCACCTACAGCCGCTGGGCCGGGTCCCAGGACATCGCCGCGCTCTACGGCCCGGAGGCATGAGGGCCCGCCTGCGGGCGGACCTCTTCGCATCCGGACGGCTCGTCCACGAGATCTGACCCCGGCCCGTCATGACGTGAACGCGCCGACGACCTCCTGCCGGCGCAGACGGGTCTGCTTGGGCATGCGCCGGCCGAGCACGCCGACCGTGGCGCCGTTGCGGCGGTACAGCGCGACGAACCGGCCCTGCGCCATGCCCCCGTCCACGACGGTCACCTCGGCGTCGGCCGACAGCACCCCAGGCACCTGGATCTTGACGTCGAACTGGTCGGTCCAGAAGCAGGGCACCGGGGTGTAGGGCCGGCGCTCGCCGAGGATGGTGGCGGCCACATGACCGGCCTGCTCGGTGGCATTGGTGCGGTTTTCCAGGCGCAGCAAGGTATCGAGGCCGCCGTGGTGCCAGCGGGCCACATCCCCTACGGCGTAGATCCCGTCCGCGGCACGGCACCAGGAGTCGCACACCACCCCGTTGTCGGCCTTGAGGCCGCTGCCCGCGAGCCAGTCCGTCGCCGGTACGGCACCGAAGGCCACCACGACCACATCGGCGGGCAGCATCTCGCCGGTGGCCAGCTCCACTCCCGTGAGGCGTCCGTTCCGCTCGGCCGGCCCGGTCACCGCGGCGCCGAGCCGCGGCTCGACTCCCCGGCCGGTGTGGAGTTCGGCGAGTTTCCCCGTCACAAGGGGGCCGAACTGGCTTTCCAGGGAGGCGAGTTGGGGTCCGGCCAGGGTGACCGCCAGGCCCATGGTCCGTGCGGTGGCGGCGATTTCGGTGCCGAGTACGCCGTCTCCCACCACCACGACGCGCGAGGAGGCCATCAGCTCGGCCCGCAGTGCCCACGCGTCGTCGAGTGTGCGCAGCGCATGGACCCCGGCGAGGCCGTCCTGCCCGGCGAAGACGCGGGGCCGCGGACCCGTCGCCACGACGATCGCGTCCGCCCGCAGCACTCGGCCCGAAGCGGTGTGGACGGTGCGTGCCTCCGCGTCGAGGCCGACGGCCGGATCGTCGAGGACGAACGCTGCGTCCAGCGCGGAGAGTTCGGCGGGTCGGCGCGGGAAGGCCCGGTCCGGTTCCCAGGTGCCGGAGAGGATCTGCTTGGACAGCGGTGGCCGGTCGTAGGGCAGATGCGGTTCGGCGCCCAGGACGGTCAGGCCGCCCTGGAATCCCTTGCGCCGCAGGGCCTCCGCGGTGGAGAGCCCGCGGCCGCGGAGGCTCCGACCACCAGAACATCGGCGGGAGCGCTCATGCGTCCTCGCCCACATGGATCGCACCGGCGGGGCATACGGCGGCGCATTCACGCACCGCGGCGTGGGCCCCGACCGCCGGTCACGGCACCCGCGTGACCGACGCATGCCACAGCGCGACGATCGCGTCGATGAGGCCGGTGGCGGCCTCATGCCAGGTGACACGGGAGGTAGGAGCGTTGTCGGCGAGCGCGCGCTCCCGATCTACGGACATCTGCGTGATCAAGTGACGCGTCATGGCCGAGCGCTCGACGTACACCTCGGCGGGCAGATCCGGCAGGCAGCGATTCAGACCCTCCTGCAACACCCGCATCGATGGAGCGGTGACGGAGAATTCGTCGGTCACGATCGCGTAGAGCGCGGGGTCGGCCGTGACCTGGGCGATGAACCGCGCATACCAACTCGGGTGGCCCAGAGCCTCCAGATGCTCGGTGGTCGGACGGACCGCACAGGCCACCCAGTCCCGCAGATCGGCGGAATCGCCGATTTCGGCCACCAGCCGCGCCCGGATCCCCTCGATCTGCTCGGCATGCCTGCGCACCAGCGCGCGCACCAGGTCGACCTTGGTGCCGAAGTGGTAGCTGACCGCGGCGTTGTTGCCCTGCCCGGCGGCCTCACTGATCTGGCGGTTGGCCACCGCGTACACCCCACGCTCGGCGAACAGCCGCTCCGCCGCGTTCAGCAACGCCTCCCGCGTCGCGGCGACCCGCTCGTCCTGCCTCATTCTGTCTGCCATCGCCACCGCCCCATCGGGACCTCACACGCTCCGCGGCGGCTGGCCCCCTATGCCGCCGCAGGTCCTCGCCCGAACCGGCGAGGTCAAACACCGGAAGCCTACGCAACGGCACGCCGCGGACGGCCCGTGGCGCCGCGCGGACCGGAACCGCCCGCCAGCGAACTGCTCGGCGTCCGCCGGCGGCGAGTCCTCGGCCAGACTCTCAGGTTCCAGCTCCTGTCCGGGTGCGGTAGGCGCGCTGCCGGCATGCCCGCGAGCAGTATTGGCGGGGCCGTCCAGTGACGGTTGGGGGGACGGGGCGGCCGCACACAGTACAGATGCGGGGTGAGGCGACGTCCTCCGAAGTTTCGTCACAGGTAGATGTCCCGCCGATCACCGTAATACCTGTTTCGTCACAAGCGGCTGTCTCGTTGGTCGCCGCGGCGAGCGTTTCGTCACGATGGGCGCCGGGCAGGCCGGGCTGCGTACCCGGGGGGCACGGAGGCTCGGGCGTTGGCGGGAGGGCCAAGGCGACGAAGTCGAGGAGGTGCTCCAGCCCATTCCGGAACTGGTCGTCGCGGTTCAGGTGCGGCTGGTGTGACTCCGTCACGATCTTGGTGAAGATCGGGTACTTCCCGCTGTTCACCAACTGGTGGATGCGCGGGGAGCTTCGCGCCATCCACTCCGATGCGCTGAGTCCGCTGCGGCGGACTTCCTCGGCCATGCTGATCTCCTCGCGGACGGCGCCCTCGATGTGGCTGTTCAGCAGGGCCATGAGGCGGAGGTTCTCGTCTATGGAGACGTGGGCGTCGAGGGCGCCCATCACCCGTTCGATCAGCAGTAGCTGGTTGGGGCCGAAGCCGGGGAGTGACCGGCGCACGGTGGCGACCCAGGAGTGCCGCAGCCACATCGCCCGCAACCCGTTGGCGTAGCGCGTCAGGTCCGCGCGCCAGTCACCGGAGGGCATACCGGTGATGTCGATCTCTCCCATCAGGTGGTCGGCCATGAGCTCGATGAGGTCGTCGCGGCTCGGGACGTATCGGTAGAGCGACATCGCGCCCGTGCCAATCTCGGCGGCGATCCGCCGCATGGTGGCGGCCTCCAGCCCTTCGGCATCGGCGATTCGGACCGCCGCCTGGGTGATCTGCGCGCGACTGTAGGTCGGCTTCCGCCCGACGGCCGTACGCTCGGGCCGCATCCAGATGTTCACGTACTCGGCATCGGCCACCATTTCACCCTCCGCTTGCGTACATGGTACCCGAAGGAATAGCTTGACCGAAGGTGCGTACATCGTACGCAACAGAGGAGGGGTGATGGGAGATCCGATCGTGATCGCCGAGGGGTTGCACAAGACCTTCGGCGACACCCATGCGCTGCGGGGCCTGGACCTGAGCGTGCCGGAAGGGAGCGTCTGCGGCGTGCTGGGGCCGAACGGCGCGGGCAAGACGACCGCGGTGCGTATTCTGGCGACCTTGTGCGACCCCGATGCCGGGCACGCCCGCATCGCCGGATACGACGTCGTCAGTGAGGCCGGCAAGGTGCGGGCCAGGATCGGGCTCGCGGGCCAGCGCGCGGCCGTGGACGAGCAGCTCACAGGCCGTGGCAACCTGCGCATGTTCGGGCGCCTGTACCACCTGTCCCGACGCGAGGCGCACCGGCAGGCCGACAATCTGCTGGAGCGCTTCGGTCTGAAGGAGGCCGCTGATCGTCCGGTCGCCGGCTACTCCGGCGGTATGCGGCGCCGCCTCGACCTGATCACCTGTCTCATCCAACGCCCCGATGTGCTGTTCCTGGATGAGCCGACCACCGGCTTGGACCCGCGCAGCCGCGGAGAGATCTGGGACAGCGTGCGCGAGCTGGTGGCGGAAGGCACCACGGTGCTGCTCACCACGCAGTATCTGGACGAGGCTGACCATCTGGCCGACGACATCGCCGTCATCGACCACGGGCAGGTGATCGCCACGGGCACCCCCGACGGGCTGAAGTCCACAATCGGAGACCGCCTTGATGTCACCGTCGAAGACCCCACCGGGCTACGTCCGGCGATGACCGTACTGAATGCCCTGGCCGGAACCGATCCCACGGTGAAGGGTCCTGGCCAGTTGAGCGTTGCCCTGCCCGGCAGCGGTTTCCGGCTCGCCGACATCGTGCGCGAACTCGACCGCGCCGGGGTCACCGCAGCCGACGTGCGGCTCGGCCGCCCCACCCTCGACGAGGTGTTCCTGCACCTCACCGACCAGAAGGAGCACGTCTGATGACCGCCATCACCTCGCTCCTGGGCCGCCTGCGCTGGACGTTCGCCGACGGACTGACCCTGGTCGGCCGCGAGCTGGGAAGGCTGCGGCAGGAGCCCGGGCAGATCATCGCCGCGCTGATCTTCCCCGTCATCATGGTGGTGCTGTTCGGGTACGTCTTCGGCAGCGCGATCGCCGTGCCGGGCGGCGGCGACTACCGCGAATACCTCATGCCCGGACTGTTCGCGATGGTGACCTTCACGGCGGTGCAAGGAGTCATGGGGCGGACGGCCGCCGACGCCTCCCGCGGCGTGATGGACCGGTTCCGCTCCATGCCGATGGCACGCCTGGCAGTGATGTTCGGGCACACCGGGGCCGACTCCCTGATCGGCGTACCGCTGCTGGCCGCCATGGCGCTGACCGGCCTGTTGGTGGGCTGGCAGCCGCACCGCGGCCCGATCCCCACAGCCGGAGCATTTCTGCTGTTCATGCTGCTGCGATACGCGCTGAGCTGGGCGGGCGCCTATGTGGGCCTGGTGGCCAAAAACGAGCAGACCGTCGCCCAACTGGCGCCGCTTTTCCTGCCGGTCACGATGGTGTCCAACGCGTTCGTCCCAACCGGCGGCATGCCGGGATGGCTACGGTTCGTGGCCAACTGGAACCCGGTGAGCGCGCTCACCGCCGCCTCCCGGGACCTGTTCGGCAATCCCGGGATGGCCGCATCCGGACACACGCCCTGGCCGCTCGCCCATCCGGTGGCCACCGTCTTGCTCTGGTCAGCCGCGCTGCTGGTGGTGTTCGTCCCGCTGTCGCTGCGCGCCTACCTGCGCACGGGACGATGAACGTCGGGGTCGGTCGGGACGCCGCCCGCCGAACCGGCCGCCAATGTCCAACAGTTCGCCTGCCCCACGTGTGAGGTGCCCGCCGGAAGCGCCTGCTGTACCCGCCCCGCAAGGTCGCCCCCAAATACCACACTCCGCCCTTCACACTCGTCCCCCAGTTCCGCGACGAGCTGGAGGTGAAGACCCCCGCCGACCGCGGCCCCGGCCGCGCCTGGGAGAGGCCCGGCCATCACTGCCGCGGTGCCCAACGCGGCGACGAGGCCCACGATGAACTGCCCGGCTGGGCCCGCACACAGGTCGACGGGCTCGCCGCGGCGGGTCGGCAGACCGGCGGTGAGCTGCGTGATCTGCTGTGCGTACTGCGTGATCCACGGACGCTGCCCCGTCGCAGCCGATGCCTGGGCTCGGCGGGCTGGATGCGTTGCTGGACAGCCACCGGGCTGTGGGAGGAACGGTCGAGGTGCGCATCAGGACCAAGCTGGAGTCGTTGCCGAGCCCGGTGCAGTTGGCGGGCTACCGGATCGTGCAGGAATCACTGGCCAACGCCCGCCGCCACGCGCCCGGGGCACCGGTCCGGCTCACCGTCGACGGCGCCGCCGGGCAGCTAATTCGAGGTGGTGAACAGCCGCGGAGCGCGGTGCGGCACACTGGACGCGGGGGTTGGGCTCGGCCTGGTCAGCATGCGGGAACGAGTAGACGCGCTGGGTGGCGAACTCACCGCCGGAGCGACCGACGACGGCGGCTTCCGTGTCCTGGCCGCGATACCGCTGGAGACCGCCGGTGCCTGAGCAGATCAGCGTGCTCGTGGTGGA
>NZ_JAHLEM010000252.1 GCF_018883605.1 Streptomyces niphimycinicus | reverse complement strand
TAGACGCGCTGGGTGGCGAACTCACCGCCGGAGCGACCGACGACGGCGGCTTCCGTGTCCTGGCCGCGATACCGCTGGAGACCGCCGGTGCCTGAGCAGATCAGCGTGCTCGTGGTGGAACGACGAGCCGATCATCCGCGCCGGTCTGAGCGCGATCCTGGACAGTCAGGCCGATCTCACCGTGGCCGGCACCGCGGGGGACGGTGAGGAGGCCGTGGGTGCGTGTGCGCGGCTGAGGCCGGACGTGTTGTTGCTGGACATCCGGATGCCCCGCCGGGACGGACTGTGGGCCCTCGCCGAACTGGGCCGTCGGGGCTCCTGGGGCCGGGCCGGGCCGGAGCCAGGTGCTCATGCTGACGACCGTCGACCTCGACGAGTACGTCGACGACGCGCTTGCCGCCGGTGCGGCGGGATTCCTGCTGAAGAACAGTGCGTACGAGGAGCTCACCGGGGCGGTGCGGGCGGCGGCCGGGCACAGCGCGCTGACCGAGAGCGCCACCCCTTCCCGGTGACAGGCCCGCCCGCCGGCCAACGGCTACACCAACCTCACCGACAACGCTGAAGACGGGAAGGTCACCATGACACGCGATTCCGACGAAAGGCTCACCGCCGCAGACCTGGGCATGCCCGAGGCCACAGGGAGCCGAAGGATGGACTGGGCGGCGCTGCCGCGCGAGGTGACGGCCCGGATCGAGCAGCGGCTCGGCAGCCCGGTGGCCCAGGCGAGCAGCCAGCCGGGCGGGTTTTCCGCGGGCCTCGCCGCACGCGTGCGCCTGCGGAACGGCGAGCGTGCGTTCATCAAGGCGGCAAACTCACTGACGGCACCGGCGGAGGCGGACTTTCACCGCCGTGAGATCGCGGTGTCCGAGCGGCTTCCCAGGGAGGTGCCGGCGCCGCGGTTGCTCGACGCCTACGACGACGGCACCTGGGTTGTGCTGGCCTTCCAAGAGATCCCGGGCCATCTGCCTGCCCAGCCCTGGCAACGGGAGGAACTCCACAGAGCGCTCGCGGCAGTCACCGAGATGGCGAATGTCCTGACGCCATCGCCCGTGGATCAGGCAATCTTGGCCAAGCCGCGCCTTGGAGGGTGGTCGGCGATGGCGGGTGATGCCGCGGTCAGAGGGAAGGTCGAAGAGCTGTCGCCGTGGGCCGCCCACCATGTCGACCAACTCGCCGCCCTGGAAGAGAACGCTGCGCTTGATGGCGCCACTCTCCTGCACGGAGACCTGTACCCGTTCAACATCATGCTGACCGCGGACCGTGTCTTCGTCGTCGACTGGCCGCATGCCTGGATCGGCCCGCGCCACTGTGACGCGGTCACCCTGATGTCGAGCGCGTCCCTCAGCGGCGTGGACCCGCGGCCGATCGCCGAGAACCACCCGTTGACCCGCGACCTCGACCCCGCCCGGATCAACGAAGTGCTCGCCTTGCACGCCGGGTTTCTCCTGCGGACCGCTGTCGCGGCCGGCCCTGACGCCGATCCTCATATCGTGGCCATGATGACCGCGTTGGGCCTCGCCTCCCTGCGCTGGCTGCGAACGCGGCTCTGACACCCCCGCCCCGGGTCGGGGCGAGGGTGTCAGGTCAGGCAACTCTGTAGCGCGCGGACGTAGTCTCCGTCGTCGAAGCGACGGTCGACCGAGACCATCGCGGTCCGGCACCCGTGCCAACCCGCTCGGTGTGGCCGGTCAGGGCAGGATCTCGACGTACCCGTCGGTTCCGTGCACGCGGATCCGCTGCCCGTCCCGGATCAGCCGGGTGGCCCGCTCCACGCCCACGACGGCCGGCAAGCCGTACTCCCGGGCGATCACCGCGCCATGGGTCATCAGGCCGCCCACCTCCGTGACCAGGCCCGCGATGCCGACGAACAGCGGTGACCAACTGGGGTCCGTGAAGGCCGTGACCAGGATGTCGCCCGCTGCGAGATCGGCCTCCGCCATATCGAGGATGACGCGGGCCCGTCCCTCGATGGTCCCGGCGGAAACCGGCAGCCCGATCAGGGCACCGGCCGGCGCGTCGTCGCGCCGGTAGGCCCCGGTGACGGCCTCACCGTCCGAGGTGAGCACCCGGGGCGGGGTGAGCGCGTGGTACGACCGGAACGCCTCCTTGCGTTGCTGGATGAGCCGGCCGTCCACCTGGTGCGAGCGCACGACATCGTGGAGTTCGTGGAAGGTGAGGTAGAAGATGTCCTCCTGCTCAGGGAGCACGCCTGCCCGCACAAGGCGCTCGGCCTCCGCCAGCAGGGCCCGCTTGTAGACGAAGTAGCGGCTGATGATGCCGTACTTCGGGTACTCCCGGTACCCGATGAAGGTTCTCACCCGGTCGATCATCCGCTTGGTCTCGTCGGCCTTCCGGTCCCCGTCCGGCAGGGCCCGCAAGCGGGACAGCACCTCCTGTCGCTTCTTCTCCGCCTTCTGCCGCCCTTGCTCGAAGCGCCGCTCGGCGGCGCCCGGCTCGAAGTTCCTCACGTTGTCGAGGATCACGGGCACCAGCGTGGTGGGGCGCTCGCGCCACCGTGGCCGCGTGATGTCGATCTCGCCGACGCAGCGCATCCCGTACCGGTCGAGGTAGGACTCGATGGCGTCGCGCGCTTCGGCCCCGCCCGCGAGCTTCGCCAACTCGTCCAGGAAGGCCGCGTCCTCGGCGTACTCGATGTCCTCGACGCCCCGCAGGAACGCCACCACCTCCGGATGCGGGCGGATCACATCCGCCACGTCGAGCAGTGCCAGCCCCATCTGCGACGTGACGTTGTCGGGGGCGGACAGCGTGAGCGTGTCAGCCGCGTTCTTCTCGCCCAGCCACTCCCGCAGCTTGTCGTTGAGCCACCAGGTGGCCTCCATCCCCGCCATGATCGCCTGCATGCTCAGCGGGTCGGCGAGGACGCGCTTGTGCTCCTCGAAGGTCTCCAGCAGGAAGTCGAACAGCGCGGGTCCGGTCCTCATCCGGATGTCGCGCTCCAGGGCGGCGATGGACGCCCGGCTGCGCTCGATCAGCTCGGTGACGATGGCCGGATCGGTCTCGATCGGGGCGGACGCACCGCGGGGCGGGGGCCCGCCGGGAGCCGCGTCCGGCAGCGACGGGACGAAATCGTCACGGTCGAGGACGGTCTCCAGCGCGTCCCTGATCAGCGGATCGCCTCTGCCTACGACGTCCAGGAGGGCGGCGCGGCTCGCGGGCGAGGCCAGGCGCCGGGTGGCGTCGACGAACAGCCGCCCACCGGCCTCGTGCATCGGCGCCATCGCGGTGAGCTGCCATACGGAGATCCCCAGGGGCCTCATGGGGTCGGTCATCATCTGCTGATGGCCCACCGAGAGGTAGACATGATTCTCCTGGTCGCCGGCCTCGGGGATGGGGAACAGGGTCGTGATCGGCCGGCTCTGCACGATCTGGAAGCCATCGCCGACCAGACACCATTCGATGTCCTGCGGGCGGCCGAAGTGCGCCTCGATCCGGCGCCCCAGCTCCACGAGCCGTACGGCCTGCGCGTCCGTCAGCGCCGGCTGCTCCTGCCGCTCCGCGTCGATCGCCACTTCCCGCGTACCGCCTGCGGGCAGGGCGTGCACGGCACGCTGTTTGGCGGCGATCGTCCTGGCGACGACCTCGCCGTCGCGCACCGTGAAGACGTCCGGGTTCACCAGGCCGGAGACCAGCGCCTCACCGAGCCCGAAGCCGGCGTCCACGGTGGCGACCTTCCGGTTGCCCGTGACGGGGTCGGCCGTGAACAGGATGCCGGACGCATGCGGGAAGACCATCTGCTGTACGACCACGGCCATGTGGACCGTACGGTGGTCGATGCCGTTCCGTCGGCGGTAGCTCACGGCCCGCTCGGTGAACAGTGAGGCCCAGCACCGGCTGATGTGCTGGAGGATCGCCGTCGGCCCTACGACGTTCAGATACGTGTCCTGCTGGCCGGCGAAGGAGGCCGTCGGCAGGTCCTCCGCCGTCGCGCTGGATCGTACGGCGCAGGCGGCCTGCTCGCCGAACCGGGCGAGGGCGCCGGTGATCGCCGCCGCGAGATCGCCCGGGATGGCGATCGCTTCGATGGTCCGGCGCATCCGCGCGCTGAGCGTGCGGATCGCCTCCCGGTCGTCCGGGTTCACGCGCGACAACTGATCGAGGTGATCGTCGATCGACGGCGCCTCCGCCATGATCCGCCGGAAGGCGTCCGCCGTCACGCAAAAGCCATCCGGCACCCGGATGCCCTCGATCCGCGACAGCCCGCCGAGGTGCGCGCCCTTGCCGCCGACGACCGCGACCTGCGTCTCGGCGACCTCTTGAAGATCCAGCACATACCGCTCACTCATCGCGAGACCTCCGAGACCGGCGAGGTGGCCGAGACGGCCGAGACGGCCGAGACGGCCGAGACGGCCGAGACGGCCGAGACGGCCGAGACGGCCGAGACGGCCGAGACGGCCGTGCTCCATCGCACCGCGAGCCGGTCCCACCCCTGGTTCGACGTCATCGCGTCCCCCATACGTCGACAACAACACACGTACGTCGTGCCCCCATTTCCGCAGGTTGTGGCATCGGCCGACGATTCTGCGCCGTGACCCGGGGCTTGCGGCAAGCCCCCCGGCGCGCTATAGGTTGAAAGTGGCGGGGAGAGACAGTTCTTCTCGTCTTTGCTTTTGCCTTCGCGCCCGAGGTTCCCGGGCAGGGGTCCTTCGAGGTTCCCGGGCAAGGGTCCTCTCGGCCTCCGTGCAGCGCCCACCCCGCACATAGCCGCCGAGTGACCTCGATCACAACTCCCCGTGCCGGCAATCCCCGTGTCAGCGCCGTGTGTGCCCCGTGTGAGCGGCCCGCGCCAGTCTTTCCGTGTCTGAAGACCACAGGCTTCGGAAGGGGAGTTCTGTCGTGCATGACGTAGTGATCGTGGGCGCCGGTCCGGTCGGTCTGTTCCTCGCCTGCGAGCTTGGCCTCGCGGGCTGCTCGGTGCTGGTGCTCGAACGGGAGCCGGAGCCCCGCTCCCCGTGGCGGGCGGACCCGCTCGGGATGCGGGGCCTGTCCGCCGCGTCGGTCGAGGCGTTCTACCGCCGTGGGATGCTGCACCCGCTGCTGACGGCCTCGGGCGTCCATGACGATCCCGGCGCGAACGCCGACGCGGACGAGCCGTCACCTCCGCGCAGCGTGGGCCACTTCGCCGGGATGATGCTCGATCCGGCCAAGGTCGACGTCGCCGCCCTGCCGTTCCGGCTTCCCAGCCCGGCGCTGGAGGGCGTGATGACACACCTCGAAGCGGTCGAGGCGGTGCTGTCCGAGCGGGCCTCCAAGCTCGATGTGGACATCAGGCGCGGCGTCACGGTCTCGGCCATCGCCCAGGACGAGGAGAGCGTGGTCGCGCGAGCGGGCGAGGACGAGTACCCGGCGCGCTGGCTGGTCGGCTGCGATGGCGGACGCAGTGCGGTGCGCGGGCTCGCGGGCTTCGCGTTCGTCGGCACCGAACCGCAGCTCACCGGCTACACCCTGCACGCCACCATCGCCGACCCCGAGAAGCTGCGCCCCGGGTTCAACCTGACGCCGACCGGCATGTACATCCAGATGCCCGCGGAAGGGCATATCGGCATGATGGATTTCGACGGCGGCGCGTTCGACCGCTCGCAGCCGCCGACTCGCGGCCATCTCCAGACGGTTCTGCGCCGAGTGTCCGGCACCGATGTGACACTGAGCGCCATCCATCTCGCCTCGAGTTTCACCGACCGGGCGATGCAGACGACGACCTACCGGGCGGGACGCGTCCTGCTCGCGGGCGACGCCGCCCATATCCACTCCCCCCTCGGCGGGCAGGGGCTCAACACCGGCCTCGGCGACGCCATGAACCTGGGATGGAAGCTCGCGGCGACCGTGCGCGGGCATGCGCCGGACGGGCTGCTCGACACCTACACCCACGAGCGCCATCCCATCGGCGCGGCGGTGCTCGACTGGTCGCGCGCCCAGGTGGCGGCCATGCGGCCGGACCCGCATGGCCAGGCGATCCAAGCGGTGGTCCGCGACCTGCTCGGGACCCGTGACGGAACGACCTATGTGTTCCAGAAGGTGTCGGGATCGTCGATCCGCTACGACCTCGGCGGCGAGCATCCGCTGGTCGGCCGCAGCGCCCCGGACCTTCGCCTTCAGGACGGCACGCGCCTCGGCGATCTGATGCGGGACGGACAAGGCGTCGTGCTCGATTTCAGCGTCGACCGGAGCCTGCGCGGTTCGGCGATGAGCTGGCAGAACCGGCTGCGGTACGCGGCCGGGCCGGCGAGAAACGACCTCGGAGCGGGCGCCGTGCTCGTCCGGCCGGACGGCGTCGTGGTCTGGGCGGGGGAGCGCCACCCCGACCGTGAGGCATTCGAGCGGGCCGCGGTCCAATGGTTCGGCGGCCCGGCGGCTTGATGCGGCTGCCCCGTCCCCGCCTCGCCGTGCCGTCGAAGGTGGCGTGCGCGGGTCACTGGGAGACGGTGGCGGCGGGCGGGGTCCACCGGTGGGTGCGGGGCACCGAGCCGGGGACGCCGTAGTCCTTCTTGAGCTGTTCGGGGATGGCGTAGTGCATCACGCGTCCGCGGGTGAGGGAGGACAGTTCGAGGATGGTGGTGAGATGGCCGAGGCGGTCCAGTGCCCAGGCTCCGAGCGGGGAGCGGTCCTCGATGGTCTCCAGTACGCCGAGGAGGCGGGGCACGGCCTTGACGACCGTGTCCCACGGGGTGCGCGGCACCTGGAGCCAGTCGGCGCAGGTGTCCCCGACGAGGTGGCGGATGAGTGCGGAGACGATCGGGTCGAAGAAGGTCCCGGGCACGACCTCCTCGTAGAGGTCGATGAGCTGCCGGGTCAGATGCGCGCCCTCCTCGGACGGCCCCATGTACCGGACCATGTACAGGTCGAGGAACCGGCGGGCGTCGTCGAGGGTGGCGGGGACGGCGTCCTGGTCGACGCCGAGCATGGCACCGACCACGCGCCAGGCGTAGTAGTACGCCTCCGCGCCGTCCGTCGACATATGGATGCCGAGGCGGTGCAGGCTGTCCAGGACCAGCAGGGAGAAGAACATCTGCCCGCCGATCATGTCCTCCTGGCAGATCGGCGTCCCGAGCGCCTCGGTGTCCCAGCGGTTCTCCCGCTTCAGATGGTGGCGGATGGAGGCATGCAGCAGGCGGACCTTCTGAGCGGCGGGGATGAAGCGGCTGCCGGCCTCGAAGGCGCCGGGCTGCATCAGATAGACGGTGAACTGGCCGGTCTCCGCCATCCGTTTGGCGGGGTACTTCAGCCCGTGGGTGGCCGACAGCAGCTTCGCCACCCGCGGGACGACGTAGCACGCGGGCATGGAGGCGAAGGACAGCGCGGTGGAGATGTGCACATTGTTGTCGATGAAGAACAGCCGGGCCTTCTCCATCTCCCCCCAGTCCACCCAGGAGGGCGGGGCGCTGGTGGCCCGGAGGTACTCCCGGGCGACATCGGGCAGCCCGTCCGGCAAGGGAGCGCCGACGGTGGAGACATAGCGCATCAGGGTGTTGAACGTGCCCACCTCCCCGCGCTCGAAGAGGGCGGCCACGGTGGCGTCGGCGAGTTCGTCACCGGCCTGCCGCAGGGCGTCCAGCGATGCCTCAGTGTAGGTCATGACAGGACTCCTTGTCATTCACGGGTCGTCCACGACGGACGGGGGCGGCGGCCGAGACGGCACGTAACTCCCGCCTGTACGAGGGGGGTCAGGACAGGCGGACCGCCGCCGAACGCGCCAGCGCGGTCAGGGCAGCGGCGGCGTGCGGGGGTGTGTCCAGCTCGTGCAGGGCGTCGAGGGCCTCCTCGACCCGCGCGCTGATCATGGCCTCGATACGGTCCGGGGCCTTCAGCCGGGACATCACCTCGCGGACCGCGTCCAGGCCGTCCGCGTCCAGATCGCGTCGGCCGAGGAGGGCGCGCAACTGCTCCCGCTCGCCGTCACCGGCGATGCGCCAGGTCTCCGCCAGCAGGGCCGTGGGCCGGTGGCCGCGCACATCGTCGGCGTTGGCCTTGCCGGTGCGTTCCGGGTCTCCGAACAGGCCGAGCAGATCGTCCCGGAGCTGGAACGCCTCGCCCAGCGGCAGCCCGTACGCGGAGTAGCCCTCGCGCAGCCGCTCACCGGCCCCGGCCAGGGCTCCGCCGATCAGCAGCGGCTGCTCGACGGTGTACTTGGCGGTCTTGTAGCGGATCACCTTCAGCGACGCCGTGGTGTCCGGATCGGCCCCGGTACGCAGGATCTCCAGGCACTCCCCCGCGATCAGCTCCCGGGCCAGCAGCGACCACAGCGGGCGGGCCCGCGCGAGGTAGGCGGCGGGCAGACCGCTGGTGGCGAACATCTGCCCGGCCAGCGACATCAGCAGATCGCCCACCAGCATCGCCAGCGACCTGGCGGCGGCGACGGAGCGCGGGCGGCGGCGGACGGCGGCGCGCAGGGCGATATGCGCCGTGGGCCGGCCATGCCGCAGCGGACTGTCGTCGATGAGATCGTCATGCACCACCGCGGCGGCATGCACCAGCTCCATCGAGGCCGCCGCCCGCACGAGTGCGTCGCTGTCCGGCTGCCCCACCGCGCGCCAGCCCCAGTAGCAGAACGCCGCCCGCAGCCGCTTGCCGTCCGCGACCGCCGCCTCCAACTGCCGCGCCACCGGGCCCAGGGCCGGGTCGATCGCCGACAACTGCTCCGCCTCCTGGGCGACGAAGCGGTGCACCACCTGGTCGACGCGGATCTTGAACGCGGCCGATCCCCACTGGTCGGCCCCCCACCGGTCGGACCCCCGCTGGTCGGACCCCCGCTGGTCGGCCCCCCACCGGTCGGACCTCCACTGGTCGGACCCCCTCCGTTCAGACATCGCCGGTGGCCCGCCGAGCCAGCGCGTGCCGGGCGAGAATCTCCAGATGGGCCGGGGGGACGGCCGCGGTGCGCCGGTCCAGCACCAGGCGCCCGCGGGCCAGCAGATCGTGCTCGGCCTGCGCCGCCAGCTCCGCGCCGTCCGCGCGGCGCAGCAACCCCCGCGCCGCCCCCAGCACCGAACTCAGCGTGGTCACCGCCAGATCGGCCAGCCCGGCCGCCAGCAGCACCGCCCGCTCGTCCAGTCCCCCATGTCGTCCCGCGTCTTGCGCCATCCCATCCCCCACCCTCGGCTACGTCCGGGCGGCGCTGGTCATACGCCGTGCTGGCCAGCGTGGCATCGCACCGGGCATATGAAGGGAACAACTCACGATCGAGTGACGACACCGCTCGTGTGTATGGATTGTCGCGAGGTCGGCCGCAGGGTCGCGGGGTCGGCCGAAGGCAGCCGACCCCGGCGGGCGGGGGCCGTCAGGGGCCCGTCAGGGGGCGATCCCCACACCGTCGATCCGGCTCCACGCCCGCTCCCGCGCCGCGGTCATGGCGGGCCAGGTAAGCCCGCCCGGCCGGGGGCGGACCCGCGAGGCGTAGGGCGAGGGGCGGAAGGCGGAGTCGTAGAAGCAACCGCTGCCGTAGACGTCGTCGAAGGCGCCGCAGGATGCCGCGATCGAGGACGGGGTCGGCTTACGGCCGGTGCGCACCCAAGTGTCCAGCGCCGAGAGGGAGTTGGCGTACTCGGAGTCGCTCAGCGCACTGTGCTCGGTCTCCTTCGTGAACGTCTGGACGAGGTTTCCGTCCCGGCCGGCACCCCGGAGAGTGGCGCGGTAGGCCGCCTCGTGTTCCACGAAGGCCGTCGGGTCGTCGATCGCGTGCAGGGTGAGGACCGGAAGGGAAACCTTGCCGGTGAGATCGCTGTCGTAGGAGAGGTCACGGCGGGCGGTGGGGTCGGCCGAGAACCGCTCGACACCCGCGTTGAGCGCCTTGTCGTCGTGTGAGCCCGAGTACCGCACCCCCCGGTTGCCGAACGGGTTACGGCCGCCGAGCCGGTTCCACACGATGTCCCGGAAGGTGAAGGTCGAGAACTGGAGATGGGATTCGAGTGAGCGCTCCGGGACGCGGGTGACGGCGAGGATGTCGTCGAGGTTGCGCTGTTGCGCCGCGGTCCGGTCCGCGGGGTCGGACGCGTAGCCGGTGCACTCCTGGAGGCGGGCGCGGAGCCCGGCGTGCGTCATGGTGGAGTCCGGGCGCAGCCCCTGCCACAGGGGGTATTGCGGCTCGGTCGGCCGGGGGTGGTTGTGGCAGTAGTACTGGTAGACCACCCGCAGGTCGACGCGGTAGTCGTAGCCGCGCGAGCCGCCGCCGAGGACACCGCTGGTCAGCAGCGCCCCGTCGTAGGCGCCGGGCTGTGCGCCGTAGGTTTCCGCCACCTTCGCGGCGACGTCGCCGCCCCAGGACTGGCCGTGGACATAGGTCCGCTTCGGCTTGCCGAACTGTGCGAGGAACAGACGGCGTACGTTCTCGGTGTCGGCGGCGGCCATCCGGGTCCCGTAGCCACCGCGGCGGTAGGAGGAGCCGGCCCAGGCATATCCCTGGTCGACCATCACCGCCCAGCGCTCCAGGTCATCGGTGCTGCGGGACGGGTCGGAGGAATCGCCGAGATCGGGTCCGCCGTGTGCGTGCACGACGAGGGATCCGTTCCAGTGCGTGGGCACCGCGATCGCGTAGTACGCCCCGTTGGTGTCCTGGCCGGTGTAGCACTTCGCCTTCCCGGCCAGCTTGGCCGGGCAGGTGGCGACCGCGGGCTCGGGGGTCCGGGCGTGGCCGGTGGGTGCGTTGCCGAGCGCGCCGAGGGACACGGCCGCGAGCACGGCCGCCAGTACCGCTGGACGGCGTCGGCGGTGTGAAGCCCACCAGGAGGCATGCGTGGGCGTGTCAGATGTGTTCAAGGAGTGGCTCCTATCGTGCTCCGCGCGAAGCTGCGCTGCGCAGGGGGATGCTAGGAACCGCCGGGGGTGAGCGCCATCCCGTCGATCATTGCGTTCATATTGTTCGCCGGGAACCGCTTGTTCGCCGGGAACCGCCGGGAACCGCCCGGACCGCCGGGAACCGCCGGGAGCGCCCAACGGCGGCGGCGGGGAAGTCAGGAGGACGCGCGGACCACCAGGCGTGGCTCGATCACCGTCTCGCCCGTTCCGGCGCCGGTCATCTGCGCCGCGACCTGCCGCACCGCGGCCCGGCCGAGGAGTTCCTTGTCGACCGTCAAAGTGGTCAGCGGTGGGTCCACGAGCCGGCTCAGCGTCAGCCCGTCGCAGCCGACGAACGCGCAGTCCTCCGGCACCCGCACCCCGCGGTCGCGGGCGCGGCGCATGGCACCGATGGCGATCAGGTCGTTGTACCCGAGCACGGCCGTCGCGCCGAAGCCGGTGTCCAGCACGTCGTCCATGGCCGCCGCGCCGCCGTCGAGGGAGTTGGCCGCCGGGAACACCCAGCTCTCGTCGGCGGGCAGCCCCAGTTCGGCGGCGGCCCCGAGGAACAGCGAGTGCCGGGTGCCGCGGTCGCCCGCGTCGGGGCGCCCGCGGTCGTCGAGCATCACGATCCGGCGGTGGCCACGCTCGACGAGGTGGCCGACCACCTGGCGCATTCCGCCGGCGAAGTCGATCCGCCCGCCGCTCACCGCCGGTGGCCGGTGCTCGTTGTCCAGCAGGACGAAGGGCATCCCGGAGCGCCGGATGAGCTCGATGGCGCCGGGGTCCAGCAGAAAGGCGATACACGCGTCCACATGGTTCACCACGGTCTCCGCCACCGCGGTCTCCCGCTCCAGGGCGGATCCGGTGCTGTAGACGGCGACCTGCCAGCCGCGCTCGTCGGCCGCCGCCAGCACACCGGAGACCACCTCGGGAAAGAAGGGGTTGAGTACGTCCGCGATGACCAGCCCCAGGGTGGTGAGCCCCGGGCCGACCATGCCACGGGCGAACCGGCTGGGCCGGTACCCCATGGACTGGGCCACCAGCAGCACCCGCTGCCGGGTGGCGGGGTCGATCTCCGGTTTGTCGTTGACCGCGCGGGACACGGTCTGCCGGGACACCCCGGCCGAGCGCGCCACGTCATCGATGGTGATACGGCGCGACCTGTCGTTCGCGGGCATGGTCCCCACCCCTCTCCGCCACCCGCGGACGTGGCACTCGGGCGCGCTCATGGATGCGGTCCCCGATCCACTCCCGCCTTGATAATCACCGCGGCGACGACGGGCGTCAACGGACCGCCACCGCATAACACCCCACCGCCGCACGCGTATTGACATGGCGGCCGGGTGGGCCGGACAGTGCTCCGTGAGCGCTCACGGGAACGTTCACGGAGGACAGGATATGCCCACGCCGAGGATCCCGCTCCGCCCCTTCCACATCTCCTCAGCCCGACCCGACCGGCCCGGCCGCACCACACGCACCACACATGCCACATGTGCCACACGTGCCATCCGCGCCACCCGCGCCCGGTGGCGCGCCGTATGCGCGGCGGTCGTACTCGCCCTGGCCATCGGCCTGCTCGCCGCCCCCGCGGGGGCCGAGGTCCACCACCCCCGGCAGGAGTGGCTGCGTCAGTCCACCGCCGGGCTCTTCCTGCACTGGGGCATGTTCACCCACCCCCAGCACCGCGACTGCGCCGAGTGGGAGCGCGATGTCACCGAGGGCGGCTGGAGCGCCGACTACTGGGTGGACGAGGCGCGCAAGCTCGGCGCCTCGTACATCGTGCTGGCCACCTTCCACAGCAGGCTGGGCTACGCCCGCCCGTGGCCGTCGAAGGTTCCCGGAAGCTGCGCCACCGAGCGCGATCTGCTCGGCGAGCTGGTGGCCGCCGGCAAGGCCAAGGGCGTGCGCATCGTCCTCTATATGACCGACGATCCGCAGTGGCACAACGCGGATGGCGTCGAGACACTGGATTCGGCCGCCTACTCGGCGTACAAGGGCGAACAGGTCGACCTGACCACACGCCAGGGCTTCGGCAGGTACAGCTACGACCTGTTCCTCGAGGCCATGGAGAAGTACCCGGATCTGTCGGGGTTCTGGATCGACAACGACAACGAGTACTGGGAGGAGCACGGCCTCTACGAGAAGATCCGTGAGCGCCGCCCGGACTGGCTGCTGAGCAACAACAACGAAGACACGCCGATCATGGACACGGTCAGCAATGAGCAGAAGACCGGCATGACCCCGGCGTACGACTACCCGGCCGCCGTGACCGTCCCCATGCCCCGGCTGACCGAGGCCGACTACAAGCTGCCGACCACCGGCGACTGGTGGTACGACGGCGGTGACCACGAGGTCGACGCCCGGCTCAGCACCGGCCGTTACATCACCAACGCGGGCTCCTCCATCAAGTCGCTCATGGCCGAGACCCCCATGGTGAACGGCGAACTCCCGCCCCAGCAGGAGGAGTTCAACGACTTCATGGGCAAGTGGGTCGAGCCCATCAAGGAGTCGGTGTACGGCGTCGAGGGCGGCGGCTATATGTACGGCGGGATGCAACCCGGGTTCTGGAACGACGGCGCCCATGGCGTGGTCACCGTGGGCCGGGGCGAGAACGGCGACCGCACCCAGTACGTCCACGTGGTCACCCCGCCCCGCGGCGACACGGTGCGGCTGGGCGACGACGGCTACCCGGTGCGCCGGGTCACCAATCTGCGCACCGGCGAGAAGAAGCGCTTCAGCCAGTCCGGCGGCCATCTGTCCATCCTCGGCATCCATGACTGGGATCCGTACGACACCGTTTTCAAGGTCGAGACCGACGGCCGCCGGCCCTTCTATCCGCAGTCCGGTGTCGGCGCCACCGCCACCTCCGCGCGGACCGGCCACCCGGCCGCCGACCTCGCCGACGGCGACTACGAGACCTACTGGGACAGCGACGGCGAGCTGCCCGTCTCCGTCACCCTCGACCTCGGCGCGCGCAAGCACGCCACGGCGCTGGCGGTGAACCAGCGCGAGTGGTCACCGACGCACGCCCGGTCGTCCTTCGGGCGCCCCGAGGACTCCGCGCGCATCAAGGACTACCGCGTCTACGCCAGCGGCGACGGCAAGCGCTGGACGCAGGTGCGCTCCGGCACCCTGCCCAGCGCCCGCGGGGTGCGGAACATCGACATCGGTGGCCGCGACGCCCGCTATCTGAAGCTGGAGGTGCGCAGCCTGTGGGGCGGCCCACAGGCGCCGGAGTTCTACGAGCAACTGCGCATCGACGAGATCCAGGTGGCCTACGGCCGCTCGAAGACCACCCGTACCCAGTTGCCGCTGGAGGCCGAGGCCCGGCAGAACGCGTCGTCGGGCGCGGTCCACTCGGTGGCATGCGGCGCCTGCTCGGGCGGCCGGCGGGTGGACGGCCTCGGTGGCGGGGCGCGCAACTCCGTGACGTACCGCGACGTCCGCGCCCCCGAAAGCGGCGACTACCGGCTCCAGTTGGACCACACGGCCAAGGCCGCCTCCTCGCTGTCGGTGAGCGTCAACGGCGCGGCACCGGTCGAGGTCCCCGTCGTCGCGGGCAGTCCCGAGGTGCCGGAGAGCACGGCGGTGTCCGTGCCGCTCAAGGCGGGCGGCAACACGGTGCAGGTCTTCAGCACCGCGCGCCGCGGCCCGGGGCTGGACCGGATCGCGGTCGCCCCGCTGCCCCCGGCCTCGTACACCCCCAAGACCACGCTCACCGTGCGGCCCCACGGTCTCCAGTGGGTGAGCCCCGGGCAGAGGTCCCTCACCGTCACGGCGGCTCTCCGGCTCGACGCCGACGAGCAGCTCGACGGCGTCAGCCTCGCCCCCCGGCTGCCGGCCGGCTGGACCGCGGACGGCGGCCCGGTCACGGCCCGCTCGCTACGGCTCGGCCAGACGGTGCGGGGCACCTGGACGATCACCTCCCCGCCCGGCCAGGACGCCGGTTCGGCCGATATCCCCGTCACGGCGGACTTCGGTGTGCTCGGCCGGCTCAAGTCGGTCTCGGACCAGGTCAAGGTGCGGCCACTGCCGGCCGACCGGATCTGGGCACGTGAGGCGGAGGACTCGGCCAACCAGTTCGGCAGCACGGGCCTGACCAACTGCGGACCCTGCTCCGGCGGCGAAAAGGTGCGCAACATCGGCGGCAGCGAGCAGGCGGCCATGGTCTTCCCCGATGTCGTCGTCCCCGACGGCGGGCAGCACACGCTCCACCTCGACTACACGGTCAACGGCACCCGCTCGTTCCAGGTGAGCGTCAACGGCGGCCCGGCCACCAAGGTGACCGTGACCGACACCGGGAACACCACCCCGCGCACGACCTCCATCCCGGTCACCCTCACACCCGGCGCCAACACCATCGAGATCTCCAACGACACCGAGTCCGCCCCCGACCTCGACCGGCTCTCCATCGGCCGGACCACCTGAGGAGCCAGGCGATGCATCCGAGACCTTCCCGCCGCTCGGCGCTGCGCACCGGCGGTCTGCTGGCGGCAGGCGCACTGCTCCCCCAGTTGCCCACGGGGCAGGCGTACGCGGCCACGTCGCACACCGGCGCGGCCACCGACTACACCGGGGCGTGGCGCGCGGTGCCGGGGATCCTGGACCGGATCAGGCCGCCCGCCTTCCCCCGCCGGAGCTTTTGGATCACCGACTACGGCGCGGTCGGCGACGGGCGGACGGTGAACACCGCGGCGTTCCGGGCCGCCATCGCCGCCTGCCACCGGGCGGGCGGCGGTCGGGTCGTCGTCCCCGAGGGCCGATTCCTCACCGGTGCGATCCATCTGCGCAGCCGGGTGAACCTGCATGTCACCGCGGGCGCCACCATCGCCTTCAGCCCCGATCCGCGCGACTTTCTGCCGGTGGTGCTCACCCGCTGGGAGGGCACCGAGTGCTACAACTACTCGCCCTTCATCTACGCGTACGGCGCACGGGATGTCGCGGTCACCGGACCCGGCATCCTCGACGGGCAGGCGCGGCTCGGCCCGTGGGAGAGCTGGTACCGCGACAGTGGACCGCAGGGGGCCGATCAGAAACTGCTGCGCGAGATGGGCTCCACGGGCACGCCGGTGGCCCGGCGGGTCTTCGGCGACGGCCACTGTCTGCGGCCGAAGATGGTGCAGTTCTACCGCTGCCGCAACGTCCTGGTCAGCGATCTGGCCATCGTCGATCCGCCGATGTGGACCGTGCATCCGGTGCTCTCCAGCAATGTCACCGTGCGCGGGGTCACCGTGGACAGCACGCTCTACAACACCGATGGCTGCGACCCGGAGTGCTGCTCCGACGTACTCATCACCGGCTGCCGCTTCAACACCAACGACGACTGCGTGGCCGTCAAGTCCGGCCGGGACGAGGACGGCCACCGCGTCTCCGTGCCGAGCAGGAACATCGTCGTGCGCGACTGCCAGTTCTCCGGCCGCTGGGGCGGGATGACCGTCGGCAGCGAGATGTCCGGCGGGGTGCGCGACATCTTCGCCGAAAACTGCGAGATCAACCCACCGGACTTCCCCGGCCGCCACCCCGTCAAGCACGCGCTGTACATCAAGGCGAACAAGAAGCGCGGGGGCTTCATCGACGGTGTGCGTATCCGGAACTTCACCGGACAGGGCGTGGAGCGCGATACCGCGTTCGTGACCATGGCCTACAACGGCGGCGAGAACGGGACCATGCCGGTGTCCGTGCGGAACATCCAGATGGACCGCATGGCGATCGACGGCGCCCAGAGCGTGCTGCGGCTGGTCGGCCTGGAGACCGACCATCTGCGCGGTGTGCACCTCTCCCGCTCCGCTTTCACCGGCATCGTCAATCCCGACAGCGTCGCCTACACCGACGATCTGACCTTCCGGCGGGTCATCGTCAACGGCCAGGAGGTGCCACACCGGCCACCCGCCTGACCGGCGCCTGATCGGTGCGTGGCCGGGGGCCCGGTGGCGCCGCTACTCGAACCGTGCCGTGTCGCCCGCTCCCCGGCGTACGATCTCGGCCTCGCCGCTGGAGAAGTCGATGACCGTGGTCGGCTCGGTGCCGCAGTCGCCCGAGTCGACCACGGCGTCCACCACATGGTCGAGCCGCTCCTTGATCTCCCAGCCCTGGGTCATCGGCTCGTCCTCGTCGGGCAGCAGCAGGGTGCTGGAGAGCAGTGGCTCACCCAGCTCGGCGAGCAGGGCCTGGGTGACGACATGGTCGGGGATCCGGACCCCGACCGTCTTCTTCTTCGGATGCGACAACTGTCGCGGTACGTCCTTCGTCGCCGGGAGGATGAAGGTGTAGCTGCCGGGCGTCGCCGCCTTGATCGCGCGGAACACATCCTTGTCGATGTGCACGAACTGGCCGAGCTGCGCGAAGTTCTGACACATCAGGGTGAAGTGGTGACGGTCGTCGAGATTGCGAATCGACCGGATCTGATTGATTCCGTCACGATTGCCCATCTGGCATCCCAGCGCGAAGCAGGAGTCCGTCGGATAGGCGACCAGCCCACCGGAGCGGATCCGCTCGGCCACATTGCTGATGGTGCGCTGCTGAGGGTTATCGGGATGCACATCGAAATACTTCGCCATCCACCGAGCCTACGTGCACCGACGGCACGTCTCGACCTCGGTGGCCTGATCGGCGGCGGGGCGGTTCAGTCCGCCAGCGCCCGGCGGTAGACGGCTGGATCGACGTTGCCGCCCGACGCCACGAGCACCACGGTCCCGCCCCTTACGTCCGCCTTCCCGGACAGCAGGGCCGCCAGGGACGCGGCGCCACCCGGCTCCACCACGATCTTGAGGAGCCGGTGAGCCGTGGCCATGGCGGCCAGGGCCTCCTCGTCGGTGACGGTCAGGCCGGTCACATCGTGGGGGCGGAGGACGGCCAGCGGGCGCGCACCGGCCGCCGGGCCGGAGATCGCGTCCATGAGGCCGCCGGGCGGGTGGGGGTTGGCGCATACGCGGCCGGTCGCCAGGGAGCGGGCCATCTTGTCGAAGCCCGCCGGTTCGACGATGTGGTTCGCCAGTCCGGGGAAGGCGTGGCGGAGCGCGGTGATCACACCGGCAGCCAGCCCGCCGCCGCTACAGTTCACCAGGACCGCGTCCGGGGTAAGGCCCAGTTCGCGCGCCTGCTCGGCGATCTCCAGGCCGACGGTGCCCTGCCCGGCCATGACCCTGACGTCGTCGAAGGGCGGGATCAGCGTCATGCCGCGGTCCTGAAGGATCTTCCGGGCCACCTCTTCCCGGTCCGCGGTCCGCGGGTCGTACAGGACGGTCTCGGCGCCCCACCAGCGGCAGTTGTCGACCTTGATGCGCGGGGCGTCCCGCGGCATGACGATGACCGCGGGGCAACCGGCGAGCCGTGCCGCCGCGGCCACGCCCTGCCCGTGGTTACCGGCGGAGTAGGCCACGATCCCCGCACGGCGCGCCTCCTCGTCCAGGGTGAGCAGGGCATTGAGCGCCCCGCGCACCTTGAACGAGCCGGTGAGCTGGAGGCATTCGGCCTTGACCAGGACACGGGCGCCGACCAGCTCGTCCAGCATCGGGGAGGCCAGCAACGGCGTCCGCACCACATGACCGGACAGGCGCCGCGCCGCCTCGTGGATGGTGTCGATGCCGAAGCCGGGCACGATGCCGTCCGCGACGGCCGCCGTGTTCACTTCCCCGGGTCGGTCATGGATCTCGGACAACGGTGGGTGTCCTCTCGCGTGGTCTGAGCGGGGTCCCGCATCGGCTCCGCATCGGCAGGGTACGCGCCTTGTCCCGGGCCGGTCGGTGACCAGGTCATGGCCAGGGCGCTGACCATGGAGTGGATGGTGTCAGGCGGGCGGCCAGGTTCGCAGGGCCATGTCGGCCACCTGCTGAAGGTCGTCGCGGGTGGCGCCGCCGACGGCCTGGACGGCGATGCCGTTCGCCACGGTCATGAGGTAGCGGGCGAGCAGTCCGGGATCGGTGTCCGGGGGCAGGTCGCCCTCGTCGACGGCTCGCTGGAACCGGTCGCGGAGGTGGGAGATGGCCTCGTCGCGCCAGGCGATGAGGGCGTCGCGGGCGGGGCGCCCCGGGTCGCCGGCGGCGAGGGAGCCCTGGACGCCGAGGCATCCGGTGGGACAGTCGGGGCGGGTGGTGGCCCGGACGGAGCCGCCCAGGAACGCGGTGGCCACCTGCCGGGCGGTCGGTTCCCGCAGGGCCCGGGCCGCATACGAGGCGGGGCCCTCGGTATAGCGCTCCAGCGCCCTGCGGAACAGCTCCTCCTTGTTGCCGAAGGCCGCGTACATGCTGGTGCGGGTGATGCCCATGGCGCTGGTCAGGTCGGTGAGGCTGGCGCCTTCGTAGCCCTGTTCCCAGAAGACCCGCATGGCGCGTTCGAGGGCCTCGTCGGCGTCGAATCCTCGCGGCCGGCCGATCGGCGCCTTCGGGTGCGTATCCATGCCCGCCACTCTATCTCTTCCGCACCGATCGGTACGGAAGTGCTATGGTCGTATTCAGTACCGATCGGTACTAAACTCTTTGGGGAGGTCATTCTCATGGGACAGCTCGAGGGCAAGACCGCCGTCGTGACCGGCGGCGGCACCGGCATCGGCCTGGCCACCGCCGTACGGCTGGCGGACGAGGGCGCGCACGTGTTCATCACCGGCCGGCGCAAGACCCAACTGGACGCGGCCGTGGAGACCATCGGCTCGGCGAGGGCCACCGCGGTGGCGGGCGACATCTCGAACCTCGCCGACCTGGACCGGCTGTACGACACGGTCGGCACCCGGGGCCGGGGGCTGGACGTGCTGTTCGCCAACGCCGCCGCCGCGTCGTTCGCGACACTGGAGCAGATCACCGAGGAGCACTTCGACCAGACCTTCGACGTCAATGTGCGAGGCACGGTGTTCACCGTGCAGAAGGCCCTGCCGCTGCTCAACGACGGCGCCTCGGTGATCCTCAACTCCTCGGTGCGCGCCGACGACGGTGTCGCGGCGTTCGGCACCTATGCCGCCTCCAAGGCGGCGCTCCGGTCCTTCGCCCGGACCTGGGCCAACGAGCTCAAGGACCGGAACATCCGGGTCAACGTGGTCTCCCCGGGCACCATCGACACCCCCGGGCTGGACGGCGTGGCGGCCACGACGGACGCGCCCGTCACCAAGGCCCAGTTCGCCGCGGGTGTCCCACTCGGCCGGATCGGGCGCGCGGACGAGGTCGCCAACGCGGTGGCCTTCCTCGCCTCCGAGCAGAGCAGCTTCATCCTCGGCGCCAACCTGTACGTCGACGGGGGCGAGAACCAGTTCTGAGCGACACCGGCCGCCCCCGCCATGTCAGCGGGGCTCGGGGGCAACCGGTCCGGCGGGCACGGATGTCGCGCCGGTGTGCACACCCTTCGGCCTGACCGGCCGTATCCGTCTGCGGATGCGCATCGGCCCCAGCAGCCACAGCAGGAGAAACCAGAACAGCGCCGCGGCGCCGCTGATGAGAGCGGGAATGGCCCCGATCGCCATATCCACGATCAGTGTCATGGCGGTGCTGAGCGCCAGGGCGAGAAACGTCATCCCCGCTATCAGACAGCGATTGGCGGAATCGACCAGTGCGTCCCTGGCGTGGTCGCCCCGGACGAGCCGGTGCAGGGCGGCGGGCGCGAGCAGCGTCCCGGCCGCGCCGAGCGCGCAGCCGAGCGCGGCACAGTAGGTCCACTGCTGAAACGCGGTCGGCTGCGCGAACTTCGGGGTCACCCCGAGGGTCAGCAGGGACGCGAAGAGGATCTGGATGCCGCACTGGGCGATGCGCACCTCCTGAAGGATCTCGGCGTACCTGCGGTGGAGCTGCTCGGTGTGCCGCTGGGTGACCGTCGGCCGCTGGTCGGTGTGGTGGGCGGGCGCGCCGTGCGGCTGGGGCCGGCCCTGGTGCGCCACGGGGGGCTCGGAGCGGGGCAGTGGCATCGTGGTGGTCACCACGATGCCCTGCTTCGTCTGGGGCGCGTGCCGGTGTCCTGGTTCGAACCACCCCTTGTGCTCGGCGGGTTCGAGCCACCCCTCGTGCTCGCCGTCCGGTGCGCGGTACTGCATCTCCTGCATCGCATTCGCCTCCCTGAGCGGATACCCGTGACGCGCGTGCGTCGGGTCCGTGAACGGCGGGGATCTCTCGGTCGGCTCACGGTATGCGTGGGCCCGAGCTGCCGCTCTGTTCCGGTGCACAGCCTCTGGCGGGGCTGATTGTGCAGGGCGCGTTCGCCTGCTGTTCAACCCCCGTTCGCACTTGAGTCCAGGTGTTCTCAAGCCGACGGTCACGGACTGTTCACGCAGTGGAAATCCCTCGCTACCCTCCCGACACATGTCGGCAGATTCCCGCACCGCCTTTACGGCGGTGGCCCATCGCATGCTCGGCCAGGTCCCGGAACTCAGCCGCCGCATCGTGGAGCAGATCGTCGCGCAGGAGCCGAGGTACCAGGCGATCGGCGCCGTGCCGCTGGAGATCCTCGCCGCATCGGCGCAGGAGAACCTGCGGGCGATCCTGGAGTCCCTGGCGGGAGTCGAGCGCCCGCCGGGCGCCGGCAGGCCACCTTCGACGCCCTGCTGGAAGGCCGCGGCGGGGACCCCCAACTGGCCGCCGAGGCACTGGAGATCCTCGGCCTGCCGGCCACCGGTCCGTACGCCGTGGCCGTGGCGACCCTCTACATCGCCGCCCATCACACCTTCAGCGCCGCCCACGACGCCTGCGCGGCCTACTCCTTCCCCGCCGCCTGGCGCATCCGCGGCGACCGCGAGATCGGCCTGGTGGCACTCGGCCACTCCAGCGTGTTCCGGCTGATCAGGGCGCTCAACCGCGATCCGGCCGGCCGGATCGGCGTCTCCGACCCCTTCGATCTCCAGCCCGGCCCTCGCCGAGCGGCTGACCGGACGCGCCCTGGGCGCGGTGCTCGACCTGCCGGACGACGAGCGGGAGGTGCTGCTCAAGACGCTGACGATCTGGTACCAGAGCGGCCGCTCCGCCGCCCGTGCCGCCGGGTTGCTGTACTGCCACCGCAATACGATCCTCAACCGGCCGCGCCGCATCGAGCAGCTCTGCGGCAGCTCGTTGGAGGACCACCGCTTCCTGCCGACCGGCTATCTCGGCCTGCTCACGCTGGACTTTCTGCCGAGTGCGTAACGCACATCCGGCGACAACGGCCCCTCAGCCCCCGGCCCGTGACGCCTCCCTGACACCGCCCGCGGCCGGGGCCGAGGCGCGGAAGGTGCGCCGGTACGCCGACGGGGCCACCCCCGCCTCCGCCGCCAGGTGCCGCCGCAGCGAGGTGGCGGTGGCGAAGCCGACCTCGTGGGCGACCCGTTCCACCGGCAGATCGCTGGACTCCAGCAGGTGCCGCGCCCGCCGCAGCCGCTGCTGGGTCAGCCAGCGGCCGGGGCTCAGGCCGGTCTCCTCCCGGAAGCGCCTGGCGAAGGTACGGGTGCTCATCGCCGCGTGCGCGGCCAGTTCGTCCAGCGACAAGGGCAGTTCCAGCCGCCGCAGCGCCCAGTCGCGGGTCGGCCCGGTGCCGGTTTCGCCGGCCGACGGCAGTGGCCGCTCGATGTACTGCGCCTGCCCGCCGTCCCGGTACGGCGGCACGACGCAGCAACGGGCGACATGGTTGGCCACCTCGCTGCCGTGGTCCTGGCGCACCAGATGCAGGCAGACATCGACACCGCTCGCCGCCCCCGCGGAGGTCAGCACATCACCGTGGTCGACGAAGAGCACACCGGCGTCCAGCTCGACCCGGGGGAACAGCTCCTGGAAGTGGTCGGTGAGCGCCCAGTGGGTGGTGGCCCGGCGCCCGTCCAGGAGACCGGCGGCGGCCAGCAGGAAGGCGCCGGTGCAGATGGACACCAGCCGGGTGCCGGGGCGGACCCGGGAGAGGGCGGCGAGGGCCCGCGGCTCCGGGGCGGCGGCCGAGGCCCGGGTGATCGCGTACGGCGGGATGACCACGGTGTCCGCCTCGGCCAGCACCTCGGGCCCGTGCCCGGGGGTGACGGTCAGATCCGAGTCGGTACGCGCGGGCCGCCCGTCCACGCTCGCGGACAGCACCTCATAGCGGCCGTCGGCGGAGCCCAGGACCCGGTGCGGGATGCCGAGTTCGAAGGGATAGACGCCGTCGAGGGCGAGGACGACGACCTTGTGGGCGCCGGGCCGCGGGTCCGGGCGCATCCGGCGCTCCAGTTCGGCCGCACGGTCGGCCAGCTCACGGGCCCGGGAGGACGCGGCGGACACGGCGGGCACGGCGGACACGGCGGACACGGCGGACACGGGACGGGCAGTGGGAGTGGCGCGGGCGCCGGACGCGCGGTGGGCGCCGGGAACGTGGCGGGCGGCAGGGTCGATCGGCATGGCAGGAATGTATCGGAGGCTGACCTTCTGGCCATCGCCCAGACCCGGACCGTACGGCCAGGATCGAGCCATGACTTCGACGGACACCCCTTCGACGGACACCCCCGAGAACCTCGACTCCCCGGCCCCGGCTGCCGCCCCGGACTCCCCGTACCCCGCCGCCCCGGACGGCGCCCCCGTGATGCTCGCCCTGCACCAGACGGCCCTCGGCGGCCCCGAGGTGCTGCGGCTGACCGAGCTGCCGCGGCCCGCGCCCGGCCCCGGCGAGATCCTCGTCGCCGTACACGCGGCCGGGCTCAACCCCACGGACTTCAAGCACCGCGCCCTGAGCATCTTCCTGCCGCCCCCGCCGCTGACCCTGGGCTGGGACGTCTCCGGCACCGTGGTGGAGACCGGCTTCGGCGTCACCCTCTTCCAGCCCGGTGACGAGGTGTTCGGCATGCTGCCCTACCCGTACGGGGCGGGTTCCCACGCCGAGTATGTGACCGGTCCCGCCCGCGCCTTCGCCGTCAAGCCCGCCGGGATCGACCACATCCAGGCGGCCGCGCTGCCGCTGGCCGCGCTCACCGCCTGGCAGGCCCTCGTGGACACCGCGGACCTGCGGGCCGGGCAGCGGGTGCTGATCCACGCCGCGGCGGGCGGTGTCGGCCATCTCGCCGTACAGCTCGCCAAGGAGCACGGCGCACATGTCACCGGGACGGCGAGCGCCCCCAAGCACGACTTCCTGCGCGAACTCGGCGCGGATGTCTGCGTCGACCACCGCTCCGAGGACTTCACCGACACCGAGGAGCGCTACGACGTCGTCCTCGACGCCATCGGCGGGGAGACCGCCACCCGTTCGGTGAGCGTGCTACGCCCCGGCGGTGTCCTCGTCTCCCTGCTGCCGTGCGCCCAGGACACCCGGGCCGCGGCGGAGCAGGCACGGGTCCGCGCCGTCACCCTGCTGGTCGAGCACGACCAGGCCGGGATGCGTGCCATCGCCGAGCTGGTCGACCGGGGCAGGCTCCGCGCCCATGTCTCCGGCACCTTCCCGCTCGCCGAGGGCGCCCGGGCCCATGTCCAGGGGGAGACCGGCCGCACCACGGGCAAGCTGGTCATCACCGTGCGCTGAGGGGGGTGTTCCGCGGCACAACACGCTGTGTCCATCCCTGTGCGTACGGCCGGCCCGTAAGCCACGGAACGGCTGCTTCCATCGCTGGACCACCCCGGTCCGCTCCCGATACGGCGTATCGCTCAACGCCACGATGCGGGTCGGCGCGGCGCTCGTGCTCACCCCGAGGTTCACCGGGACCGGCGCGCCGGACCTGATGGTCGGCCAGAACGTCACGGTGTTCATGGGCGTGCCCACGATGTACCACGCGCTCACCGAGGCGGCCACCGCGGCCCCGCGCCGGCCCGCGTATCCGCGGGTCGCCGTCTCGGGCGGGGCTGCCCTGCCGGTGGCGCTGCTGGAGCGCTTCGAGGCCGCGTACGACACGGTGATCCTGGAGGGCTACGGGCTCACCGAGACCTCGGTCCTCAAGCGCGAACTGACGCGAGACCTGTTCCTGACGCAACGGAGAAGGACCCTTAGGGTTTGCCTCATGGCCAGTGCTCGCTCCCCCTTGTCCCGTGACCGCCGCCGCGCCGAGCTGCGGGAGGTTTCTGCGCAGCCGCAGGGCGCGGGTCTCACCGGCCGATGTCGGTATGCCGGACGGCGGTCGGCGGCGCACCCCGGGGCTGCGGCGCGAGGAGGTCGCGGTGCTCTCCGGGGTCGGGGTGTCGTGGTACACGTGGCTGGAGCAGGGGCGCGACATCACGGTGTCCGAGGAGGTCATCGACGCCATCGCCCGCGCGCTGCTGCTGAACGCGGCCGAACGCGGCCACCTGTACCGGCTGGCCGGGCTCAACCCGCCGCGGGACGCGCCCGCGCCTGCCGTGCCCACCTCGCCGGAGCTGCTCCGGCTGCTCGACTCCTGGCTGCCGCGGCCCGGCTATGTCCGCGACCGCCACTGGAATTTCACCGCGGTCAACGACATGGCCCGGGAGGTGTTCGGCTACGGCGAGACCGACCACAACTGCCTGGTCTCGTTCTTCACCAACACCCGCTACCGGGCGCTGCACCGGCACTGGGCTAAGACCGCGTCCCAGGTGGCCGCCGGCTTCCGGGCCGATGCGGCACACTATCCGGACGATCCGGAGTTCGATCGCATCGCCGGCGACCTGGCCGCGGTCAGCCCGGAGTTCGCGGAGCTGTGGGCGCGCCACGACGTGGCCGAGCACACCAGCGCGGTGAAGGCGGTCGACCACGCCACGGCCGGGACCCTGGTCTTCGACGCCACGCTGCTGCCGCTGCCCGAGCACCCCGGGCACCATCTGATCCTGCACAACCCCCGCCCGGGCACCGACACCCAGCAGCGGCTGGAGGAGCTGATGCGGCGGCGCAGCCTGGTGGTGGCACACCCAGGTTGACTTCCTCCCCCTCGTAAACGAGGGGGATTCCTACGGCTCGCGCCGTAGGGCTTCCTGCTTCGTCACCGACTGCCCCGCCGGGAGGACTCCCGTTGAGGTCTTACACCGGCTCCACAGGCCGA